>DASXCK010000025.1:0-12655 GCA_036491235.1 Xanthobacteraceae bacterium | reverse complement strand
CCCGACCCTCTCCCCGCAAGCGGGGAAAGGGAGTCCGCGCGCAGCACCCACCTCACGTACGATGACTACCACCGGTGAATCTCGTCGATGTCCTCGCCTCCCGTCATCAGCTTCGAGCGCGTCAGCAAAGCCTATGACGGCGCGCGCTCGCTCGACGACGTCACGCTCGCGGTCGCGGAACGCGAATTTCTGGCGATCGTCGGCGCCTCCGGCGCCGGCAAGACCACGCTGCTGCGGCTGATCAACCGGCTCACCGACCCGAGCGACGGCGTCGTGCGCATCGACGGCGAGGTTGTGCGTTCGCTCGATCCGATCGCACTGCGCCGCCGCATCGGCTACGTGTTCCAGAACGTCGGGCTCTTCCCGCACATGACGGTCGCCGAGAACATCGCGATCACGCCGCGTCTGATCGGCTGGGACGCGGCGACGCGCGCCGGCCGGGTCGACGAACTCCTCGAGCTGGTACGCCTCGATCGCGCGCGGCACCGCAACCGCTTTCCGCACCAGCTCTCGGGCGGCGAGCGCCAGCGCGTCGGCGTCGCGCGCGCGCTCGCGGCGCGGCCGCGCATCGTGCTGATGGACGAGCCGTTCGGCGCGCTCGATCCGATCACCCGCGACGCGCTCGGCCGCGACGTGCGCACCCTCCATGAGCAACTCGGCCTCACGACCGTGATGATCACCCACGACGCGCTCGAGGCGGTGCTGCTCGCCGACCGCATCGTGGTGATGCGCGGCGGCCAGACCATCGCGGACGGAACGCCGCGCGCCCTCCTCGCCGCCGATGCCGACATCGATCCATACGTGCGCGAACTGATGCAGACGCCCCGCCGCCAGGCCGAACGCCTGCACGCGTTGATCGCGGGGCAAGGCGCATGACGGACGGCCTCGACTCGCGGCTCACCGACGCGCTGGCGCACCTGCCAGACTATCTCGGCGGCCATGTGCGCGTGAGCATGACGGCGCTCGCGCTCGGCATCGCGTGCAGTCTCCCGCTCGCGCTCGTCTCGATCCGCCGACCGGCATTCCGCGCCGTCGTGCTCGCGCTGTCGAGCGTCGTGCAGACGATCCCGGGCCTCGCGCTGCTGGCGCTGTTCTATCCGCTGCTGCTCGGACTCGCGGCGCTGTCGGCGCGCGCGTTCGGCGTGAGCTTTTCGGCGCTCGGCTTTTTGCCGGCGGTCCTCGCGCTCGCGCTCTACAGCGTGCTGCCGGTGCTGCGCAACACCGTCACCGGGCTCACCGGCATCGATCCCGCGGTTCAGGAAGCGGCGATCGGCGTCGGCATGACGCGACGGCAGGCGCTGTGGATGGTCGAGCTTCCGCTCGCGCTCCCGGTCGTCATGGCGGGCATCCGCACCGCCGCCGTCTGGGTGATCGGCACCGCAACCTTGTCGACGCCGATCGGGCAGACGAGCCTCGGCAACTACATCTTCGCGGGACTGCAGACGCAGAACTGGGTGTTCGTTCTGTTCGGCTGCGTCGCGGCGGCGCTGCTCGCGCTCGCGGTCGATCAGCTGCTCGCGCTGATCGAGCGCGGCCTCTCCACGCGCCGGCGGGGCAAAGTCGTCGCCGGCGGCGTCGGCATGCTGTTGATCATCATCGGCGCGCTCGCGCCCGGCTTCGCCAAGCCGCATGCCCGCTACACGGTCGGCGCCAAGACGTTCGCGGAGCAATACATCCTCGCAGCGCTACTGGAGCAGCAGCTTGGCGCTGCCGGCCTCTCGGCGACAACACGGGAGGGCCTCGGGTCGAGCGTGATCCTCGACGCGCTCGCCGGCAATGAGCTCGACGTCTACGTAGACTACACGGGCACGATCTGGGCGAACGACCTGCATCGCAATGACGCAAAGCCGCGCGCGGAGGTCACGGCCGCCGTGGCACGCTGGCTCAAGGAGCAGCGCGGCATCACGCTGCTCGGCAATCTCGGCTTCGAGAACGCCTATGCGCTCGCGATGTCGAAGAAGCGCGCGGAGGCGCTCGGCGTGCGCTCGATCGCCGACCTCGCGCGGGTCGCGCCGCAGCTCACCATCGCGGGCGACTACGAGTTCTTCAGCCGGCCCGAGTGGGCCGCGATCCGCCAAGCCTACGGCCTCGCCTTCAAGGCGCAGCGCACGATGCAGCCCGAGTTCATGTATCCGGCGGCGGCGTCAGGCGACGTCGATGTGATCTCGGCTTACAGCAGCGAGGGACGCATCGCGCAATACGATCTCGTGGTGCTGGACGACACAAAGCACGTCATCCCGCCCTATGACGCCGTCATCCTGATCGCGCCGCGTAACGCGAACGACCACGCGCTCATCGACGCCCTGCGGCCGCTCATCGGCGCGATCGACGTCGACCTGATGCGTTCCGCCAACCTACGCGCGACCAACGGGCCGGGCAACCGCTCGCCCGGCGCAGTGGCGCATTGGATGGCGGACGAGATTGCGCGGCCGAAGGGCGCACAGCGATGAGCGCGATGGCTCATTGATCTCCCCGTGCGTCGTGGCCTCCACTGAAATCATTGGCCTTTCTAGCTTTGTTTTGTACGGGCGGCGTTTGGGCTGTGGGTCGCGCTGGCGCCGCAATGCCGGGCGAGCGCAACGCTGACCATGGCCCTCTTGAAAATATTGGGTTTTCTAGGTTTGTTTTGCCCAACCGGCTCTCGCTCTCGTTCTGGCGCCCAGTCAGTGCGCTGATGCACGTTACGGTCTTGCGTGGTCTCGCCGTCCGCCAGCGCCTCGATGACGGCCTGCTGTTAAAGGCGTGTAGACGGCGGCGCCCGAGCATACAAACGCAAGCCGCGCATCCCATTGCGCTATGGCCAATGCGACAAGCGCGCAAGAACGTTCTGAAACGTTATCGACTTCCGTGTCGCGATGGGCCCGCGATACTATGGGAGCGTAACCAGACAAGCTTGGGCCCGACGGCTTGAACCTCGGCCAAAGGAGCAACAATGTTCACACACGTAATTCTCGGCGCCAACGACATTGCGGCGTCGAAGAAATTTTATGACGCCGTGCTCGGCGCCATCGGGCTGCCGGAAGGCCAGGCCGACCCAAAAGGACGCATCTTTTATCGCACCAAGACGGGCTTGTTCGGCATCACCAAGCCGCTCGACGGCAACGCGGCGACGTGCGCCAATGGCGGCACCATCGGCTTCGCGTGCACCAGCCCGGAAATGGTCAAGGCTTTCCACGACGTCGGCGTCGCCACCGGCGGCAAGAGCGTCGAGGATCCGCCCGGTTGGCGTGAAGGCGGCTCGGGCAGAATCTACCTTGCTTACCTGCGCGACCCGTGCGGCAACAAGATCTGCGCCCTGCATCGCGGCTAAACGAGCTTGACGACCACGACCCGCTGGAGCGACATGACCTATCTTCGAATCGTCGTCCCGCTCCAGCTATTACCTGGGCCACGGATCAATCGCGTACTCATAAATCAAGACACGACGTCAGATGCACGCCCAGAGGGGGCGCGCCAGCGGACATCATTGGAATTCCCCTTTGTACCAAGACGCGGACGCGCAGACGCGAACATCAAACCATCAAATGACGCCTGCGATCTGCTGGCGCCCGATCGCGGCAGCGATCACCGGGGGCTGTCCGGGGCGCCCTCGACCGCAAAGGTATGGTACTTGGCATATTTCTCGCCGACGTGGCGCACCTGCACATAGGCCGGATCATTTCGCCAAGCCAAGAGCGCCTCCAGGCTCGGATATCGATAGATGACCACGCGCTTGGGCGGTACGCCGTCAACGCCAACCACTTGCGAGCCGCTCGCGGCCGCCCCCGCAGCTGCGACCAGCCGTCCGCCGTGCGCCTTGATGATCTCCCGGGCCTTCGGCAAATATTCCTTGGCGTACCCGGTCGGATCGCTGACCTCGATCTGACCGATCAAGTACGCCGGCGGCCTTGTTTGTCCATGAAGCGCTTCGCTGCCGAATGCGCCGAGCGCGATGCACGCCAGCATGGCCAGACTGTTTTTATATCGACCGTTCATTTGCGCCTCCGCCAGTCATGCCGATCAATCGGCATATGGCCGCCATTTGCCTCTGAAAGCCGCCGCACCGTCCAATACATAAAGATTCTGTGTTCTTATGCCGAAATGGTATAAGCGCGCATGGATCTGCGCCGCGCCCGTACGTTTGTGACCGTGGCCGAGCTCGGCACGGTCTCCAAGGCGGCCGTGCGCCTGCGGATCGCCCAGCCCGCATTGTCACGCCAAATCATCGATCTCGAGCGCGACCTCGGTCTGCGGCTTTTCGATCGTATCGGCCGCCGGCTTCTTTTGACCGGCGAGGGCGAGCAACTTTTGGCGGGATGCCGTTTGCTTCTCAACTGCGCCGACGCGGTGACGGAGCAGGCGCAGCTGCTCCGCCATGGAGATACAGGCGTCCTCAAGGTCGCCGGCTCGCCGCAACACATCGAAAGCGTCTTGTCAGGGTTCTTGCACGACTACGCGAAGCGGTATCCGAAAGTCGAGGTGCGGATCAGCGAGGGAACGGGCAGCGAGATATTGAACCTGCTCGAACGCGGAGAAATCCACCTGGGCCAGAATTTGTTGCATGCCGTCAAACTGGACGAGGGTCATTTCGGCAGTCTCTCACTCGGATCGGTGGAGCTGCTGGCCGTCTGTCATCCCGCGATGCCGCTCGGTCGCCGTCGTACCATCGAGGTTGCCGACCTTGCGGACTTTCCGTTGCTGCTCATGCACAGCGGATTTGGATTTCGTCGCGCCTTCGACGCGGCGAGCCGCATGGCCGGCCTCAAACCAACCGTCGTGTTCGAGAGCCGCACCCC
Source organism: Xanthobacteraceae bacterium (assembly GCA_036491235.1). Taxonomy (GTDB): domain Bacteria; phylum Pseudomonadota; class Alphaproteobacteria; order Rhizobiales; family Xanthobacteraceae; genus JAVDCA01. The sequence continues at coordinate 7,880 of DASXCK010000025.1, read as the reverse complement.
GCACGCCCTGCTGGCGCTTGCCGAGGCGGGTCACGGCGTCGCGGTCATCCCTTCGCAGCTTCAGTGCTACCGCTACCGGGTACAAATCGTCGGTCTCACGTACAGGGGCCGCCCGTTGCGGGAGCCGCTGACGATTTCCTGGGACAAGCGACGTCCATTGCCCCGCTATGCGACAGACTATTGTGCGATGCTCGCCGCTTACATGCGCAAGATCTTCCCGATCAGCCGGCCCACCGAACGATCGCTTGCAGCCTCTCGACGCAAGCGCGAATGAGAACGGAGAACTCGTCCGCTAACGTTCAGCGCGACGAATATCCACCGTCGATCCGGCGAAGAGGATCGGAATCGGCAGATCATTTCCGCCTGGCGGCCATTGTGTCGCAGGTAGATTTTGTCAGGCCGGCGCAAAGCGTTGCCTCAAAGCGGCACACGCGTGCCGTGTCAGGGCTTTATTTCAGCAGGCCGGTACTGCGGTTATTGCAATGCGATCCGCCGCTTTCAGACTTTTGGCTAAGATGGAACGCAATGTGTTCAGCAACACCGGCCAGTGGACCTTGATCGTTAACGAGTATTCGTCCTTCCTTGCACCACTTTGGGACAATTTCATCTAGCCGCGGCACTGCTGGCGCGCGGCCCGGGCTTCGATGTCGCTTGCCCGACAAAGCCTTGTTTCTGCATTCTAATTCTCGCCACATTGGTATCGGATTTTTTAATGGCCTCCCACACATTCAAGTAAAGCAGCATCGTAGGATGCAGAACAATTGGTATGGGCAAAGGCGTGTGTATCTGGGGCGTGCGTAACAGGGGAGTATATCCATGTCGATCATGAGTCTCGGTCGCGGGAACGGCAACGGCAACGGCAAGAGCAGCAAGCGCATCGAGCCGACATCAACGCCGACATCGTATCCGCCATATCCACCCCGCCCGGTCACGGTGAAGAATACCGACCCGAAGGCGGAGCAACTCGAACTCGGCAACGTGACACTCGAGTCGGTCGACCGTTTGACGGGGATGACCGCCGACGAGATCGAGCGGGTGGCCGAGCAACTTCTCGACGGTGCCGACGAGACGGCGGGAATCTTGCGCGACCTGGCGCGACGCGTGCGCGAGAACGGCGTCTACGCCAACGAGCGCCTCGCCCGGTTCGTGCGGGTGGTCAACCAATGCGCCGATATTGCGCGCTCCATGCAGGTGAGTGTCGAGCAACGCGACGAGCAGGTGCCGCCCCACCCGAGAAAACCTGAGATCAGACCCGAGCCGGAGGCCGTCATCGCGGAAGCCGATGACGCACCTGCGCTCGCCGTGGAGCAAGAGACCGAGGAAAGCCCCGACAGAGTCGCCCCGTGACGCGGGGCGGACCGTGGTGTCCGCTCCAGCCGGTCGATGGCGGATGTTCGTCGACTACGCCGGCCCCGTCGCGGAGGTGTTCGCTGCGATCGTGATCGGGTTCTTGATCATGGGCCTGGTGCTGATGGCGTAAGGGCACGTCACCCGAACGGGGGCGGGCGAACTCAGCCGGCCACGGCCGGCTTTCGCGTCGCCATTCCGCCAGATGAGCTCGCGCGTGGCCTGATCAATTACGGAAGTGTACGCTCATTCCCCCGCTCGGCACGTCAAGGCGAAGACGGTCGGGAGCGGGTCGGCGCGTGCTCGAACACACCCACGGCATGGCGCCCATCCGACAACTCAACCACGTTGTCGACCGGGAAACACGCCACCTCCTGCCCGAACTCATCCACGGTCAGCGCGACCGATAGCCATGCACGCCTCTGTTCGCGAGCCTGATTTCGCAGCACGCGGCGAACGCGAATGAGATTGAGGCGTCACTTTCGACCTGCGAGCGGATGCGCCCGCGATTGACATGGGCGCCGCAGTCGATCGTGGCGTCGTGCACAGCAGCGCGATGTCGGCAGAATCGCCGCGAGCGGCGGCGATCGCGATGATGGCTTCGCCGGGCGGGAGAAGGCGCCGGCCGCTTGCTTGACATCCACCACGCTAAGCGTGCCTACTATCCGCGTGTGTCCGCGTGGTTGCACTGCCCGACGCAGGGATCGGCCGCGCGTCCACGGGCATTGGGGGCATCGATGCGCGACACCACAAACCTACCCGGCGTGGTCAGGTTCTCGATCGCACTGCTGGCGATCGCCGGATTGGCGGTGTTGTTCGTCGGAATATACGCGGTGGTCTACCACGTCGCTCCCGCGGCCACGGGGATCACGGCACAGAACTACCAATTCTCCGGCTCCGAATCCGTGGTCATCCTCCTGGTCGGCGCGGCCCTGCTGGCGCTCGCTAGCCTTCCATTCTTCTGGGCGCAACGCGGTGCAGCGCGCGAAGCAACGCCCACGCTGAAGCAGACCGTCGAGGGCAAGGAGTTCGAGGCACCCAAGACCACGCGGGCCCTTGTCCCGCAACGCACAGAGGCGCCCCCGACCTCGTGGGCGCTGCCGGCGCATTGGAGCATGGTAAGCCCAAGCGATTATCGGGCGATCGACGATGTCACCATTCTCGACATCCCACTGCTGTCCGCGAGCAAATCCGTGTTTGCGGCGACACCGATCCGGCCGCTGGCCGAAAAGTACTTCGTTCAGGACGAACCGATCGCCGTGTCCCTCGGCGCCGACACGTCGATCAACAACTTTTCGTTCTCCGGCGTTCTGCCCGACGACCCGCAACTGCGCCGGCGCTTCATCGGAATTGGCGCGGCGCTCATGTTCATGCCGGGCATCCGCGCGCAGATCGGACAAGGCAAAACGACGCTGGAAGAGACGTACCGCGAGCTCGGCATCTCCGATGCGCTTCCGCTTCGCAAGGACGGCGCCGTCGACGTCGAAAAGGCGTTTGCGCGCCTGCAGGTCGAAATCAGCAAGGGCGAATTGGGATCCGACGCGCTCGCGGCGATCAACGAATCCATCCAATCGCTGGTGCGAAAGGACCTTCCCGTCGAGATGACGCTGCGGAACTCCGTGGCGTTCGTCACCTTCAGGGGACAAGACATAATCGAATCGGATCCCGCGTTGAAATACGTCATCGGAGGCGACTACTCACTTTGGAATTTCATCGCGCAGATTTCGCGCATTTTCCCGGGCGTGAGCCCGGATACGATTTCGAAAATGCAGTGGGTCCACGATCAGGCCTCCTTTCAATGCGTGACGAGGTTGAACAACGTCAGGATCAGAGGGCAGGCGACGTCCATTTCCATCAATCGTCTGTTTTTCATCAGGAAGGACGCCGACCTGTTCCAGGTCACGCAGGCGACCCTGGTTTCAGGTGAGCTGGTGGAATCGGTGACGACAAAATCGATCCAAGAGGACGTACAGCGCATGATCAGCTCGGTCGGCGGCGAGTCGTCGGCGAAACAGTGAAGACGGGTTGATCGGCCTTCCAGGATCACGTCCTACGGATATGAAAAACCGGGACTCGGGTTCACCCCGCGTCCCGGCCGCATTTGCGCGCCACGACGTGGCGCTCGCCAGCTCCCGGCTACGCCAGCTGATTGCCGATCGGCAGGCGGCGGATGCGCTTGCCGGTGGCGGCGAAGATGGCGTTGCACAATGCCGGCGCAAACGGCGGCACGCCCGGTTCACCCACGCCGCTCGCCGGCACCTCGAGGCCGTTCTCGACGATGTGGGTGTTGGTGACGAGCGGCGACTCGTCGTGGCGGACCACTTGGTAATCGTTGAAGTTGCTCTGCTCCACGCGTCCGTTCTTGAGCGTGATCTCGCCGTACTTGGCGAGCGCGAGCCCCATCACGGCGGCGCCTTCGATCTGCGAGCGGATGCGCTCGGGATTGACGTAGAAGCCGCAGTCGATCGCGGTGTCGACGCGCGGCACCGAGATGTTGCCCTTGTCGTCCACCGCAACCTCGACCACGGTGGCGACGTAGGTGACGAAGCTGCGATGCGCCGCGATGCCGAGGCCGTGGCCCTTCGGCAGCTGGCGCCCCCAGCCCGCCTTGTCGGCCGCCAGCTCGGTTACCTTGCGCAGCCGCGCGGTGTCGACCGGGTAGACCTCATGCGGCTCGCCGTAGTCCCACCACGGCGTGGTGGCCTTCTCGGGCGCGCTCACAATGCGCGGCGGCCCGATCAGGTCGAGCAGCATGTCCTTGGGGTCGCGGCCGAGCTCATGGGCGATCTCGGACACGAAGGACTGGATCGCCCACGCATGGGCGACGTTGTTGACCGAGCGGAACCAGCCGACCCGCACGTGCGACTGCGCCTCGCCGCTCTCCAGCCGGATGTTCGGCACATTGAACGGCGTATCGACGAACCCCATCCCGAGCTCGATGAATCCCGGATATTTCGGATCGGGCTTGAAATTCGCGAACAGGCTCGGCGCCGCGCTGCGGTGACGCCAGGCGGTGATCTTGCCGTCCTTGTCGACGCCGGCTTCGAGACGCTCCGCCGTCACGGTGTGGTAGAAGTCGTGCTGGATGTCGTCCTCGCGGGTCCACACGACCTTGACGGGCGTGCCGTCCATGGCCTTGGACAAGAGCACCGCCTCGATCGCGAAGTCCCATTTCGACTTGCGGCCGAAACCGCCGCCGAGCAGCGTGGTGTGCAGGACGACGTTCTTCTGGTCGACGCCGAGGCGCTTGGCGATGTCGTCGCGGGCGCCGCCCGGGCTCTGGACCGAGGTCCAAATCTCCCACTTGTCGCCGACCATGCGCGCCGTGGCAGCCGGTGGCTCCATGGTCGCGTGCGCGAGGTGCGGCGAATAGTACTCCGCCGTGACCTTCTTCGCGGCCGAGGCCAGCGCCGCGTCGACGTCGCCCTCGTTGCGCTCGAGCTTGCCGGGCTTGCGCACGGCCTCCTCGAGGTGCGCCTTGTAGGAGACGGAGTCGAAGTTGGCGTTCGGCCCGTTGTCCCACGTGATCTTGAGCGCCTCGCGGCCCTTCATCGCCGCCCAGGTGTTCTTGGCAATGACCGCGACGCCGCCCAGCGGCGAGAAGGCCGCCGGCGGAGGCGTGGTGTCGATCTTGACCACCTTCACGACGCCCGGGACCTTCATGGCCGCGGTGTCATCGTAGGTCATCACCTTGCCTTCCACCACCGGCGAGCGCTCGATGACGGCAAACAGCATCCCGGGCAGCCTGATGTCCTGGCCGTAGGTCGCCTTGCCGGTGGTGATGTCGTGCAGATCGACGATGGTGACGCCATCTTTGCCGATATAGCGGAAGTCGGCGGCCTTCTTCATATGCAGCGTGTCGGGCGCCGGAACCGGCAGGCCTGCCGCCGCCTCGGCCACGTCGCCGTACCCGAGCTTGCGCCCGGTCGGCTTGTGCACGAGCTCGTGGAGCTGCGCCGTGACCTCGCTGGGGTCGACATTCCACTGCTTGGCCGCCGCGGTCTCCAGCATCTTGCGTACGCTGGCGCCGATCTGGCGCATTGGCTGGATGAAGTGGCGGACGCTGCGCGAGCCGTCGGTATCCTGGTTGCCGAATGTTTCCTCGTCACCGGGCGACTGGACGATGCGCACGCGCGCCCAATCGGCATCCATCTCGTCGGCGACGATCATCGGCAGCGACGTGCGGGCCGCGCCCGTGCCCATCTCGGCGCGAGCCGCCACGATCGACACGGTGCCGTCCTTGGCGATTGATACGAAGACGCTCGGAGTTGTGACGACGCCGTGCGGCATGTCGCCGGCGCCGGTCGCATAGGCCATGGCCTGGCGCACGCCCGGAAGCTGGGCCGCGATGACGAAAGCACCGGTGCCCGCGATGCCCCTGAGCATCTTGCGGCGGCTGACGTTGGCGATCGCAACGTCGGGCTGATTGCGTTGATATGTCATGTCAGGCCCCCTTCGACGCATTGCGGACCGCGACATGGATGCGCTGATAGCAGCCGCATCGACAGATGTTGCCGTACATCGCCTCATCGATCTGCTTGTCGGTGGGCGCCGGCGTCTTCTTCAGCAGCGCCGCGGCCGTCATGATCTGCCCGGCCTGGCAATAGCCGCATTGCGGCACGCTGACATTGCGCCACGCGACTTGCACCGGGTGGTCGCCTTTGGGGTCGAGACCCTCGATGGTGGTCACGGATTTACCCGCGACATCCGACATCGCGATGCTGCAGGAGCGGACCGCCTCGCCCTGGAGGTGAACCGTGCAGGCGCCGCAGAGCGAGACGCCGCAACCAAACTTCGTCCCGGTCAAGCCGAGCTCGTCGCGCAGGTACCACAGGAGCGGCATCGACGTATCGCCGTCGAAGGTATGCTCCTGTCCATTCACACGTACGCTGACCATGCGTTCCTCCTTAGGCGGAATGCTCGAGTCACGGGCTGCCGCCCGTCAGCGTCCGTGACGTCGCCGGCATCGGCGGCCGACCGCTGGACATCGCCATATGCGACGCCTCGGCCGGACCGATTCTTTTGTCGACTGCGTACAGTTGCGGTGGGCCCCAAATGCGCGGCCCGACCAGTGGTTGCGATGCTACCAAGCCATCAAGCCTTAGCAAGGCCGATTGCACGCGGAGTGTTCACTTTACCGTTGCCCACGGATAGCGGGTGGGCAGCGGCGGGCGCGTAGCCCGGATTGGCGCAAGCGAAATCCGGGAGCTGCATATGCGGCAGAGTCCGCCCCGGCTTTCGCTCCGCTCAAGCCGGGCTACGCCACTACGCGAACTTCACTTGAGCTTGAGGCCGGCGGCGCGGATCACCTCCGCCCAGACGGCGCTTTCGGCGGTGAGCTGGCGCGCAAAAGCGTCAGTCGGCGTGCCGATCGGCGTGAGGCCGAGCGTCTCCAAGCGCGCGCCGATATCCGGCAGCCGCACGATCTTGCCGACCTCGTCGGCGAGCCGTGCGACGATCGTGGGCGGCGTGCCGGTGGGCGCGAACATGGCGTCCCAGGCTTCACCGGCGAGCTCGGGATAACCTGCCTCCGCGATCGACGGTACGTCGGGCATGCCCTGCGCACGCTCCTTGCTCATGATGGCGACGATGGTGAGCCGTCCGGCCTTGGCAAGCGGTGCGGCCGCCGTCAGCCCGGCAAAGCCGATCGGCGTGTCGCCCGCCATGACGGCCTGCGCGGTCGGCCCGCTACCGTTGTAGGGCACGTGCACGAGGTCGAGGTTGAGCTTCTGGCGCATGCGCTCGGCGAGGAGATGCGACGGCGTCCCGATGCCCGCCGACGCGAAGCCGTATTTCTTCGGATTGGCGCGCACGAACGCGACCAGGTCGGCAACGCTATGCAGGCTGAGCGACGGGTTGACCATCACGGCGGTCGGGAAGGTCACGGCGAGCGAGATCGGCACGAAGTCCTTGAACGGATCGTAGGGCACGGTCGCGTACAGCAGCGGATTGATGACGTGATTGTTGGCGTTGAGCAGCAGCGTATAGCCGTCGGGCGCCGCTTTGGCGGCACGACCGGTGCCGATATTGCCGCCGGCGCCGCCGTGATTCTCGATGAAGAACTGCTGGCCGAGGCGCGTCGACAGCTTGTCTGCCAGGAGCCGACCGAAGACGTCGACCGGGCCGCCGGGCGCGAACGGTACGACGACGCGGACCGGCCGCTCCGGATAGACCGCCGCCGCTGCGCGGCGCCCCGGATGCAGCAATGCCGCAGCGGCCATGGCGCCTTGCAGCACGCGGCGACGAGTCGGCCGGGCCGACGCATTATGAATAGACATGATGAGGGCTTCTCCAGAACGTCCGAACAATATGGGCCGTGATTCCAGCCCTGGCGATGATTGTCGAGTGCGCGAAAAACTTTGGAAAAATACTTCAACGAAAGCCGACAGCGGGTCTTCAATATTGCCCCTGCGGCGGCAGGCCGAGCAAATATTGCCCGTACATGCTGCCGGTCGAATCCCAGTTCAGGCTGATGTGCGAGGCCGCCGCGTGGGCGTCGCGCCAGAAGCGCTGAATCGGGTGATCGAGAAAGA
>DASXCK010000024.1:0-26009 GCA_036491235.1 Xanthobacteraceae bacterium | reverse complement strand
GGCAGCAGCGAGAGCTTGAAGGTGACGCCGTCGATCACCAGCGTATGGCCCGCATTGTGGCCGCCCTGGAACCGCACCACGATGTCAGCCTGCTCGGAGAGCCAGTCGACGATCTTGCCCTTGCCCTCGTCGCCCCACTGGGAGCCGACCACCACCACGTTCGCCATGAACGACCCTTCCCGCCCCTTCGCCCCGATCCAGGCGAATTCTCAAGCCGAATGAAGCGCATAGACCGGATGCCCGCGGGGATTAGTGGATGCCGCCGCTCAGTGCAAGGCAACGGTCCGACCCGGGCCCCTGTACGGTTGATGGCAACGCGCGATTTGTCCAGCGGCGGCATGGTATCCGATTCTAACCCGCTGAAAAGCCTGCCAATTCGTTTTCCCTAGGGCGCCGGCGCGGCGGAATGGGGGCGCGCCGAGGGCGCAAATAGCGAGCGGCGAGTGGCGAATAGCGAATGGCAACCAGCGAACAGGGAAGCTGGTGCGCGGCCCGCTCTTCCCCTACTCGCTAGTCGCCATTCGCTACTCGCCGTTCGCCCCCATGCGCCTGCTCGATCGTCCCTATCTCCTGCTCGTCCTCAGCTCGCTGTTCTGGGCAGGCAACACCATCGTGGGTCGCGCCGCGGTCGACCTCGTGCCGCCCGCGACGCTCACCTTCGTGCGCTGGGCGATCGCCTTGGTGGTACTGCTGCCGTTCGTGTGGTCGCACCTCGCGCGCGACTGGCCCGCGATCCGCCGCCATCTGCTGCTGATCTTCGCGTTCGCGATCACGGGCTCGGCCGGGTACAACGTGATCGCCTACCTCGCGCTGCATTACACGCAGGCGATCAACTCGCTGTTGCTGCAATCGGTCACGCCGCTGTTCGTCGCATTGTGGACTTTTGCGCTCTTTCGCGAGCGGCTCACCCTGATGCAGGCCGCCGGCATCACGACCTCGCTCACCGGCGCACTCATCATCGTCTGCCGCGGCGACCTCGGCGTGCTCGCGCATTTCGCGTTCAACGCCGGCGACATCATGATCCTGGTCGGGCTCGTGTTCTACGCGCTCTACACCGCGCTGCTGCGCCTGCGCCCGCGCATGCACCCGCTGTCGTTCCTCACCGCCACCGTCGCCGCGAGCGTCGTGCTGATGGTGCCGCCAGTTGTCTACGAGCTCGCGACCGGCCATATCGCGGTGATCGAGCCGCGAACGCTCGCGGCCTTCGCCTATGTCGGAATCTTCCCGTCGGTCGTCGCTTATATCTGCCTCAACCGCGGCATCGAGCTGATCGGCGCCAACCGCGCGGCGCCGTTCATCCATCTGATGCCGGTGTTCGGCTCGATCCTCGCGATCATCTTTCTGGGCGAGCAGCTGCAACCGTTCCACGCCATCGGCTACGCGCTGGTGGCCACGGGTGTGGCGCTTGCGGCGCGGAAGTGAGATTTATCCTTCGCCACGGCCGGGCTTGTCCCGGCCATCACGTCTTTCTTCGTCGCACTTTGGCAAGACGTGGATGCCCGGCATAAAGCCGGGCATGAGGAGCATGGAAGCCAGCATCAGAACTTCAGCGGCCGTGCCTGCTGCACCTGCGGCAGCGCGCGGACCTTGGCGAGCACGTCGGGCGGCAACTCGCCGTCGATCTCGATCAGCGCGACCGCGTTGCCGCCGGGGGCCTCGCGACCGACGTGGAAGGTCGCGATGTTGATGCCGGCCTCGCCGAGCGTCGAGGAGAAGCGGCCGATGAAGCCGGGCTTGTCGAGGTTGGTGATGTAGATCATCGACGGGCCGAACTCGGCATCCATGCGGATGCCCTTGATGTTGACGATACGCGGGCGGCCGTCCGCGAACACGGTGCCGGAGACGCCGCGCGTCTGCGTCTGCGACTGGACCGTCACGGTGATCAGGCTGTCGTAATCGCCCGCCGCCTCGCGGGTGACCTCCTCGACCACGATGCCGCGGTCCTTTGCGACGATCGGCGCCGACACTACGTTCACGTCCTGCAGCATGGGTCGCAGCAGGCCGGCGATGGCCGCCGAGGTGAGCGCCTTGGTGTTCATCTGCGCGACCGCGCCCTCGTAGGAGATCTGCACCTTCTTCAGCCCGGTCTCGGTGAGCTGGCCCGCGAACGAACCGAGCTTCTCGGCGAGCGCGATGAACGGCTTGAGGCGCGGCGCCTCCTCGGCGGTAATCGAGGGGAAGTTCACCGCGTTGGAGATCGCGCCGCGCAGCAGGTAGTCGGACATCTGCTCGGCGATCTGCAGCGCGACGTTCTCCTGCGCCTCGGTGGTGGCGGCGCCGAGATGCGGCGTGCACACGACGTTGGGATGGCCGAACAGCGCATTGGCGGTCGCCGGCTCCTCGACGAAGACGTCGAAGGCGGCCCCCGCGACGTGACCGGCGTCGAGCGCGGCGCGCAGCGCCGCCTCGTCAACGAGGCCGCCGCGCGCGCAGTTGATGATGCGAACGCCCTTGCGGGTCGTGGCCAGCGCCTTGGCGTCGATGATGTTCTTCGTCTTCTCGGTCAGCGGCGTGTGCAGCGTGATGAAATCGGCGCGCTTGAGCAGATCGGCGAGCTCGACCTTCTCGACGCCGAGCTCGAGCGCGCGCTCCGGCGAGAGGAACGGATCGTAGGCGATCACTTTCATCTTGAGGCCGACGCCACGGTTGGCGACGATCGAGCCGATATTGCCGCAGCCGACGACGCCGAGCGTCTTGCCGGTGATCTCGACGCCCATGAAGCGGTTCTTCTCCCACTTGCCGGCCTGGGTCGAAGTGTCGGCCTGCGGGATCTGGCGCGCCAGTGCGAGCATCAGCGTAATCGCGTGCTCGGCTGTAGTGATCGAGTTGCCGAACGGCGTGTTCATCACGATGACGCCGCGGGCGGTCGCGGCAGGAATGTCGACATTGTCGACGCCGATGCCGGCGCGACCAATCACGCGCAGCGATTTTGCGCGCTCGAGGATCTTCGGCGTCACCTTGGTGGCGGAGCGAATCGCCAAGCCGTCGTAGTTGCCGACGATCTCGGCGAGCCTATCCTTGTCCTTGCCGAGGTTGGGCTGGAAGTCGACCTCGACGCCGCGATCCTTGAAGATCTGCACGGCGGCGGGAGAGAGGGCATCGGAGATGAGAACGCGCGGGGTGGTCATGGCTTTGTCCGATCTTCTTGCTCGGCCTCATCGCCCGCGAAAGCGAGCGATCCAGTACGCTGCTGCGTTGCGATTTGAACGCGACCTCGGTGGTTACTGGATGCCCCGTTTTCGCGGGGCATGACATCAGCAGATATGTGGATGCGATGAATCCTCACGCCGCCTTGGGCAGCGCGTCCTTGGTCCGGGCAAAAGCCCAGTCGAGCCATTCGGTCAAGGCCGCGATATCGCTCGCCTCGACGGTCGCGCCGCACCAGATGCGCAGGCCGGGTGGCGCATCGCGGTAGTAGGCCAAGTCGTAACCTGCGCCTTCCTTCTCGATCAGCGCCGCGAGGCTCTTGGCGAACGCGCCCTGGGCGTCGGCGGGCAGCTTGGCCACCGCCGGATCGACGATCTTGAGGCACACCGAGGTGTTGGAGCGCACCGCCGGATCGCGCGCGAGAAAATCGACCCACGGCGTGCGCTTGATCCAGTCGGCGAGCGCCTTGGTGTTGGCGTCCGCGCGCGCGACCAGCGCATCGAGCCCGCCGATCGATTTCGCCCAGCCGAGCGTGTCGAGCCAATCCTCGACGCACAGCATCGACGGCGTGTTGATGGTCTCGCCCTCGAAGATCGCCTCGTTGAGCTTGCCGCCCTTGGTCATGCGGAAGATTTTTGGCAGCGGCCAGGCCGGCTTGTAGGTCTCCAGCCGCGCCACAGCGCGCGGCGAGAGCACCAGCATGCCGTGCGCAGCCTCGCCGCCGAGCGCCTTCTGCCACGAGAAGGTCGCGACATCGATCTTCGCCCAGTCGATACGCTGCGCAAACGCCGCCGACGTGGCATCGCAGATCGTCAGGCCCTGGCGGTCGGCTGCGATCCAATCACCGTTCGGCACGCGCACGCCGGAAGTGGTGCCGTTCCAGGTGAACACCACGTCGCTCGCCCAATCGATCTTGGCGAGATCGGGCAGCTCGCCGTAGGGCGCCTTGAGGACGGTGACGTCCTTGAGCTTGAGCTCCTTCTGGATGTCGGAGACCCAGCCTTCGCCGAACGACTCCCAGGCCAGCATGGTGACGGGTCGCGCGCCGAGCAGCGACCAGAGCGCCATCTCGACCGCCCCGGTATCGGAGGCCGGAACAATGCCGACGCGATAGCCGGCGGGGATTTGCAGGATTTCGCGCGTGAGATCGATCGAGCGCTTGAGCTTGGCCTTGCCGACCTTGGCGCGATGCGAACGTCCGAGAGCTGCGTCGGTGAGGGTTTGGAGGCTCCAGCCGGGGCGCTTGGCGCAGGGGCCGGATGAAAAGTGCGGAATCACCGGCCGCACGCCGGGCGTCGTGGTGCTCATGTTGTGTCTATCCTTCCAGATAGGCGCCCCTCGGTGGGGAGGGGTGTCCCGTCGTCGGGCTTACGGAAGGGCGACGCCGCCGTCAAGTGAAGATGTATGACGGGCGAATAGCGGGTGGTGAATGGCGGGCGCGTGTAGCCCGCATGAACGAAGCGACATGCGGGGCAGGCCTTCGATTGTCGCTCCCGGATGCCGCTTCGCTCAACCGGCTAAAAGTGCGTTTGCAAAAAAGAAGACGGCGCGGGGTTGCCGCGCCGTCCAGTCGGTAAATGAAGCGTTATCAGCCGCGGCGCATGAGCGGCGGCGGAGGCGGCGGCGGCGCATCGAGCATCCAACGCACGCCGAGCCGAACGTCCTGCGACGTGATGTCCTTGAACTGGAACGGCGTGGCGCCGCTGAAGCTGCCGTCGAACGCGGCGGTCGGACCAGTCGTCGCATCGCCGAGGTTCAGGTAGCGCCAGGACATTTCCACCGTGAAGGCCGGCGTCACCTGATAGGCGAGGCCCGCATAGGCGGCCCAGGCGAAATTCCACTTCGATGCGTCGGCACCGTAGGTCGTGCTCAGGATGGTAGCGCCGGACTGCGTCGCACCTTGATCGACGAAGCTCGTGATGGTGTTGCGCGCCGCGCCGATGCCGGCGCCGATGAAGGGCGTGACGTTCCACCAGGTGCCGAGATCGACATAGGCATTGGCGAGGAACAGCCACTCCGACTTGCTGGCGTTGTAGTCGTCCGGCAGCACGGTCGGTGCCGCGCCGAACGTCACGACCTGCTGGCCGTGGAAATGCGCATTGGCGCGATATTCCGCCGTCGCATCGACGCGCAGCCAGCTGTTGATCTGATAGCCGATACCGACGTCGAAGATCGGCGCACTGTCGAAGCTGAGGAACTGCGTCGTCACCGGGCCGTTCGCCACGTTGTCGAGCGAGCTGACCTTCTGATTGCTCATGCCGATATCGCCGCGCAGATACCAGCCGGAGACTTCAAAAGCGGCCGGGGCTACGCAGCTCGGCGCCCCTGGCGCGCCGCACGGCGGCGGCACCCCGAGATCGGCGGCGCGCGCCGCCGGCATTGCGAGAAGCACAGCCGCCCCGGCGGCTGCGAGCAATCGTGTGCTGCTCATGGGTTTCGTCCGTCCTCTTTACTCGCAGCCGCGCAACGAGGCGGCCGACCAAAACAGTTCGACGGACCGAGGATGCCCTCCATTAATTAATCAGGACTTAACCTTACCTTTTAACCACAAAGATTAATGCTGCCGGGCGGGTCTGGCGGTAACCCACGCCATTGTGCCGGCGCCATCGGTATGGCGGCACGCGCGAAATTAGCGCTCCATTAGTGGTTTGTTTGGATTTTATTTACGAGTGTGGCAGCCACCGTGTGGCGATGCCGCAATCCTGGCCCTGATTCGGGCGCCCGCCCGCTCAAATCGAGACGGCGTTGAGCGCGTCGACGATGCCGTCGACGACCTCCTCGACCAGGATGGGATCATCGCCCTCGCCGGTGACGCGGATCACCGGCTCGGTGCCCGAGGGACGCACGATCAGGCGGCCATGGCCGTTCAGCCGCTTCTCGGCGTCGGTGATCGCGCTTTTCACCTTCTTGTGCTCGAGCGGCTTGCCGCTCTTGTAGCGGACGTTCTTGGTCACCTGCGGCAGCGGCTCGAAGCGGTGGCAAACCGCGGACACCGGCTGGCCGCGCTTTTTGACGACGGCCAGCACCTGCAGCGCCGCGACGAAGCCATCGCCCGTCGTCGTGTAGTCGGACAGGATGATATGCCCGGACGGCTCGCCGCCGAGGTTATAGCCGTGCTCGCGCATCTGCTCGAGCACATAGCGGTCGCCGACCGGCGTGCGGATGAGGCCGAGACCGAGCGAGCGCAGAAACTTCTCCAGGCCGAGATTGGACATCACGGTCGACACGACGCCCGGCTTGGCGAGGCGGCCGTCGTCCTGCCAACTCTCGGCGATCACGGCGAGCAGCTGGTCGCCGTCGACGACGTGGCCGAGCTCGTCGACGATGACGACCCGGTCAGCGTCGCCGTCGAGCGCGATGCCGATGTCGGCACGCATCTCGCGTACTTTGGCGGCGAGCGCGCCCGGCACAGTCGAGCCGCAGTCGCGGTTGATATTGAAGCCGTCGGGCTCCGCACCGATCGAGATCACCTCGGCGCCGAGCTCCCACAGCGCCGCCGGCGCGACGCGGTAGGCGGCGCCGTTCGCGCTGTCGACCACGACGCGCAGGCCGTCGAGCGACAGATTCTTCGGCAGCGTGCGCTTGGCGAACTCGACATAGCGATCGTGCACGCCGTCGATGCGCTTGGCGCGGCCTAGCGCCGCCGATTTGGCGAGCTTCTTGCCCATGTCGCCATCGATGAGCGCCTCGATCTCGAGCTCGGTGGCGTCCGAAAGCTTGTAGCCGTCGGGGCCGAACAGCTTGATGCCGTTGTCGTCGTAAAGATTGTGCGAGGCCGAGATCATCACGCCGAGATCGGCGCGCATCGAGCGCGTCAGCATGGCGACCGCCGGCGTCGGCATCGGACCGAGCAGAAGCACATCCATGCCGACCGACGTGAAGCCGGCAACCAGCGCGGTCTCGATCATGTAGCCGGAGAGGCGCGTATCCTTGCCGATGACGACACGATGGCGATGCTCGCCGCGGCGAAACACGATGCCGGTCGCCTGGCCGACCTTCAATGCGAGCTCGGGCGTGATCACGCCGTTGGCGCGGCCACGAACGCCGTCTGTGCCGAAATACTTACGTGTCATGATATCCCCTCGCCGGCGCGAGGCCGGAAGTCCCACGCACACGGGGCTATAGCAACATCATACGCCCAATTGCTTCAAAAAATGTGAGTAATCCTTACCGGCGGCGCGCCGGCTTTCCTTGGTTAATATTTAAATAGCACCGTCTTTCAACAGCTTAGGCGGATCGCCCACCGGACTTGTCGGAGTTCTCGTGGCGCCGCTCCTGCTTCGATTTAGGCGGCTGCGTTACGTTCACGGGGTCGGACCCGGGGAAGGTCTCCTCCAGCGCCTTGTCGAGCGCGCGGTCGCGTTCCTTGTGGAGCTCGTCGTCGGCCTTGTTGCCGGTCTGTGACTGCGTGCTGCGTTCCATAGCGCTCTCCTTGCGGCAGGGCTCAGGGGCAACGCCCGCCGCGCCCGCCTGTTCCGGCTGCCGGAACCGGCGAATCAGCCCGGCATGCGCAGCACGGGCTTGATGGTCGTGCCGTCGCTCGAGTCCTGGGCGGCACGATTGATGTCGGCGAGCGGGTAGAACGTCAGCATGCGCTCGACCGGCATCCGCCCCTGCATCATGAAATCGACCAGCCGCGGGATGAATTGTGGCGGATGGCTTTCGCCCTGGATGACGCCGCGGACGACGCGGCCGAACTGCAGGAAAGGCATATCGAGCCTGACCTCGGTGCCGGCGCGCGCGCTGCCGAGCAGCACGCAGGTGCCGGCCGGCATCAGTGCCTTGATCGCTTCGCGAAACACGGCGGGCTGTGCCGAGGTCTCGAGCGAGAAGCGGACGCCCGCGCCGGTGATGCGGCGAATCTCGGCAACCACGTCGTCGCGGCCGTTGTGATCGATCGTGTGCGTCGCACCGAGCTCGTGCGCGAGCGCGAGCCGCCGCGCGTGGATGTCGACCGCGATGATCGGGTCGCAGCCTGCGATCTTCGCCGCCATCAGGCCGGACAGTCCGACCGCGCCGACACCGAACACCGCAAAGGCGTCGCCCGGTTGTGGTTGCATCGTGTTGAGCACCGCACCGGCGCCGGTCTGGCCGCTGCAGGCGAGCGGGCCGAGCAATTCGAGCGGCGCGTCGCCGCGTACCTTCACGGCGAAGCGCTCGTTGGCGATCGCATGGGTCGCGAACGACGACTGCTGGAAGAACGCGCTGTAGACCGGCGCGCCATCGCCGTCGCGCAACAAGGTCGAGCCGTCTGCGCGGGTGCCGTGCATCTTGAGCGGAAAGCTGTTTTGGCAGTGCGACTCCATTTGCCGGCGGCAGTTCGCGCAGGTGCCGCACCACGGATACGAAATCACCACGTGATCGCCGGGCGCGAACTTGGTCACGCCGGCGCCGACCGCCTCGACGATGCCGGCGCCCTCGTGGCCGAACACGGCGGGTAGCGGCGTGTCGTAGTATCCGTCGCGCCCGTGCTGATCGGTCTGGCACATGCCGCTCGCGACGATGCGGACGAGAAGCTCGTCCGGCCGCGGCTCGGCGAGGTCGAGCGCCTCGACCGTGAAGCGGCCGAAACGCTCGCGCGCAACCGCGGCCGTGATCTGCATGGGGCGACATTCCCTTTTTAGCACATGTTCTTATCTGCGAACCGGCGTCCACTTCGCCGGAACATGCACTGCGTCGACGGCTGGTTTTACTTCGTGAAGGGGAACTGCAGCTCGCCGTCCTTGTATTGCGACGGAGCGACGATCACCTCGCGGTGGCCGGTCTTGTACTGATCGAGACCCGCGCCCTGGACGTTCTGGAATTGCACCATGATCGGCCGCGCCGTCGCCCACTCGCCGAGCTCGTTGAACTTGATCTCGCCGACGATCGTCTGGAACGCGTTTTTGTGGATGTAGGCCGCAAGCTTGTCGTCATCGAGCGAGCCGGTCGCCGTCACGGCCCGCGCCAGCACCTGCATCGCAGCGTAGGCGAATGGCGGCTGGTAGAAACCGAGCGGATCGACGCCCGCGGCGGCCGCGCGCGCCTGGTATTTCGCCAAAAACTCCTCGATGCCCGGGAAATTCATCTTCGGGCTCGGCACGAAGAAATGGTAGTTCACGACGCGGTTGAGCTTGTCGCCGAGCTGACCCATCAGCGAGGCGTACTGCATGCCGACCATGGCGCCGCCAAAGAGCTGCGTCTTCAACCCGATCTCGCTCGCGGCGCGCACCATGCCGACCGAGTCGGGCGGATAGGACGCGACCAGCACGATGTCGGGATTGGTCGCCTGGATGGCGCGCACGATCGGCGAATAGTCGACGGTATTGGGCGGATAGCTGCGGTCGTAGACGATCCGCAGGCCGAACTTCTTGGCATTCACCCGCGCGCCCGTGAGCACGTTGTTGGAGAACTCGGCATCGGCGCCGACCAGCGCGACCGTCTTGGGCCTGGGCGTGATCGTCTGGGCGACCTCGAAGAAGGCGTTCGACAGGACGCCCTTGGAATCGGGCCCGAACGGCGCGCTCTGGAAATATTTTGGATACTTGAACTCGGCGTTGGAGCCGAGCGCCAGCAGCACCATCACCATCTTCTTGTGCTGCATGATCTGCGGCATGGCGGCGACGATGAGGTTGGTCGCGGCGCCCATCACGAGGTCGACCTTGTCGACGTCTATGAGCTTGGCGTAGATGCCCGGCACGGTCGCGGCGTTGGTCTGATCGTCGTAGTAGACGAGTTTGACGGGGCGCCCCAGCAGACCGCCCTTGGCGTTGACCTCCTCGGCCCAGATCTGCTTCGACAGGAGATGCGCCTTCCCGGACGAGGCAAGCCCGCCGGTCAGCGAAACACTGAAACCGATCTTGATCGGCTCTCCGCTCGGTGCTTGCGCGGCGCCAGGAGCGATCGCCGCAAGCCAAAGCACCGCGGCGAGACCCGACAACAAAATCGCTGAAGACTTCCAAATCGCCGACAACCACGCGCGCGCCATGACGCCCTCCCGTTGCGCGGCAAGCATTTTTCTGTGGGGTCGAGCGGCCGCGCCGCGCGCAGGTTAACGCAAGCGCTCGCGCGGTGTCACGGCAGACTTCGATCAACGGCAATGACCGGCCCATGCCTGCCCAACCAGACCGGGCGTCGGTCAGGGCGCGCCCACCACAATCACGTGCAGCCGGCGCGGGCCATGCGCGCCGAGGATCAGCGTCTGCTCGATGTCGGCGGAGCGCGATGGGCCGGTGATCAGGTTGACGGTGCGCGGCATCACGGCCTCGCCGAATTTCTCCCGCAGGCGCTGCCACACGGACTCGAAATCGCCGACCACGTCCTTGGCGTCGATCACCACGATGTGGTTGTCGGGCAGGAAATTGAGCGAGGTCGGGTTGTCGACGCCGGAGGTCAGCGCGATCGTGCCGGTCTCGGCCACGCCCGCAAACGCGTGCGAGACCGACGACAGCATCTTTGGATCGGGCGCGCCGGTCGAGATCTCGAGCGTGGCCGCCCGCTCCCACGGAATGCCGGCGAGCCGCGGATCGGCGCCGCGCCGCGCCGCCATCGGCAGGTTGTAGCGGCGCAGGAAGGTGGCGACCTCCTCGGGGACCTCGGCCGGGTCGTTGACGCGCGCGATGCTGCCGGCCGCCTGCTCGACCATGCGGGCGAAGAGTTCGAGCCGTTCCTGCGGCGCGCCTTGGCCACGCGCCGGCACGACGCCGCGCGGATGGCCCGCAATACGGTCGGCCACTTCCTTGCGACGCGGCGCCTCGTTGCCGCTGACGCCGAGCGAGCGACGGATCGCGCCAAGAACCTGGTCGCGCGCACTCATCGCCGCGCCCGCTGGCGCGCCTTCCACTGCGCCTGGAAGGTCGCGCCCTGCGGTGACGGAAACTCGCGATCGCGAGTCCAACCCGACGCGAGCGGCAGCCAGCCGAAGCGGCCTTTGCGGCAACCGATCAGCGCGAGCAGGCGCGCCGCAAACGACGTCGCGAGCCCATAGAGTCGCGGCCGCTTGGCGAAGAAGCCCCAGAAGCGCAGGCCGGTGCGCACCGTGACGGGCGAAAGGTGCCGCTCGAACTCGCGCTCGCGCCACGAGCGCATCATGCGCGGCAGCGGAATGCGCACCGGGCAGACCTCTTCGCAGCGCCCGCAGAAGGTCGATGCATTGGGCAACTGGCCCGCCTGATCGACGCCGATCAGGCTCGGGGTAAGCACCGCGCCCATCGGCCCGGGATAGACCCAGCCATACGCATGGCCGCCGACCGCGTGATAGACCGGACAGTGGTTCATGCAGGCGCCGCAGCGAATGCAGCGCAGCATGTCGCCAAACTCGCCGCCCAGCATGGACGAGCGGCCGTTGTCGAGAATGATGACGTGATACTCGCCTGGCCCATCGGGATCGTCAGTGCGGCGCGGACCGGTCGAGAGGGTCGTGTAGACGGACATCTCCTGGCCGGTCGCCGAGCGCGCGAGCACGCGCAGGAACTGCGACACGTCCTCGAGCGTCGGCACCAGCTTCTCGATGCTGGCGAGCACGATGTGCGCCTTGGGCAGCGTCTGGGTGAGATCGCCGTTGCCCTCGTTGGTCACGATGATCGACGTGCCGGTCTCGGCGACGAGGAAATTCGCCCCCGTGATGCCGACATCGGCGGCGAGGAATTTGTCGCGCAGGATGCCGCGCGCTTCCGCAAGCAGGCTGGTCGGCTCGGTAAGATTGCGATCGGCCGGCAGATTTGTGTGCGCGCGGCGGAAGTCGGCCTCGATCTGCGCCTTGGTGAGATGCACGGCCGGCGCGATGATGTGCGAGGGAATCTCGTGGCGCAGCTGGATGATGTATTCGCCGAGATCGGTCTCGACCGGCGTGACGTCGTTCGCCTCGAGATAATCGTTGATCGCGATCTCCTCGCCGATCATCGACTTGCCCTTGGTGACGGTCTTGGCGCCGAGCCTTTTGCAGATGTCGAGCACGAGGCTGCGCGCATCGTCGGCCGTGACCGCGTAGTGCACCTGCCCGCCCGCGGCCGTGACTTTGCGTTCGTAGGCCTCGAGATAAAGGTCGAGATGGGCGAGCGTATGGTTCTTGATGTCGCGCGCCGCGTCGCGCAATGCATCGAACTCGGGCAGCTTGTCCGCAACCTCGCGCCGGCGGGCAATGAAGTTCACCTCGACGAACTTGAGCGCGTTCTGCAGCTCAGGATCGGCGAGCGCCGCCTTGGCGTTCTCCTTGAAGCGCTGCGAGGTGGCGACGTGGGTCACGGCCGTCGCTCCGCGCCGGAATGCGGCTCCGCATCGGGATGATGCGGCACGCCGATCGCAGGCTCGCTCGTCATGCCGGCCAGCACTTCGGCAACGTGGCGCACCTCAACAGGCTTGCCCTCGCGCTGCAGCTTGCCAGCCATGTTCATCAAACAGCCGAGATCCCCGGCGATGAGCAGGCTGGCGCCGGTCGCCGCGACGTTCGCGGTCTTCTTCTCGACGATCGCATTGGAGATGTCCGGATACTTGACGCAGAAGGTGCCGCCGAAGCCACAGCATACGTCGGCGTCGCGCATTTCCTTCAGCGTCAGCCCGCGCACGCTGCCGAGCAGCCGCCGCGGTTGGATGCGCACACCGAGCTCCCGCAGGCCGGAGCACGAGTCGTGATAGGTCGCGGTCGTCTCCAGGCCCGCGTCGACACGGGCGATGCCGAGGACGTCGACCAAAAACGAAGTGAGCTCGTAGCTCTTGGCCGCGAACGCGTCGGCGCGCGGCAGCCAGTTGGGGTCGCCGTGGAAAAGCTCGGGATAATGCGCCTTGAGCATGCCGGCGCAGGAGCCCGACGGGGCGACCACATAGTCATAGGATGCGAAAGCGTCGATCACTTGCTCCGCGATGGCGCGCGTGGTCGCCCGGTCGCCGGAATTGAAGGCCGGCTGGCCGCAGCAAGACTGGCGCGGCACCTCCACGATGCAACCGGCGTCTTCGAGGAGCTTTGCGGTCGCAAAACCGATCGACGGCCGAATCATGTCGACCAGGCAGGTGACGAAGAGACCAACGCGTTTGGCCGGAGCGGCCATCGAGGCTCCTGGAGCAATGGAATTTGGAGCCAGGACATTGGCGGAAAGGGAGCCCTCCTGCAAGCGGCGGCGCGTCAGGTGAACATTTTGGTCGTATTTTGTGGTTAGAGCACGTTCCGTTTGGGCGGGATCACGGCATGACAATCATCAAATGGTTGCTGATCATCGCGGCGACCGGCTATGTCGCCGTGGTGGCGCTGCTCTACGCGATGCAGCGCGCGATGCTCTACCATCCGCCCGCGATCCATATGCCGCCGCCCGAGGCGATCCTGCCGGGGGCGAGCCAAGTCGTGCTCGACACGAGCGACGGCGAGAAGGTGATCGTCTGGCACATCCCACCACGCGGCGACAGGCCGGTGGTGATCTATTTCCCGGGCAACGGCGAGCTGATCGCCTCGCGGTCCGCGCGCTATCGCGCGCTCATGGCGGACGGCGTCGGCGTGATTGCGTTGTCCTACCGTGGTTACGGCGGTTCGACCGGGACGCCGACCGAAGCAGGGCTGCATCTCGACGCCGCGGCCACCTACGTGTTCGCGGTCGCGCACTACAAGCCGGACCGCATCGTGCTCTGGGGGCACTCGCTCGGCACCGGGGTCGCGGTGAAACTCGCCTCCGAACAATCCCACGCCAGGCTCATCCTCGAGGCGCCCTACTCATCGACCGCGGATGTCGCGGTCGCACGCTTCCCGTTCGCGCCGGTGCGCTGGCTGATGAAGGACCAATTCCATTCCGATCAGTGGATCGGCGCCGTCAAGGCGCCGATTTTGATCATGCACGGCGCACGCGACGGCGTGATCCCGAGCCGGTTCGGCAAGCGGCTGTTCGCGCTCGCGCACGAACCCAAGCGGTTCATCCTGTACGACAAGGGCCGCCACAACGATCTCGACGACTACGGCGCGACCAAGGATGCGCTGGCGTTCATCGATGGGAACGCAAAGGCGCGCTAACAATCCCGCGTCGTTGCCCGCGAAAACGGGCAATCCAGTAGTCGCAAACGTGAGGGCGGGACGACAGCCGTGCCCCGCCGACGAACTGCGGCGTACTGGATCGTCCGTTTGCGTGGACGATGACGGCGGTGGGTGGGGACGCTGCCCTCACTCCGGCATCTCGATCTTCACCTCGGCGACGATCTTGCGCCACATCGCCATCTCGCCCGCGAGCCAGGTTTTAGCCTCCGCGGTCGAGGCCGACGGCGCCGGGCGCATCACCTGGGCCTTGAGCTTCTCGACGACCGCGGGCGAGGTCGCGGCCGCGACTGCCGCCTTGTGCAGCGTCTCGATCACGTCCTTCGGCACGCCGCTCGGCGCGAACAGCGCAAGCCACTGCAAGGTGCCTACGCCCGGATAGCCGAGCTCCGCCATGGTCGGCACGTCGGGATACTCGGGCAACCGCTTGTCGGTGACGACCGCGAGCGCGCGCAACTGCCCAGCCCGCACCATCGGACCCGTGGTCGCCACATTGATGAATGCGACATGCGCGTCGCCGCGCACGAGGTCGTTGAGCATGCCGGTGGCGCCATTCTTGTTGGGCAGATGAGTGAGCTGCATGCCGGCACGGCGCGACAGGACTTCCATGTCGAACTGCGGGAAGCTGCCTACGCCGACGCTACTGTAGCGCAGCCTGTCCGGGTTCTGCTTGGCATAGGCGATGAACTCGGCGAAGGTCTTGGGCGGAAAATCCTTCGTGGTAGCGACCAGGAACGACGGCACGTCGGCCACGCGCGCCACCGGGACGACATCGCGGTCGTAGTTGATGGTGAATTTCTTGGCGTAGAGGATCGGCGTGATCACGTTCGCGTTGTTGTTGCCGAACAAGAGCGTGTAGCCGTCGGGCCTGGCGCGCGCCATGTCCTGAACCGCCAGGATGCCGTAGGCGCCCGGCTTGTTCTCGACCACGAAGGGCTGACCGAGGGTCTGGCGCATCGCCTCGGTGACGATGCGGGTGACGATGTCGACGGCGCCGCCCGGCGCATACGGCACGATCATCTTGATCGGCCGCGACGGATATTTGTCCTGTGCGGCGGCACCCGTCGCGAGGCACAAGGCAAAGATGAGCAGTACCAAAGCACGTTTCACGTAGCTTCCTCCCGTCGACGTATTGTTGCAGTCGATGATAATGGACATCGCGATGGGTTTCGACGGGGGCATTTCCTGCTATGTGGTCGCAGCCGTAGATTCGTGGCGACCGTAGGCCGGCATGGAGCCCTCTGGTCTTACCTTTGGCAAGCCCAAGGACAGGCTCCGCGGAATGCGGGGAAAGCCTTTCCCCGGAGTCGCTTCGCTCATCGGGGCTACGTCACATGGAGACTCAGAGAATGACCACCCCGATCCAGATTCGCATGGGCGGCTACGGCCCCGCGACCACAGGGTTCTCGCGCGCGCTGAAATTCATCGGCGACCGGCTGGGGCAACAATTCGGCGACCGCGTGCAGATCAAGTACGTCTGGAACATCATGGATTTCGGCTACAAGGCCGAGGACATCCTGTGGCTGGTCGAGCACGGCCTGCTCACGCTCGGCTACCAGTCGTCGAGCTACCTCACCGACCGCGTCCCTGAGCTCGGCTTCGTCGACCTGCCGTTCCTGTTCGCCGACAACGCGCAGGCGCGCGGCGCCATGGACGGCGCGCTCGGCGCGCATCTCGCGCGAAAGATCGAGGCGGCCGTGAGCTATCGCATCCTCGGCTGGTTCGAGAATGGTTTCCGCCAGATCTCGAACCGCGTGCGGCCGGTGCAGGCGCCCACAGACTTGTCAGGCCTGCGCATCCGCGTGCTGCCGAGCGAGGTGCAGCGGCGCACGTTCGAGCTGCTCGGCGCCGTGCCGATGCGCATGGATCTCACCGAAGCGATCGCCATGATCAAGGCCGGGACGATCGACGCACAGGAAAACCCGTTCGCCAATACGGTGACCTACGGAGTGCACAAGTTCCATCGCTTCCACACCATCTCCAACCACTTCTACATCTCGCGGCCGATCTTTTTGCATCGCGCCGCCTTCGATGCATGGCCGGCCCACCTGCAGGCGGCCATGCGGGCCGCCGTGAAGGACGCGGTCGCGTTCCAGCGCGCGCTTGCGGTCGAGGAGGACGGCGAGTCGCGCCGCGCGATCGAGGCGCAGGACTGCGAGATCGTCGAGCTGACGGCAGCGGAGCATGGGCTGTTTGCCGATGCGGTGCGGCCGCTGCTCGACGAGGCGAAGACGACGTATGGGCGCGAGATGTTCGGGATGGTGGGGGGGAGATAACACTCCGTCATGCGCGGGCTTGTCCCGCGCATCCACGTCTTACCTCGCTGCCAAACGTGGATGGCCGGGACAAGCCCGGCCATGACGGAACATGAAATGCGTGCTCTTACGTCCCCGACGGCGCTGCCAGGATCAGCGCCCAATACACCTTGTACTTCGAGGTGGGCGTATAGACCGCCGCGATGCCGATGCGGGTCACGCCGGTTTGCAGCATGTGGGCGCGGTGCGGCGGGGAATCGCGCCAGCCCGAGAACGCCTCGGCGAGCGTGTGATAGCCGGCGGAGACGTTCTCGACCGTGACCTTGGGGTCGAAGCCGGACTGCTGCATGCGCTTGCCGAACGCACCCTTGCTCTCGTGATCGAGCTTGTCGCGCCCCGCCATGGCGGTCGCCTGCGTCTGCGCGAGTTGCATCAGGACCGGATCGAGCGTGACGGGGCCGAGGCCATTGTTCTGGCGGAAGCCGGAGATCATCGAGGCCGCGGCCGTGGCGTCGACCTGGGCGCCCGGGCTCGCGAGGCTGCGATAGAAGGTCGGCTGCGCGGGCGGCGGCTCGGGTTCGCCGGCACAGGACGCGAGCGTGACGGCAAGCACGGCGATCAGGCCGGTTATGCGCAGGCGGAACATGACGCTGAGTCTCCGATTCGGGGGACGGATCATGCGGCCCGACGGTAGCCAAAAGATGAACATCAGGCGCCCGGCCGGGCCTCCCCGGCGGCGAACTCGCCGCCCGCGAGCCGCTCCTCGTGCGGGAGCACCGCAAGCTTGATGCCGGCGGTACGGAAGCGCTGCAGGATGGCCATCTGCACGTCGCTTTTCACGCTGAGCGCGTAGTTCACGTTGGCGACGATGCAGCGCAGCTCAATTTCAAGCGCGATGTCGCCGAACGCGATCAGAAAGACGCGCGGCGGCGGCGTCTGCAACACCTGCGGATGCTCGGCGGCGACCGCAAGCAGGATGTCCCGTACCGTTTCAACGTCGCTGGCGTAGGTCGCACGGACCTTCACGGTAATGCGCCCGAGCGTATCCGAATGGGTGAGATTCCTGACCGCGCCGGTGATGAACTCCGAGTTGGGAATGATGACGCTCGCGCGATCGAAGGTCTCGATCTCGGTCGCGCGCACGCTGATGCGGCGCACGATGCCCTCCTCGCTCTTGACCACCACCCAGTCGCCGACCCGGATCGGCCGCTCGGCGAGCAGGATGATGCCGCAGATGAAGTTGGAAACGACCGCCTGCAAGCCGAAGCCGATACCGACCGACAGCGCGCCGGCGACCAGCGCGATCTGCTGCGCATCGATGCCGAGATGGGAAAGTGCCAGCGCGATGGCGGCGATGAGCAGCGTCCAACCGATCAGCGTGCCGACCGACTGCTGCAGGCTCGGATCGATGCCGGTGCGCGGCATGAACCGCAGCTCCAGCCAGCGCTGGACGCCGCGCGCCACTAGCACGCCGACGACCAGCCAGACGAGCGCGATGAGGACGGCGCCGAGCGAAATGGTGATGCCGGCAACGCGCACGCCCGCCGCCACCTGGCGCACGAAGTCGAACACGTCCGTCGCGAACAGGCTCCATGGCCCGAGCACCGGCGGCAGCGCGACCAGCACGATGACGATGCGCAGCACCGCCGAGAGCAGCGTGCCGGAGAGCTCGAGCCCGCGCGGCGAGATGCCGAACACGACCGCGATGCGACGGCCGACCACGGTATCGCCGGTGAGCACTTCGGTGAACAGCGAGTCGATCAGCGCCAGGATGACGTAGAGCGCGCAGGCGAGCGCGAGTGCCGCGATGATGCGGCCGGCCAGGAAGGCGGCAAACCCGATATAGCCGGACGCAAGCGCGACCGCGAGCGCGGCGACGAACAGCCACAGCGCCACCCGCAGGCCGGGCAGCCGCACGCTCTCCTCGCGCGCCGGGTACTTGGCGATCAAGTGCCCGGCGACGCTGCCGATCGCGAGCGAGGTCAGGGCGTTGACCGCAACCGAAAGCGCCACCGGGGCGCCGGTGATGCGGAGCAAGGCATTGCAGACGACCCCGATGCCGAGCAAGCGCGCCGACCACGCGAGGTGGCCCGTGAACGCGCGCGCCTCCTCGTCCTGCCATTTGACCAGCCGTCGGGACGGTTCGTTGGGCGCGAACAGCGCGTGCGCCGCTCCGCGGCCGAAGCGCGCGACCGCAAGTGCGGTCGCGATAGCATAGCCGAAGTTCGCCAGCGGGCCAGTGACGATGCCGAGGCCCTGCAACGCCAGGATCGCAACGATGACCACGGCCGGCACCACGGTTGTGATGATGGCGAGCAGGATTGCGGATGCGGCGGCGCGCGCGAACCGCGTCTCGGTCGGCCGCGTCACCAGCCGCCGGCGCCAAGCCCGCGTGAGGAGGACCACGGCCGCCGCAAAGCCGACAAGAACCGCGGCGGCGGCGATCAAGCCCGTGATCCCGATCTTGCCGCGTGCAGCCCACCAGGACGAGCGCGCGAGATCGGCAAGCGCATCTGCTTCGACCGGCGCGGCAGCCGCGGCTTCGCGCCAGAATGTCGGATCGAGCAACCCGGCCGAACGCGCGAACAGCTGGCCGGTCAGCAGCGCGCGCCGGCGCTTGTTGATCCCCTCGGACAGCTGGTCGACGCGCAGAACGAGCAAGTTGGTCTGCTTGAGCGTGGTGTCGACCTCGCCGCGTTCCGTGGTGAGCCGCTTGCGCTCCGCGGCAAGCGCCGGGTCTTCAGGTGGCGCACCGGCGGCGGGCGCCGCGCCGAGCTGTTTGAGGCGGGTATCGATCAGTCCCATCCGCGGCTCGAGAGCGTCGATCTCGTCGCGCAGTTGCTCGCGCAACGGCGCAAGTCGCGGTGCGAGACCGGCAAGCTCCTGGTCGTCGCTCGCGTATCGCGCCATCGCTTCGATCGATGCGAGCGACGCTTGCAGCGGTTTGAGTGCGGCGGCAAGCTCTGCCGTCGAATGCGGGTGATCGCTCTGGGCAAGAGCCATGACCGCAAACAGGCCGACGAGCGCGACCGCAAGCGCGGCGGCACGACCGGCATGGCGCAGGCGGAACAGCATGATGCGACTTCCCCGTTACCGCGTGTCTCACGCGGGGACGCCGCGATGTCAAGGCGCGGACATCGCATCCACAAGCAGCCGCCGGCGCGCCGCCCGCATGCCTTCATTTGGCCCGCGCAGCGCCTATCGTGCATCTCGTCATTGCGATGAGGTCGAAGGCCGACGAAGCAAACCCACCATAAGCGCACGCGGCTCGAGATTGCTTCGCCTCGCTCGCAATGACGCTTAGGTCACGCGCTCGCCAACCTCGGCACCAGGCGGGTCGCGTTGCCGCTTTCGATCGCGGTGAGGTCGGCGGCCGGCAGGCCCATCTTGCGGATGGTCTCGATCTGATTGAGCGGGAAGTAGGGATAATCCGAGCCGAAGGTGATCTGCGAGGTCGGGACGAGGTTCATCAGCGCCGCCATCGCGGGCGCGCTCGTCGCATTCGCGGTGTCGTAATGCAGCGCCCGGAACTGCGCCGCGATGCTCCCCTCCGTCATGCCGTCCTTCTCGCCGCGCGTGCTGTGGCCGTAGAAGGCCTCGATGCGGCCCGCCAGCATGGGGATGGTGCCGCCGGCGTGCGAGAACAGCCACTTGATGTCCGGAAATTGCGTGAACCGGCGGGCGAGCAGCAGGCTCGTCACCGTGCGCGTCGTGTCGTGCGGTACCTCGAGTACGGCGGAGTAGGCGCCGACGCTGAGCTGCGCGCAACACGCGGCAACAAGCGGATGCACATAGACGACGGCTTTGCGCCGGTTGAGCTCCTGCAGGACCGGTTGGTAGACCGCGTTGCCCAGCCACTTGTCGCCGTAGTTTGACTGAAGCCCGATGCCGTCGGCTTTGAGCGTGTCGAAGGCGTATTCGATTTCCTTGAGGGTCGCGTCGATGTCGATCATCGACAGCGTCGCGAACAGTCCGAAGCGGCCCTTGTGGTCGCGCATCATGTCGGCGGCAAAATCGTTGCAGACGCGTGCCATCTTGCTGGCCCCGGCGGCATCGAGATTGAACCAGGTGCCCGGCGTCGAGGGGATCGACAGCACGCCGGCCGCGATGCCGTTCTTGTCCATCTCTTCGATGGCCTTCTCGCGGGTCCAGTTCACCTGGTTGGTGAAGTGCCGGAGCTTGCGCGCGTCCTCCCAGTCCATCCACGCCTTCTGGTAGGCCGGCGGATAGAAATGATGGTGGGTGTCGATCACCCGTGCGGCGCCCTGCGCCCGGGCGGCGCCCGTCGGCAACACGCTTGCGGCCGCAAGGGCTGCGGCCCCGCCGAGCAGCTTGCGGCGCGAGACCGGCGTGTAGGCCATGGATGGATGGCAGGCGCAGCCTGCGCCGTGGTTCGATACGGCGGTGGTCATCGCGCGGATCCTCCCCAGTGATTATTGAAGCAAGCCTAGTGAAAATGCACCGCGAGGTACAGCACCTGGCCTCCCTCCGCCGCTTGCGGGGGAAGGGCGGGGAGGGGAAAAGCCCCACACCCATGAGCAAGCGGCTTCCCCCGTCCGGCTATCCCCCGCGAGCGGGGGGGTGCCTGCGCATGTCGCTTCAGGTCACTTGATCGTCGGATCGAGCACGATCTTTCCCCTCGCCTCGCCGCCCTCGATCATTCGATGCGCATCGACCGCGCGCGAGAGCGGCAGCACGCGCTCGATCTGCGCTTTGATCTTGCCCGCGGCGGCGGCCACGAAGCAGGCGGCGTAGTCTTCGGCGCGGTGGCCCGGCCGGCCGAAGACGGTGATGAAGCGATCGTAGAGATGGTGGAAATCAATGGTGACCTCGGGACCGCCGTGGGCGCCCGCCGTCACCAGGCGGCCGTGGCGGCCGAGCGCCTTGAAGGCGCGCGGCAGCACTTTCGGGTTGGCGATGTTGTCGTAGAGCACGTTGACGCCGCGGCCGCCGGTGATCTCCATCACGGCATCGTGGATATCGCGTGTGCGGTAGTCGATGCCGTAATCGGCGCCGAGGTCGCGCCCAACCTGCACGTTCGCGGGCGAGCCTGCGGCGGCGATGACGGTCGCCCCGATCACCTTCTTGGCGATCTGGATGCCGATGCTCCCGAGATTTCCGCCGGCGCCCATGATCAAGACCGTCTCGCTCGCTTCGAGCCTGGCGACATTACACAACAGGTTCCACGCGGTCGGCGCGTGGCGCATGATCACGGCTGCGTGGTGGAAATCGAGCGCGGTCGGCACCGCGACCCCGGTGCTTGCCGGCACGCAAACGAGCTCGGCAAAGCCGCCCGGCCGCCGGATGCCCATCATGCCGATCGGGCCCGTGTAGCCCGCCGCGTCCTCGGCGCACACGTCGAGCGGCATATTCCCGGCGGCCGCGACGCGGTCGCCGTTCCGCCAGCGCGTCACGCCCTGCCCGACCGCATCGACCACGCCGGCGCAGTCGACGCCGGGGATGAGCGGCAGCACGGCGCCGTAATGCGCCTCGGTGCCGGCGCGCACGCGCACGTCGAGCACGCGATTGACGGTCGCGGCATGAACGCGGATGCGGATTTCTCCGGCGCGCGGCGCCGGGTCGGGGATCGTCTCATGGCTCAGCACCTCGGGCGGGCCGAAGCGATGGATGACGATGGCTTTCATGACGCGATCCCCCAACACCCTCGTCATGCCCGCGAATGCGGGCATCCACGTCTTTACGGCCCCTCAGCAAGCAAGACGTGGATGGCCGGGACAAGCCCGGCCATGACGGATAAAGCAAACTTATCGATCGCCCTTCGCCCCCGCGGCCTGCACGATACCCTTCCACTTCTCGGCATCGGTGGCGACCAGCCGCGTGAAGTCGGGGAGCGACAGCGGGGTCGGGTCGATGAAGGTGGCGTCGAGCCGCCGGCGCGAGTCGGGATCGGACGCGAGGGCGCGGATGTAGCCGTTGAGCTTCTCGACACTCGCCGGCGGCGTGCCGCGCGGGGCGAACATCGCAAACCAGGTGGAGGCGAAAAAATCCGGCACGCCCTGCTCCGCGAAGGTCGGCACGTCCGGCAGATAGGCCACGCGCTTTTTCGCGGCGACGCCGAGAATGCGCAGGTCGCCGCGGCGCACGAAGTCCATGTAGGGGCCCATCGACACGAACGTCGCCTGCATCCTGCCGGCGACCACGTCCATCACGCCGGGCAGTGCGCCGCGATAGGGCACGTGCACGAGGTCGAGGCCGGTGCGGCGGAAGAACGCATCGGCGAAGAGGTGGGGCGTGGTGCCGCTGCCGGCCGACGCGTAACTGAGCTTGCCGGGCCGCGCCTTCGCATAGGCGATGAACTCGTGCAGCGAATGGACCGGCAGCCTGCCGCTGACGATGACGAACAGCGGCACCTCGCCGATCGAGCCGACCGGCACGAGGTCGTGCAGGGGGTCGTAGGACATGTGGGCATAGAGAAACGGATTAATGACGATCTGCCCCGTATTGGCGACGCCAACCGTGTAGCCGTCGGCCGCCGCGTGCGAGACGAACTCCATCCCGATATTGCCGCTGCCGCCCGGCTTGTTGTCGATCACGACGGGCTGCCTGGTCTGCCGCGTGATGAAGTTGCCGAGCACCCGCGCGCAGATATCGGTGATACCGCCCGCCGCGCTCGCCACGACGGCGCGGATGGGGCGGGTCGGATAGGGCTGGGCGTGCGCGGGAGCGAGCGATGACGCGATGACGAAAGTGAAGCAGATCGAGGCGACTGCAAATGGCGAACGATTCTTCACCCTCCCCTGCAGGGGAAGGTGAAGCGCGAGCGACGTGTTCACCTCACACGCGGGCCCGGCACACATTCAATCAGTCCTGTTTCGGCTTCTCGAGCCCGAGCTCATCGAACCGCGCGTAGGCGGCGTCGATGTCCTTCTGGTCGGGGCGCGCCAGCGGCGGGAAGCGCGCGCCGTCGAACTCGGGATCGGGGTCGTAGTCGAGGTTCATGGTGGCGTCGATCAGCACCCGGTTCCACTTGCCGGTGCCGAACAGCGACGGATTGCGGTCGCGCTTGCGCGTCGACGGATCGAGGCCGAGGCCGAAGGTCGCCGGCATGATGATGATGTCGTTCTCGCCCGCATTGACGCGGTGCGCGATCGCCCAATCGACCGCCGCGTAGTCGTGGATGTCGATGTCGTCGTCCACCACCGTGATGTGCTTGTAGCGCACATGCGCGGCGGATGAGCCCCAGATCGCATTGGCGGCCTGCTTGGCCTGGCCGCGATAGCTCTGCTGCATGCGGACCAGAAGATTGATGCCGGCATGCACCGGCGGGCACCACACGTCGGTGATGCCGGGCACGCCGGCGCGGTCGAGCACGTTCCAGGCGGCGCCCGCGCGCATGATCGACGAGGTCATCGCGTTCTCCGAATAGGAGCCGGGCAGCGCGCCCTCGATGGTGCCGCGCAGGATCGGATCCTTGCGATGGGTGATCGCGGTGACGCGGATGGTCGGCTTCGGCACCCGGTCGCCCGCGAAGTAGCCGGTGAACTCGGCGAACGGGCCTTCCATCTCGTAGGTCGCGGGATCAAGGCCGAGGTAGCCCTCGATGACGATCTCGGCGCTCGCCGGCACATAGAGGTCGACTGTCTCGCATTTCACGAGGTCGACGGGCTCGCCGCGCAGCGCGCCCGCGACATCATACTCGCACACGCCCTTCGGCACCGGTGCGCCGGCGACGAACTCGAGCGCCGGCTCGAGGCCCATCGCGACCGCGATCGGCATCTCGGGCTTGCCGCCGTTCTGCCAGGCGGTGACGTGGTGACCGATATGCTGAGCGCGCCACATCAGGATCGGGATGCGATCCTTCGCCGAGATCATGCCGCGGTAGACGCCGACATTCATCACGTCGGTGGTCGGGTCCTTGGTGACGACGCCGCCATAGGTCATCACATAACGGCCGCCGTCGAGCCGGTTCCAGTAGGGGACCGGCAGCTCGTAGAGGTCGATGCCCTTGCCGGTGACAACGTTCTGTTTCGCCGGCCCGTCCTTGACGATGCGCGGCGCGATGCTGCCCGTCATGATGGTGCGGGCAAGCTTCGCGAGTTCGCGCGGGTGGGTATCGGCCGCCAGGCCGAGCATCAGCGCCAGGCGGCGATAGTTGTTGAGGCCATTGGTGAAGACGCGGCGGCAGCGGCTACCGGGCTTATTGTAGTCCTTGATGTTGTTGAACATGAGCGCCGGCCCGGTGCCGGCGCCCTGCGCCAGCCGCGCGATGGTCCCGAGCTCGATATTCCAGTCGACCTCGCCATTGATCTGGCGCAGTTCGCCCGCGGCCTCGAGCGCCGCGATCCAGCCGCGCAAATCGCCGAAGGCGACCGGTTTTCGTTTCGACGTCATCAGCAGGCGACTCCGACTTAAATGTAACTCTGAACCCGCGTTCCCTATCCCCGCTTTTGCGGGGAGAGGGTCGGGGTGAGGGGCGCTGACTCTCAGCAGGATACGTCGCTGGACGTGACTCGCGCAGGCGCCCCCTCACCCAGACCCTCTCCCCCAAAGAGGGGAAGAGGGAGAGCAGGCGCCGCGACCATAGCGGATCGTTTCACCGGTCGCGAGGCGCGCATGCCGTAGCCGCGGGGCACATGTGCACGTCTGCGCGCTTGGTTGTGGGGCTTGAGGTTTTGCGGCACGTGCCCGATAAGAACCTGAACAAGAGACCAAGGCGGCGCAGGCGTCTTCAATGGGTTCGACCGTACGATTGCGTGACGGCACGCGGCTTGTCTATGACATGCACGGTCGCGACGATGGCCGGCCGCGGCTCGTCCTTATTCATTCGCTCGGGATGGACCGCTTCTTCTGGGAGCCGGTGGTCGCGGCACTCGGCGACGGCGTTGCGGTCCTCGCCCACGACTGCCGCGGGCATGGCGCCTCCGACAAGCCCGCCGGGCCTTATCTCATCGAGCAATTCGCCGACGATCTCGCCGAACTGATGGACCATGTCGGCTGGCGCGCGGCGGTGATCGCGGGCGCCTCGATGGGCGGCTGCACCACGCTCGCGTTCGCGCAGCGTCATGCCGCCCGTGCGCTCGGGCTCGGCCTTCTCGACACCACGGCCTGGTACAACGCCGCCGACAAGTGGGAGGAGCGCGCCGTCAAGGCGACGAGCGCGGGGCTCGCCACCATGGTCGATTTCCAGGTGACGCGCTGGTTCACCGACGGCTTTCGCGCCGCGCATCCGGACGTCGTGAAGGCCAATGTCGATCGCCTCCTCGCCAACGATCCGGCCGCCTTCGCGGCAACGTGCCGCATGCTCGGCGTCTGCAACCTCGAAGCCACGCTGCCGCAGATGACCATGCCGACGGCGGTGGTCGTCGGCGACGAGGACTATGCGACGCCGATCGCGATGTCGCAGACGTTGCATCGCGGCATCAAGGGCTCGACGCTGACCATCCTCAAAGGCGCGCGCCATCTCACGCCGCTGGAGACGCCCGACCGCGTCGCCGCGGAGCTTCAACGCCTCATCGAGCTCGTGCCGGTGCAATGAACATCTCGGGTGAAATCACCGTCGCGGCGCCGCGCGCCGCGGTGTTCGACAAGATCAAGGACGCGCCGTTCTTCGCCTCCTGCGTCGACGGCGTGAAGGACCTCAAGGAGATCGACGCGACGCA
>DASXCK010000023.1:0-8588 GCA_036491235.1 Xanthobacteraceae bacterium | reverse complement strand
CGGTCGTAGTCCGAGGTGGTCTCCTCGATCTGCGCCTTGATCTGGCCGACGCGCGCCTCGATCTCCTTGCGCTTGCCGGCGCCGTCGACGATCGTGGTCTTCTCCTTCTCGATGATGACCTTCTTGGCGCGGCCGAGCATCTGAAGCGTCACGGTCTCGAGCTTGATGCCGAGGTCCTCGGAAATCAGCTGGCCGCCCGTGAGGATCGCGATGTCCTCGAGCATCGACTTGCGGCGATCGCCGAAGCCCGGCGCCTTGACGGCCGCGACCTTGAGGCCGCCGCGCAGCTTGTTGACGACGAGGGTCGCGATCGCCTCGCCCTCGACGTCCTCGGCGACGATGACCAGCGTCTTGCCCGACTGCACGACAGCTTCAAGGACCGGCAGCATCGCCTGCAGGCCCGAGAGCTTCTTCTCGTGCAGCAGGATGTAGGCGTCCTCGAGCTCGGCGAGCATCTTCTCGGCGTTGGTGACGAAGTACGGCGAGATGTAGCCGCGGTCGAACTGCATGCCCTCGACGATCTCGACGTCGGTATCGAGCGACTTGGCTTCCTCGACCGTGATCACGCCTTCGTTGCCGACCTTCTGCATCGCCTGCGCGATCATCTTGCCGATGTTGCTGTCGCCGTTCGCCGAGATGGTGCCGACCTGGGCGACCTCGGCCGACGAGCCGACCTTCTTGGCGCGCTTCTCGATGTCCTTGATCACGGCCGCAACCGCGATGTCGATGCCGCGCTTGAGGTCCATCGGGTTCATGCCAGCGGCGACCGACTTGGCGCCTTCCTTGACGATGGCGGCCGCGAGCACGGTCGCCGTGGTGGTGCCGTCGCCGGCGAGGTCATTGGTCTTCTGCGCGACCTCGCGCACCATCTGCGCGCCCATGTTCTCGAACTTGTCCTCGAGCTCGATCTCCTTCGCGACCGTCACACCGTCCTTGGTGATGCGGGGCGCGCCGAAACTCTTGTCGAGCACGACGTTGCGGCCTTTGGGGCCGAGCGTGACCTTCACGGCATTGGAGAGAATCTCGACGCCGCGCAGCATCTTCTCGCGCGCGTCGCCGGCAAAGCGAACTTCCTTGGCAGCCATGTTGTACTACTCCGATGAGGTTATCCTCACCCTGAGGAGACACGCACGCCTTCGCGTGCGTGTCTCCTCAGGGTGAGGCCGATGATTCGATGTTTCAGTGGCCCTCGCCCTTCAGCCTTCGCCCTATGGGCGGATAAATCGAGAGTCCGCCGAAGCTTTAGCGAAGGCGGGCTCCTCAGGGTGAGGGAGCAAGGCCTCAGGCGAGCACGCCCATGATGTCGGACTCCTTCATGATCAGGAGATCCTGGCCGTCGATTTTGACCTCGGTGCCCGACCACTTGCCGAACAGCACCTTGTCGCCGGCCTTGAGGTCGATCGGGATGAGCTTGCCGTTCTCGTCACGGCCGCCGGGGCCGACCGAGAGGATCTCTCCCTGCGAGGGCTTCTCGCGCGCGGTGTCCGGAATGATGATGCCGCCGGCGGACTTTTCTTCGGCGTCGATGCGGCGCACGACCACCCGGTCGTGCAGGGGGCGGAACTTAGCTGCTTTGGCCATGGTTTCCTCTCGCCGCGGGTGCGGCCTTGTGAACTGAAACTATAATTTTGTCAGGTGGTTAGCACTCATCTATACGGAGTGCCAAGTACCGAGCCGGCAAATAAGGCCTCAAGGGGCGGCCTGTCAAGCCGCGCGGCCCGTGCGATTGCGCTCCGCGCGCGTTCGGTTGGTCGCTGCCCCAGGCCGCGCCAACGCCGGACGCGCGGCGCGATGGCGCGGTTCTTCAAGGAGATCTTCCGGATGTGAGCGCAGGGCTGCGTGCCGCTACGGATAGCTGTGCGAGGCGTTCATCATGTAGAGCGTCAGGATGATCGCGAGGATCGCGCCTCCGGCGACGAGAAACGGGATCATCATCCCGAACGCCTCTGCGCCCGACAGCTCGGCGTTCTGCGGATCGCGCGGGTCATAGCAGACCTCGACTTGCGACCCGACCGGCCACGGATTTCCGCTTCTTCCGTATGTCGATTCGAATACATGGCGGCCACCGTCGCGGTCGAGGAACTCCACGTCGGGGCACGGCACCGCGACGTTCCATCCGCGCGAAACCACGCGTACGACCGTGCCGCGCGCGGCCGCGGTCGGCCTGCGCGCACGTACGGCGGCACGGATCTTGGTGAGAACGACAAGGCCGATCACCATCGACACGACCACGCCGGTGATGGCCGATCCGACGTCCGCTTCGCGCATGCCCGCCATCCCGTTCGAGCTTGTTGCCGCGCCCCCCGTCGCTCATGATACATCGCCCGGAGCGGCAAGCGGGCAATTCGGGGACCTCATTCATGCGCGCCATCAGCCTCGACGAGGCGACCAAGCTCATCGCCGGCATCTTTGCCGATGCGGCGCGGCGCAAGCTGCGGCCGCTCACGGCCGTGGTGCTCGACGCCGGCGGACACGTGAAGGCCGCGCTCAAGCAGGACGGCTCGTCGATGCTGCGTTTCGAGATCGCCTACGGCAAGGCCTATGCGGCGCTCGCGCTCGGCCGCTCGTCGCGGCTCGTGCTGCAGAAGTCGCGCGAGAAGCCGATCTTCATGGAGAACCTGCAGCAGCTCGCGCAGGGGCCGATGTTCCTCGAGGGCGGCGGCCAGCTCGTGCGCGATGGGGAGGGCGAGGTGCTCGGCGCGGTCGGGGTGACGGGCGACGTCAACGAGATGGACGATCTCGCGGCGGTTGCCGGCATCCATGCGGCGGGCTTCAAGAGCGACTACGATTTCACGGACCCGGCCGACATCCACGCCATGAACATCAAGGAAGACGCACTGCCGACATCGCCTAAGCGGTAAGCCGGCACGCTGCACAGGTTTCGCTGGTGGTCGACGAACATTAACCATATTGTTAGGGCGCGTCGGGCAGGCTTGCGGCCCGTTCCGCCTTGCCGCCGCCATGCGGCAGTGCGACAGGGCGCATTCCCAAGCCCAAGTTCCAAGCGCAAGACGTTGCGTCGCAACGTTCGCAGGAGAGGTTTCATGGCCGGTCCCGTGCTGCGGCTTTCATCTGTCATTGTCATTGCGGCCGCCGGGCTCATGCTCGCGGGCTGTTCGGGCAGCATGCCGTCCCTGTCGAGCCTGACCGGCGGCGACGCGCCACCTCCGCAGCCGGGGCCACCGCCCGGCCCGCCGCCGCGCGCGAGCATTGCGCCTGACGATATCGTCGGCCGGTGGGGCAACGCGTCCTTCCACCGGCCCGAGGACCAGGCCCGCACCGAGGCCGCGGCGCGCAACGCCTGCAACCTGCCCTACGTCATCAACCGCAGCTCGGACGGCGTCGCCATGCTCGGCCACGACAACCCGCAGGTGCGTGACATGACGATCAAGGCGAGCGCCGACGGGCACACCTATATCGGCCCGGGTCCGGACCCGGGCAGCATGGATGACCGTGAGGTCGTCTCCTTCGACGGCCGCGTGCTCATCCTCAAATGGGTCGATCCGGAAGTGGCCGGCCGCTACGGCACGATGCTGCTCGTGCGCTGTCCGGCGCCCGGCTCGCCGCATGCGAAGAAGAAAAAGAAAACGACCTGATGTCGAAAGCTGCGCGCAACCAGCCGGTCACGATCTGGCACAATTCGAAGTGCAGCACCTCGCGCAAGGTGCTCGACATGATCCGCGCCGCCGGCGTCGAGCCGACGATCGTCGATTACGTCAACACGCCGCCGAGCGTGGCCGACATCAAGGCCGTGCTTGCCGAGATGGGCGCGAAGCCGCGCGACCTGCTGCGCCGGCGCGGCACGCCCTATGACGAGCTCGGGCTCGACGACGCAAAGCTCGGCGACGCACAGATCATCGCCGCGATGCATGAGCATCCGGTTCTGATCGAGCGCCCGGTGGTGCGCGCCGCGAAGGGCACGCGGCTGTGCCGGCCGGTGGAGCGGCTCGAGGAGATCCTATAAGTGGGGCGGCCGCGGCCGTCGCTGTTCGCGCAGCCGCTCGCGACCTGGGAGCGCGACGGGCTCAAGGCGACGCTCGCGCGCGCCGGGCTGCCGGCCGATGATCTCGCCGATGAGGGCCCGCTATTCTGGCGCTTCGAGCGCGACGACATGCCGGCCGGTTTCGCCGGCATCGAGGTGCACGGGACGGATGCGGTGCTGCGCTCACTCGTGACCTTGCCGCCGGTGCGGCTGCAGGGCGTCGGCGGCGCCATGGTCGATAAGATGGAGACCGAGGCGCGCGCCCGCGGTGTCCGCGCGATCTACGTCATGACGGGGGACTCGGTCGCGTTCTTCAGCAAGCTCGGTTATGCGCCGTGTGCGCGCGAGCGCGTGCCGGCCGCGATCGCAGCCACGGCGCCATTCGCGGGAGCCGCCGCGGCGACCGCGATGATGAAGCAGGTGTGAGGGAAGAGCGACTGGGGAACGACGAATTGCGGTCTTTGCCTATTCGCCGTTCGCTACGTCACGGAAACAGCGCGTCGATGTCGTCCTGCGACGCGTGCCCGGCGTCGCTGTCGAGCTTCGGGCCGTTGAGCAGCGAGTCATCGCCTTCCGGCTCCGGCGGCGCATCGGGGATGAAGTCCTTGAACGCGTCGATGCCGCCCCAGATTTCCATCATCTGACCGATGTGGCCCTCGATGAATTTCCAGGTGGTGACCACCTTGGAGATGCGCTGGCCGGTGATGTCCTGGAAGTTGCAGGCCTCGAACACCTTCACGACGCGGTCCTGAATGGCCTGGCCGACGGCCTTGTCGTCCTGCTCCTTGTCGCCGTCGATCATCGAGGAGGCGATCGCGTCGATCTCCTCCACCATGCCGAGGATGGTCTGCGTCGCCTGCTCGGTGCCGTTCACCACCGCGTCGAGCTCGTGCGTCATGCGCGAGGAGTTCTCGCCGTGGAAGCCGGTGACGTGCAGCGTCGCGATCTCCTGCTTGGTGCGGGTGATCGCAGTGTGGATGATCACGAGCTCGCCCTTGAGCTTCTGCATCTCGGCGATTTGCGCCTGATAGCTGTCGAGCACGCGCTGCGCGTCCTCTTGCGGCTGGACAAGCGCGCGCAGCGCCTTGATCTCGGCCAGGAGCTCGTGGTGGCGGCGGCCGGCCTCGAGGTCCGACACCGCCGCGCCGGATGACTCCTGTAGCGGATCGGACTCGAGTGACACGCGAAAATCGATGCCTGGATCCATAGCGCCGTCGACACCCATTTGCTCGATACGGAAGATCTTGCGTTGCGCCGTCATTCCGAAGTCCTCAAACCCGTGGCTTCTTCTTACCGCTCGACGCTTAACGCGCGGTTTCGCGGGAAGACGATCATGACAACTCTATGGTTGCGGGGGAGGGAGCATTAACCATGCGGCTTGAGGCAAAATAAACCATGACAGCGTGAACAAGTGGTTTCGCGGGTTTTCGTTAAGGCTAAGCGTTCGTTATTAACCGATCGCTGGCGGTTTCGCGTCTGTAGTGCGGGGAAGCCGGCGCACGTTGCGCGCGGCGTCGTGACGATCAGTACAGAGTACGTCCCATGATGCGTCCTATGTCCCCTCGCGTGCCTCGTCTCACGTCCCGTGCGGCGTTCTGCGCGCTGCTTGCAAGCCTCCTTCCGGCGCTGCCAGCCGTCGCGGCGCCGCTCTCCCTCGAGCCTCCGTCCGGCGCCGACAGCGCTATGGCCGCGCCGGTGCCGCCGGATGCACAACGCGTGGCGCCGGTTCGCCTCGCCTCACGCGGCCAGATGGGTGGCGGCTTCATCGAGCTTCTGTTCGGCGGCAACGACGCCGACGCGGCGCCGCGCGACGCGGCCCGTGCCGAGCCCGCAGCCGAGCCCACGCCGGAACCCGCGTCGGATTCCGCAGCCGAGGCGTCGGCGCCGATGGACCCGAAATATCTGCCGACGACGGTCGCCTATACGGGCGCGGAGAAGCCCGGCACCATCATCATCGACACGCCTCACCGCTTTCTCTTTCTGGTCGAGGCCGGCGGCACTGCGCGCCGCTACGGCATCGGCGTCGGCCGTCCCGGCTTCACCTGGGCGGGCATCAAGGAGATCACGGCGAAACGCGAGTGGCCGGACTGGCGTCCGCCGACCGAGATGCTGACGCGTCGCCCCGACTTGCCGGCCTTCATGGCGGGCGGTCCGGAGAATCCGCTCGGCGCGCGCGCGATGTATCTCGGCTCGACGCTCTACCGCATCCACGGCTCGAACGAGCCCTGGACCATCGGCCACGCGGTTTCGTCCGGTTGCATCCGCATGCGCAACCAGGACGTCATCGATCTCTACAGCCGCGTGAAGGTCGGCACGCGAGTGATCGTGATCTGATCGCGGTTTTCGGCTGATACATCTTCGTCATGGCCGGGCTTAGCCGTTCGAGGAACGGCGTTGCTTCGCTCGCCTATGTCCCGGCTATCCACGTCTTCGCGACTTGGAAGGAAGACGTGGATGCCCGCGACGAGCGCAGGCACGACGCCGCGCGCGTGCGCGTCTTACGCGTTGTCGCTATCGTCGCCGCCGAAATCGCCGGCAAGATCGCTGTCGTCGCTGTTGTTGTCGTAATCGCCGCTATCATTCTGGTCGTCGCCGTCGAACAAGCCGGCGCGGTCGGAGCCCGTGTCGCGATCGTTCGCGCGGTCGCCGCCGCCGATATGGTCGATGCCGGCCTGCCGGGCGAGATCGCTGTTCGCCGCGCTGCCGCCCCAGGGGGAATTCGTCACGCCGGGTGCAAGGCCCGGATCGTAGGCGCCGGCGGCCGAGTGGCCGAACATCGAGCGGATGCCGCCGAGTAGCATGGAGCCGCCGATCACGCCGGCCGCCGACGCCGCCGCGGTGCCGAGGAACGAGCCGCCGCTGCCGATCGGCCCCGCGGTGGCGGGCTGGCCATAGGCCGAGGGCTGCCCATAGGCCGAAGGCCCTGGGGGCGGGCCGCTCCCCCAGACCGGCGCGCCGGCGGGCGGCGCACCCGGGCCTTGGCGCACGCTCGGCACCGATCCGTGCCGCTCGTCGCGGCCGAGCAGCGCCTCGCGCATGGTGTCGAGGAAGCCGCCCTGATGTGGCGGCTCATCCGGCTGGCCTTCCAGCTCGGCGATACGCGCATTGGCGCGCTTGAGCGCCTCGTCCTGCACGATCGCGGTTTGCACCAGCGCATAGACGGCGTTCGGTGCGCGCCCGAGGCCCTCGGCAATCGCGCGCTCGGCATCGGGATCGCGCGGAGCTTTCTCCAGCGCGGCAAGCCGGTCGAACAGGTCGGTGACGAGTTGGCGTTCCTGCGGGGTCATGGCTGGCGCTCCTGGCTATGGCGCCTATCCTTATCGGCGAACCGGTATCCACTTCGCCGGGATATGCGCTGACGATCGCTCGGCCCGGACGTCGGGCCGCGCCTGATATCGGGAGCCGGATAGCGCCGCGCAATGGCGCCAAGATGAACATGCGGGAACATGACGAAAGTGGCAGATGCGGCGCTCCGCCGCGCCCGTCATGCCAGCGTAACCCCTTGCCCGCGCAGCACGGCGGCGAAGTCGTCGCCCGCCAGGTAGGCGTATTCCCGCGCGCGCTGATCGGTGACCGGATCGAGCCGCTTCAGCTCGTCGTCGACGTGTCCCGGGTGGCACATCACGACGCCGCCATCGGGCAGCCCGTCGAGGAAGCGCGCGAACCGTTCGGCGAACGGCGTCCTGTCGGAAAAGTCGTAGGTGCCCGCAAAGGCCGGATTGGTGCGGATGCCGCGCGCGGCGGCGCGGGCGCGAAACCCGCGGCTCAACCGGTCGAGCAGCACCCCCTTGGGGTCGGCGAGCCGCGGCGCGACGCTGCCGCATTGGCGCACCCACGCGTGCGGCGCTTGCGCCGCGACGGCGGCGATCAGCGCGTCGCGCACGACCGGGAGAAGTTGCACGTGCTGATGGCCGTCGACGTAATCCGGGGCGCGGTCGAAGGCGTCGTGGAACGCCGCGAGCTGCGCCGCGACCTCGGCCGCGATGGCCGCGCGGTCGAGCCGCCCGAGCAGCGCGCGCGCCATCATGGCGCCGAGCGGCAGGAAGGCGCCGCCCCGGGTCGGCGCGAAGCCGCGCGTGAGCGGCCGGAACGGCGCCGTGAGCGTGAGGTGCAGACCGACGGCGATCCGCGCGGCCACGTGGTCACGCGGTGCGAGCGCCTGCGCCTCCGCGCGAGCGAAGCTCGGCGCCACCACCATCACGGAGGTCGCGCTCAGCCGGCCGCGCGCCGCGAGATCGCGGATCGCGGCGCTGACGCCAGGCGACATGCCGTAGTCGTCGGCGACGAGCCAGATGCGCCGGCGCGGGGCGCCTTGCCGCCTGGCCGTGTCGCTTCGCTCTGCCGCGCCCGCCGCCACGGTCACTCCGCGGCCGTGCGGGCGCTATCCTCCTCGGCGGCCTTCACGCTGTGGTCGGCGACGAAATAGACCGGCCGCGCTTTGATCTCGGAGAGGATCTTGCCGAGATACTCGCCCATGACGCCGATCATCAGGAGCTGCACGCCGCCGATCACCATGATGCTGACGATCAGCGACGGATAGCCCGGCACCGGGTGCGCATCGACGAAGGCTTCGAACACCATCCAGCCGCCGAACACCAATGCGCTC
>DASXCK010000022.1:0-5261 GCA_036491235.1 Xanthobacteraceae bacterium | reverse complement strand
ACCATCATCCTGATCGTCGCGGCAGAGATGATCGGCGGCTCGAGCCAGAGCGGCATGGGCTATCTGCTGATCAACGCCGGGCAGGTGATGGAGACCGAGAAGGTGTTTGCCACCCTGGTGGTGCTTGCGGTGGTGGGGGCGGTTGTCATCAAATTGCAGCAGTGGACCGATCGCCGGGTGGCGCCGTGGGCGCATCGCGACGATCGCTGAAACGAGGTGATATATGAGCGGATTTGCACGTAGCTGGACTTTTCTCGCCGCCATCCTGGCCGCCGCCCTGACGGCGAGCGCCGCGGGCGCGGGCGACCGCGTCCGGGTGGGAGAGGGCCCTTTCATCACCGGCGGCGCGTTCTACATCGCGCGCGAGAAGGGCTACTTTAAGAAGCTCGGGCTCGATATCGAGACCAGGAGCTTCATCGACGGCGCCATGGCGGTGCCGTCGATGATCTCGGGCGAGCTCGACATCACGCTGATGACGCCGAACGCGAGCTTGTTCAACAGCGTCGCCAAGGGCGCGCCGCTGGTGGTCTTTCTCGATCGCGGCAGCAACCGCAAGGGTTTCGCCTACACGCTGGTGAATGTGACCCAGACGCTCCATGACGCCGGCGTCCGCTCGCTGGCCGATTTCGCCAAGCTCAAGGGCAAGCGCATGGGCGTCGGCGCACTCGGCAGCATCAACCAGTACAATCTGGCGCAGGCGCTGCTGAAGGCCGGCCTCAACCCGGCCACGGACGTGCAGTGGATCGCCAACATCTCGCAGCCCGACCTGATGAAGATGCTGGGCCAAGGCCAGCTCGACGCCACCGATCTCGCCTGGCAGTTCGGCGTATTCGCGCAACAGAACAAGTGGGGGCCGATCGTCGCCAGCGACGACCAGATCGTTCCCGACGCCGCGATCGGCATGTACGCGGCGCGGCGCGATTTCCTCACCAAGAATCGCGACGCCGCGGTGCGCTTTGCGATGGCCTGCCTCTACGCCGCGAAGGAATTCAACGCCGCCGCCCGCGAGCCCGACAAATATCCGGAGATCGTTGATATTCTCGCCAAGAACACCGCGCTCAACAAGCCCGAGCTGGTCAAGAAGATTGCGCCGAACTGGGGCTATATCAGCGAGGACGGGGTCCCGCTCGCCGATTCGATCATGGGCATGCAGGATTTCTGGAGCAGCAAGTACTTCCATTTCGTCGAGAAGAAGGTCACGCGCGAGCAGTTGTTCGACCTGTCGATCGCCAAGGAGGCGCTGGCGCGGCTCAACAAGGAGAAGCCGTTCGCGAAGTGAGCGAGGCCGCGCTCACGACTTCCCGTTCTTGAGCGCCGCGCCCCACTTGTCGGTGATGACGCGCGCGTCGTCGTGCGACAGTGCGGACGTCGGCGGGAAGCTGTCCTTCCACGCGAAGGGCCGCACCGCCTCGATGATCAGCTTCGAATGCGAGGTTGTGCCGCGCGCCTTCGCGTCGGCCGGGATGCGCGGATCGAGCGCCGAAGACCACGCGTTGCGCACGATCTCGACCTGTTCACTCGGCTCGCAGCGCGTCGTGATCGCCCACATGACGTCGTTGAGGTCGGAGGGATCGACGTCCTC
This sequence comes from Xanthobacteraceae bacterium, assembly GCA_036491235.1. Classification (GTDB taxonomy): domain Bacteria; phylum Pseudomonadota; class Alphaproteobacteria; order Rhizobiales; family Xanthobacteraceae; genus JAVDCA01. The sequence goes on along the minus strand of DASXCK010000022.1, from coordinate 3,679 downwards.
GTCGACCACCACGACCAGGCGCCCCATGTAGCTTTGCGCGGCCGCGATCAGTGCGGAGCGCTTGGCGTGGCCGTCGTAGCGTTGACGCAAGGCCACCACGGTCATGAGCTGCGCGACGTGCTGCCACACGCCGGTGACGTCGGTGACGCCGGCGGCCTCGAGATTGCTCCAGATGCTTGCCGCACGGAACGGCAACCCGAAATGGAAGCGCGGCGGCTTCATCGGCGGCGAGCCGAGGAGGATCGGATCGGCGCGGTGGTGCACGGCCGCGACGACCATGACGGGGCAGGGCCGCGCGTCGGCCGCGTAATAGCCGGTGAACTCGCCGAAGGGACCCTCCGGCAGGGTCTCGCGGCTCGGTGGCAGCAACTCGCCCTCGAGGATGATCTCCGCCAGCGCGGGGACCGGCAAGCCGGTGACCGGACCGGGGCACACGTCGATTGGCACGCCCTTGACGGCGCCAGCGAAGTCGTACTCCGAGGTGCCCTCCGGCAGATATTCGAAGCCCGCGATGAACAGCGCCGGATCCTCGCCGTTGATGATCGCGAGCGGGCAGGCCTTGCCGGCGTCCCAGTATTTCTTCGCGATGATCGCGCCGTGGCGGCCCGGATGGTCGAACTGCACCGTGACCTTGTTTCGTCCATGCACCTGCACGCGGTAGATCGACGCATTGATCCAGCCGCTGTCCGGATCGCGCATGATCACGAGGCTGCCGGAGCCGATATAAGGGCCGCCGTCCTGCTTGTGCCAATAGGGCGCGGGAAATTTGCTCAGATCGACGTCCGCCCCGCGCGCCGAGGTCTCCAGGACGACAGCGTCTTTGACCGTGGCGGGCGCGATCATCTTGAGCTGTTGGCGCTTGCCCATCCACGCCTTGAGTGCGTCGAGCGGCCGCAGCATCGGGTCGATGCCGAGCGCGAGCGCGGCACGCTGCGGGCTCACGGTCGCGTTGGTGAAGACGCGGAAGCCTGATGCGAACCCCTTGATGTCGTCGAACAGCAGCGCCGGGCAGTCGGGCTGCCCGGCCGCGACCTCGGTGATGCCGCCGAGCTCGAAGCGCGGATCGGCGCCGGAGATGCGCCGCAGCGCGCCGAGCGCCTCGACCTGGGTGATGAATTCGCGGAGGTCTTTGTAGGGCACGTCGTTTCCCCGTCATGCCCGCAAATGCGGGCATCCACGTCTTGCTGGCTTTCGCACTATCAGAGACGTGGATGGCCGGGACAAGCCCGGCCATGACGGAAAATCACGTAGCAGCCTCAACCGCCTCTTTCTTCCACTCTTGCCCGAGCGCCGCGCTCGTCGGGAAGATCAGCGATTTGATCACCACCGGCACGGCGCCGGAGCTCTCGAGCATTTCGCCGATATCGATGTAGTCGAATTCCTTGAGCTCCAGCCCATCGATCGAGACGATCGGGTTGGCTAGCTTCATCTCCTCGCGGAAGTGAATGCCGATCAGCCCGCCCACGTCGCCGTCGCCGGCGAGCACGATCGGCAGGTGTTTTGCGACGCGCGCCGCCAGGCCGCCCGCGATGCCGCGGCAGAAGGCGTCGAGCCGCTGGAACGTCGCCGAGCCGCGCCACGGCACGAACACCGCAACCGGCCCGTCGCCGTCGGCGAGGTCGAGGCGCGCGAGCACCGCCTTGATCGCCTCCGAGATCGCGCTCGCCTCGATCGTCTCGGCGTCGAGCGCGAGCCGCGGCGCGATCACGGGCACGTTGCGCAAGGGCAGCGCGCTCATCGGCGAGACGAAGATGGTGCTGCCGCTCACCTGGGTCGTGTATTGCGAGGCGCCGATCACGGTCGCACGGATGCCCTCGGCGGGCTTTTCCAGCCGCACGCCCCAGTCGTCGACACGCTTGCGGATCTCTTCGCCGAGCAGCGCGCCGAGATCGCCGAAATTCTCCTTCTCCCAACCGAAGATGTATTCGGCGACGCCGCCCGAGAACATGACCTCGTCGATCTTGCCACGATAGGGCAGGGGATCGAGCCGCAGTAGGCCGGTGGACCCGAGCTTCGGTGCGCCGCCGCGCATCGCCTCGAACAGGCGGTCGGCCATGGCAGCCGCCAGCGCCCGGGCATCGTCTTCGCCGAGCTTGTCGCCGATGGCGAGCCGCAGCCCGAGGTCGGCCGCAAACCGCCGGCCGGCTTCTTCGAGGCGTACGATCTTGCGATCCGCATCGACGCACACGAGGCGCGCGCCGACATCGGCGGCTGTGATTGCGATCACCTGGCCGTTCTGCGCCACCGCGATCTTGGCGGTGCCGCCGCCGACGTCGACGTTCATCACCGTGGCCTCGTCACGGATCGAGCGCGCGACCGCGCCCGAGCCGTACGCCGCCATCACGGTCTCGAGGCTGTCGCCAGCGCTCACCGCGACGAGCTTGCCGGCCTGTGCGGCAAAGAGCTCGCCGATGCGGCGCGCATTGCTGCGGCGCACCGCCACGCCCGTGAGGATGAGGGCGCCCGCGTCGATCTCCTCGGGATCGACCATGGCGTTGTCATACTGCTTGCGGATGAACGCGCCGAGCGCCTCGGCGTCGATCTCATCTTCCGACGCATACGGCGTGAGCAGGATGTCGGATTGATAGAACGCCTCGCGCTCGATCACCACGTAGCGCGAGTCGAGCCGCTCCAGAACGATGCGGGAGAACACCAGATGCGAGGTCGACGAGCCGATGTCGACGCCGACGCTGAGCACGCAAATCTCGTCCTCGCCCTCAAGCGAACGACCGGTCGAGGAGAAGAAGATGCGCTCGCCCTCGGCGCCTTGTTCGATGACGGGCATTTGTTGCAATTCTCCCAACTATCCCCGTCATCCTGAGGTGCGAGCCCTCGGGTCCGGCCTTCGGCCGGCCCAAGGACAGGCTCCGCGAGCTTCGAAGGATGATCGGCCCGTGGCCCATCCTTCGAGGGCGGCCTTCGGCCGCCGCCTCAGGATGACGCAGCCTCTTTATTCTTTCGGCAACTCGCCCTTGTAATTCTTGTCGTAGAACTGCGGGTCCATCCGGTTCGAGGCACCGTTGCGCTTGAGCGTCTCGGTGTATTCCTTGGCGATGAACGGATCTTCCATCCAATATGGAATCGCCGAGCCGCCCTCGGTGATGTCCATGCCGGTGTAGTCGATGTGCTGCTCGCCGGGCGGGCCGGGCTCGCGGCCCGGATTGTGTGGACCGAACCAGGCGGTGAGCCGCAGCGGCTCCTTCGAGGCGCCGAAATGCTGGTGGAACCAGCGCGCGCCGCCTGGCGCCGCCGAGACCATGCCGACCGGCTCGTAGTCGACGCGCTTGATCAGGTCGCTCTTGCCGTCCCGCCACGGATTGACGCCGAGCCGCTCCGGCCACGTGTAGGTGTAGCCCTTGCCCTTGATGCAGATCAGCACGGCCGCGGAGGTGTGCGCATGCGCCTTCGAGTAGCGGCCGTTCTCGTGCTGGCCGATCCACAGGTAGAACGTGTTGCCGGTCATGAACGGCTCGACCCGGCGAAAACCCGGCGAGCGGCGGTTGTCGAGCGGCAGGTCGCAGTTGTCGATGTCGGGAATGAAGTTCGTGCGCCGCATCGCGAGGCCGCGCACCGGATCGGGCTCGATGTCGTCCTTGTACTTGTAGAAGTCATCGGCGCCTGAGAAGCGGTCGCGGAACTGATAGGGACAGTCGAAGATCGCGCCGACATTGTTGATCAG
>DASXCK010000021.1:0-2782 GCA_036491235.1 Xanthobacteraceae bacterium | reverse complement strand
GCCTGCTTCAGCGTCACGCGGTCGATGCGCAAATGGCGACGGGGAAACAGCCCTTTGTCCGCGCGGCGCCGACGGGCAAGCGCGTCGCGATCGTCGGCGCCGGACCGGCCGGCCTCGCGTGCGCGCACGCGCTCGCGGTCGCGGGCCATGAGGCGGCCATCTTCGAGGCGCGCGAGAAGCCCGCCGGGCTCAACGAATACGGCATCGCTGCGTACAAGACCCCGGACGACTTCGCGGCCAAGGAAGCCGCGTTCATTCTTTCGATCGGCGGCATCGAGGTGAAATATGGCCTCGCCCTCGGCCGCGATTTCAGGCTCGACGAATTGCGTAGGGATTTCGACGCGGTGTTTCTCGGCGTCGGGCTCGGCGGCGTCAACAAGCTCGGGCTCACTGGCGAGGAAGCGCTCGTCAACGTCGCGGACGCGGTCGATTGGATCGCCGAACTCCGGCAGGCGCCCGACCTGTCGACACTGCCGATCGGGCGGCGGGTGGTCGTGGTCGGCGGCGGGATGACGGCGGTCGACGCCGCCGTGCAGTCGAAGCGACTGGGCGCCGAGATCGTCACCATGGTCTATCGCCGCGGCATCGACGACATGAAGGCGAGCGCTTATGAGCGCGAACTCGCGCAAACCAGCGGCGTCACGATCCGCCCCTGGGCGAAGCCGATCCGCCTGGAAGCCCACGACGGCACGGTGAGCGCCGTCGTCTTCGAGCGCACGCGCCTGGAGGAAGACGGGCTGGTGGGGACAGGCGAGGCGTTCCGGGTCGACGTCGACGTCGTGTTCACCGCGATCGGCCAAAAGGGAACGCCTGGCATCTTCGGCGCCGAGTCGCCGGAGCTCAAAGACGGCAAGCTCGTCGTCGACCAGCAGCGCCGCACCAGCATGAAGGGCGTCTGGGCGGGCGGCGATTGCGTGGCCGGCGGACTCGATCTGACGGTCAGCGCGGTCGAGGACGGCAAACAGGCGGCGCGCTCGATCGACGCGGCCCTGCGCGGCTAGGGGAGGACGAAATGGTCGATCTTCGCACCGATTTCCTGGGCATCAAGTCGCCGAACCCGTTCTGGCTCGCCTCGGCGCCGCCGACCGACCGCAAGACCAACGTCGAGCGCGCGTTCCGCGCCGGCTGGGGCGGCGTCGTCTGGAAGACGCTCGGGGAAGCCGGGCCGCCGATCGTCAACGTATCGGGCGCGCGCTACGGCGCCCTTCATGGGCCGGACCGCCGCTTGATCGCGTTCAACAACATCGAACTCATCACCGACCGCGATCTCGAGATCAACTTGGCTGAGATCAAGGAGGTCAAGCGCGCCTGGCCCGATCGCGCGCTCGTCGTCTCGCTGATGGTTCCTTGCGACGAGGATTCGTGGCAGAAGATCCTAGCCCGCGTCGAAGAGACGGAATGCGACGGCGTCGAGCTCAATTTCGGCTGTCCGCACGGCATGTCCGAGCGCGGCATGGGCTCGGCGGTCGGCCAGGTGCCCGAATACATCGAGATGGTCACGCGCTGGTGCAAGGCGCACACGCGCATGCCTGTCATCGTCAAGCTGACGCCCAACATCACCGACATCCGCCGCCCTGCGAAAGCGGCCAAGGACGGCGGCGCCGACGCGGTCTCGCTGATCAACACGATCAATTCGATCATGGGCATCGATCTCGACGCGATGGCGATCGCTGACGCCGTCGACGGCAAGGGCACGCACGGCGGCATGTGCGGCCCAGCGGTCAAGCCGATCGCGCTGTCGATGGTTTCGGAAATCGCGAGGGGCTCCGAAACGCGCGGGCTGCCGATCTCGGCGATCGGCGGCATCACCACCTGGCGCGACGCGGCCGAGTTCATCGCGCTGGGCGCCGGCAACGTCCAGGTCTGCACCGCTGCGATGACCTATGGCTTCAAGATCGTGCAGGAGATGGTGACGGGCCTCGCGGGGTTCATGGAGTCGAAAGGCTATTCTTCGATCGAGGATTTTCGCGGCCGCGCGGTTCCCACCGTCACGGATTGGCAGTACCTGAACCTCAACTACGTCGCCAAGGCCGAGATCGATCAAGACCTCTGCATCAAATGCGGGCGTTGCCACATCGTCTGCGAGGATACTTCGCATCAGGCGATCTTCGCGACCGTGAACGGGACGCGGAAGTTCGTCGTCAACGACGCGGAATGCGTCGGTTGCAATCTCTGCGTGCTCGTCTGCCCCGTCGAGAACTGCATCACGCTGGTGCACAAGACCGAAGGCGTCGATCCTCGCACCGGCCTCGCCTACGACCGGCCCCCGGCGAACTGGACCGCGCATCCGAACAATCCGGGCGCGGCCAAGCCGGTGGAACTGGCGAGGTAGAGCGGCCGCGCGCCTCGAGGCTACGCGGCCTTACCTGTGCGCGCCCGCTCGCGCGCCCGCGCCGCAAGGAGTTCGGTCGGGTCCTTGCCCATGCCGACCGCCGTGGCGTCCCTCAGATCGTGCCGACCCAGACCGATATCGGCAAGGTCACGATCGTCGAGCGAGGCCAGCATGGCGAGGTCTCGGCGCGCCTGGGCGACACGCGCCGGCCAGAGGCAGGCGTGGACGATAAACGACAGGGCAAGCTTCGGCATCGGCGTTCTCCTTGGCCGATATTTTGCCGCGCGCCCTCTCGCCAAGCCAGAAACAGTCCGGTACAATTCGCCCAAACTGTACTGCTACACTCCCCGGACAGGTCGAGGGCTTCATGGACGCGCTTATTCGCAATCCGCCCGTGGCGGCAACGCGCGTGGGTCTGGTCATGGCGGCGGTCCGCTCGCGCATCGACGC
>DASXCK010000020.1:0-3257 GCA_036491235.1 Xanthobacteraceae bacterium | reverse complement strand
CCGCCTCTTCACGCTCTCCGGCAACCACATCATGTCGATCTTCGATGCGGCGCTCGACGCCGGCATCACGCTCGTCCACACCCGCCACGAGGCGGCGGCGGTGTTCATGGCGGACGCGTGGGGGCGGCTCACCGGCGAGCCTGGCGTCGCGCTCGTCACCGGCGGGCCGGGGCACGCCAACGCGGTCGGCGCGCTCTACACGCCCGCGATGGCGGAATCGCCGGTCGTGCTCTTGTCCGGTCATGCGCCCGCGAGCCAGCTCGGCACCGGCGCATTCCAGGAGATGCGCCAGGCCGATATCGCGGCGCCGCTCACCAAGCTCGCAAGGACGAGCATGCAGTCGGGCGAGATCGCGCGCGACTTCGCGGACGCGATGCGCGCGGCGCGATCGGGCCGGCGCGGGCCGGTGCACCTGAGTCTGCCGAGCGACTGCCTCGACGGCGACGCCGACCTCGACGACGTGCCGGCCGCACGAGCATTCGCGGCCGACGCGATGGCGCTCGATGAGGCGACCGCGGACACGATGCTGGCGCGCCTCTCCGCCGCCAAGCGTCCGCTGATCGTGGTCGGGCCGATGCTGATGACGCGGGCGGGGCGGATCGCGGCGATGCGCCTCGAGGAGGCGCTCGGGATTGCGGTGGTCGGCATGGAGTCGCCGCGTGGGCTCGCGGACGCGAGCCTCGGCACCTTCAGCAAGATGGTGGCGCAGGCCGACTGCATACTGCTGCTCGGCAAGCGGCTCGACTACACGCTGAAATTCGGCAAGCCGCCGGCCCTTGCGGCCGTCTGCCAGGTCCTGCAGATCGACGCCGAGGACGACCAGCTCGCACGCGCGCACCGCGCCATCGGGGCGCGGCTGACACAAAGCGCGCGCGCCGAGCCGTTTGCGGCCGCCGAGACGCTGGTGCGCCGCGTCCAGGCCGGCCGCCGCGCCAACGGGGGCTGGCACGGCGAGGTGCAAGCCGCGCTTGCGGCACGCCCGGCCGGCTGGGAGAACGCGAAATCAACGCAGCCCGGCCGCCTGCATCCACTCGAGGCACTGCGGCCGCTGCAGCCGTTCATCGACCGGCATCCGGATTCGGTCCTGGTCATGGACGGCGGCGAGTTCAGCCAATGGGCGCAGGCGCTGCTCACGGCGCCGAACCGCGTGACCAACGGCGTCGCCGGCGCGATCGGCGCCGGATTGCCCTTCGCGGTGGCGGCGCGGCTTGCGCAACCGCAGGCGCCCGTGATCGCCACCATGGGCGACGGCACCTTCGGCTTTCATCCGGCCGAGATCGACACGGCGGTGCGCTTGCGCGCGCCCTTCGTCGCGATTGTCGGCAACGACGCGCGCTGGAATGCCGAGTACCAGATCCAGCTGCGCGACTACGGCGCGAACCGCGTCGGCGGCTGCGAACTGCTGCCGACGCGCTACGACAATGTCGCGATCGCGTTCGGCGGCTACGGCGAGCACGTGACGCGCGTCGACGAGATCGCGCCCGCGGTCGAGCGCGCGATCGCGAGCGGGCTTCCGGCAGTGATCAACGTCGCGCTGGAGGGACAGCCGGCACCGAGCTTCGAGCCGATGAAGACGGCTTAAGAAGGCACGGCATTGGCGCTCCCCTCCCCCCCGCGAGCGAAGCGAGTGGTGGGGAGGGTTGGAGGTGGGGGCGCCGCTTGCTCGGAGGAAGTCTTGTGCGCGTCAAATTGCACGTTCGCAGCAAGCGTAGTTCCCCCCACCCCCTCCCGCCAACGGGCGGGAGGGTAGCAGCCGCATCCCAGTGCCTTCGTACCCAAGCGAGAGCGCGCGTTCCTCACTTCGCCGCGGTGACCTGTATCTCGATCTTCTTGCCCGGGCCCTGCAGCAGCGCCTCGATGCAGGCGCGGGCCGGGGTCTGGCCGGGGATGACCCAGGCGTCCCACACCTTGTTGAACTCGTCGACGGTGCGGATGTCGGAGAGCCAGATGGTGGCGGTGAGCAGCTTCGACTTGTCGGTGCCGGCCTTGGCCAAAAAGCCGTCGATGACCGAGAGGATCTCGGTCGACTGCTCGGCGAGGCTGTGCCCTTCCGTCTTCGCGGCCGTGATGCCCGCAAGGTAGACGGTGTCGCCGTGGATGACCGCCTTGCTCATCCGCGGGCCGGCATCGATGCGCTGAATGCTCATGATTTTTCCTTGTGCTTGAAGTTCAAGATAAAGATGAGGTGAGTTCAGAAAGAAGATGACGGGTATCCCGCGAGGGTTCCCGCACTGGCCATTTCTAGCATCTACCCGCCCGCCACGCCCTGCGTGTTCACGTACAGCGAATAGAGCGAGTGGCTCGCCGCCATGAACAGGCGATTGCGCCAGCGACCGCCGAAGCAAAGGTTGGCACAGCGCTCGGGCAGCGCGATATGGCCGATCGGCTCTCCGGCCGGATTGAAGATGCGCACCCCGTCGAGCGCCGCCGTCATGCCCCAGCCACACCAGAGATTGCCGTCGAGATCGAGGCGGAAGCCGTCGGGCGTGCCGTCCGGCCCGGCGCTGATGAACTCCTTGCCCCCCACGAGGTTCTTGCCGTCGACCACGTCATAGACCAGGAGCCGGCGCGGCTGCGCGCGCGACTCCACGATGTACATCTTGGTCTCGTCGGGCGAGAACGCGAGCCCGTTCGGCCCGACGATGCCGTCGGCGACGACGGTCGCCTCCCCGGTCTGCCCGTCGACCCGGTAGACGTTCATCGGCAGTTCGGAGGTGTCGACGTGGCCCTCGTAGTAGCTGATGATGCCGAAGTGCGGATCGGTGAACCAGATCGAGCCGTCGGACTTCACCACCACATCATTCGGCGAGTTGAGCCGCTTGCCCTGGTAACGATCGCAGACCACCGTGATCGACCCGTCATACTCGGTGCGGGTGACGCGCCGCGCGTCGTGCTCGCAGGTGACGAGGCGGCCCTGCCGGTCGCGCGTGTTGCCGTTGGCATTGTTCGACGGCTTGCGGAAGATCGAGACCACCCCGGTCTCCTCGTCCCAGCGCATCATGCGGTTGTTCGGGATGTCGCTCCACAAAACGCAACGCGCGTCGCCGAAATAGACCGGCCCTTCGCACCAGCGCATGCCGGTCGCGAGCCGCTCGATGCTCGCGAGCGGCAAGCGGTATTTGGCGAAGCTCGGATCGAGGATCTGCACCGAGGGATCGGGGTAGCGCTGGCTGGGGGCCCAGGCGGGTTCGGCGGGAGATGTCACGGGCGTTTCCTCGTCTCGCAGGATGGGCAAAGGCGCAATGCATGGTCCATCC
>DASXCK010000019.1:0-16104 GCA_036491235.1 Xanthobacteraceae bacterium | reverse complement strand
CCACGGATTTTGCCTGATCGAGTTCAACGCGCGCGGATATGATGCGGTGACCGCCACAACGGAGACGGCGCACAGCCCATAGGCTGAACGTGCTGTCAGATGGCGCGATATGGTGGGAATGCAAGGAGCAACTGCCCCGGTCCGCGAGGAAAACCTGGAGCTGCCGGGACGGACCGTAGCGATTTGGCTCCCCGGGCCGGATTCGAACCAGCGACCAACCGGTTAACAGCCGGTTGCTCTACCACTGAGCTACCGGGGAACGGCGCTCGTCGATGGTGTGGCGCGCTATAACAAACGCGCGCGCGCTTTGCAAAGTGACAATTGTGGCCCGTGCAATCGGCGGGCCGCAACGCGATCGTCGTAACGGCTTACCAGGCGGATGCGCGGGAAAAGCCACGCGTGGCGATTTCCAACGGCCGCGGGCGCCGCACGCTGCAGGCAGCGCGCGACGACCCAAATCTCAGCGCCGGCCGAGCAGGGCGGCGCGCGGGATGTCCTCGCGGCGCAGACCCTGGAGGGCGAGCTCGGCGTCGGTCTTTTGCGCGAGAGCGTCGTAGCGGCCTGCCACCGTGATGCCTTCGCGCACGCCGCCGGCGAGGTTGTTCAGGAAGCTTAGAATACCGTTGCGGCGCGCGGGGCGGGCGGCGGAAAGCGGCAGGGTCAACACAGTCATGGGGGCGTTCCTTGTCCAATTCACTGGAGCACTTATGCATTGGGCTTTATGTATATTGGTATAACAGTGAAAGATACGTGACTTACCGCATAGCAATATAATCGATGCTGCATAGCACAATGCGGCGGATCATATTACCTCCAGCGGGTTCCGAGTCCCACGTCCCTCGCTCAATCGTCGTCGAAAAGGGGGATGGAAGTGGAGGCCACGGCCGGAATTGAACCGGCGTAAACGGTTTTGCAGACCGCTGCGTAACCACTCCGCCACGTGGCCAAACGGCAGGCAGCCTTCCGGCCTGCTGCCGCCATGCGTCTTACAGGGCCGCCGTCGCAGCGGCAACACGTGATCGCGCGAGCGGACATTCCACAGACGAAGTGTTGCGCACCAAGCGCAATCTTGCCTTTTCGCGGACCTTGCCGCACAAGCGAGCGCCGCCGAACCCCCACGGTCCGAGGGTCCCCTGATGGTCGATTTTGCCCAAGCACGCCGCATGATGGTGGACGGCCAAGTGCGGCCGAGCGACGTGACGGACCGTGACCTGCTCGCGGCGATGCTCGATGTACCGCGCGAGCGATTCGTGCCCGATGCGCTCGCGAGCGTCGCTTATCTCGATCGCGACATTCCGATCGATGGGAAACGCGCCCTGCTCAAGCCCATGGTGCTGGCGCGCCTGCTCCAGGCCGCGCAGGTCGGCGCGGGCGATCACGTCCTCGATGCCGCCTGCGGCAGCGGCTATTCGTCGGCGGTTCTGGCACGGATTGCCGCAAGCGTCGTGGCGCTCGAGGACGACGAGGCGCGGGCGCGCCGCTGCGGCGAGATTCTGGGGAGCCTGGGCGTCGCCAATGTGACGATCGCGAGGGGGCCGCTCGAGGCCGGGTGGCCGGGGCTTGCACCCTACGACGTGATTCTGGTGAACGGCGCGGTCGAGGTCGAGCCGCACGGTCTGCTCGGGCAGCTCAAGGATGGCGGGCGACTCGTCACCGTGCGCGGCGCGGGGCCGGACGGCAAAGCGATTCTGTATCGCAAGGATCGCGGCGAGATCGGCAGCCGGACGCTGTTCGACGCAGCCGCGCCGGTATTGCCATCCTTCATGCGAGCGCCCGCGTTCACGTTCTAGGTCGGCGTCCGGACTTATCCGTCCGGCAGTGTGACCTCGTTGCCCCATCTTCTGATTTTTATGTGGTCACCAGCCGATAGGGGTTTCCCGGCGGCAGGACCCCCCGTATGGTCAGTGCGGGGATCAAGACGTTTAAAATTCCGCACGGGGTGCCAGGGGTTGATCGGGGTACGGAGCGGCTTTGGGGGCATCAGGGGCGCGGCCTTGCGGTCGGTCGCCCTCGCGGCGATGGCTTCCGCGAGCTTTGCGCTGCTCGCGCCGGCGACGCGCGCCGACACGCTCGAATGGGCACTGGTGCAGGCCTATCAAAACAACCCGCAGCTCAATGCCCAGCGCGCCGCCTTGCGTTCGCAGGACGAGCAGGTGCCGCAGGCTCTCTCCGGCTACCGGCCGCACGTATCGGCTACCGCCTCGATCGGCACGGAGTATCAGACCACTCTGTCGAAAAATCCGGGCGCCACGCCGCCGACCCCGATCTATACCGGCAGCGAGGCCACGTTCACGCCGCACTCGGTCGGGCTGCAGGCCACCCAGACGCTGTTCAACGGCTACCAGACGGCGAACAAGACCCGCCAAGCCGAAGCGCAGGTGTCGGCCGGGCGCGCGACCCTCGCGGTTACCGAGGAGGCGGTGCTGCTCAACGCAGCCACCGCCTACATGAACCTCCTGCGCGACACCGCGATCCTCGACCTGCAGCGCCGCAACGTCGAAGTGCTGCAGGAGCAACTGCGCCAGACGCGCGACCGCTTCAATGTCGGCGAGGTCACCCGCACCGACGTGGCGCAGGCCGAGTCGCGGCTCGCGGCCGGCCGCGCCCAGGTGCTCGCCGCCGAGTCGAGCTACATGACGTCGCGCGCCGCCTATCGTCAGAGCATCGGCGTCGAACCCGGCAAGCTTTCGCCCGCAAGCCCGGTCGACCGCTTCTCGCCGCATACGCTGCCGGCGGCGATCGCGGCGGGCCGCGTGAACAACCCGACCGTCTATGCGGCGATGTTCGGCATCGATGTTGCGCTGTTGCAGGTCAAGATCAATGAAGGCGTGCTCATGCCGACTGTCACGGCGCAGCTGAGCGCAACGCAGAATTGGGAGGCGAATACGTCGACGGCGCTGCAGCAGTTCAATGCCGCGCTCATCGGCACCGTGCAGATCCCAATCTATCAGGGCGGTGCGGAATATTCGCAGATTCGCCAAGCGAAGGAGACGCTCGGGCAGCAGCGCATCAACCTCGATACCCAGCGCGACCAGATCCAGGCGACCGTGCAGCAGGCCTGGGGCCAGCTGGAGGCCGCCAAGGCGCAGATCCAGGCGACCACGGCCCAGGTCAACTCGGCCGAGATCGCGCTCAACGGCGTGCGCGAAGAGGCGCGCGTCGGCCAGCGCACCACGCTCGACGTGCTCAATGCGCAGCAGGAGCTGGTCAATGCGCGGGTCGCGCTCGTCACCGCGCAGCACGACCGCGTGGTCGCGTCCTACTCGCTGCTCTCGGCGGTCGGCGGGCTCTCGGCGAGCGGGCTGCGCCTCAAGACGCCGCTCTACGATCCGATGACGCATTATCAGCAAGTGCGCGACGCCTGGGGCGGCGTGCGCACGCCGGACGGCAGATAACCACACGGGCTACAGGCCTTTGCGCCGTGGCGCGGTGTGCAGGTTATCCAGTGCGGATTGCGGTCGAGCTTCCACATACACATTCGCGGAATCACGGGGCATGGTAGCGTATGGTTGATTCGCGCGTCGGCGCATGCAGTACGCGTGGGCGGTCTGAGGAGGGACGGCCGCAATGACACAAGCGGCAAAAGTGCAAGAACCATCGATGGAGGAAATTCTCGCCTCCATCCGCCGCATCATCGCTGATGACGATGCCTCGAAGCCGAAGGCGGCCGAGCCCGCAAAGCCTGCAGCCGCGGCGCCACCGCCCAAGGCGGCAGCGCCCGCACCGGCAGCGCCTGCACCACGTCCAGCCGCGCCGCCGCCGCGCGCGGCTCCCGCACCGGCGCCAGCGCCGGCGGCGGCCAACTCGCAAGACGACATCGATGCGATGTTCGCGGCGGCCGAGGCTGAGTCTGAGGCCGAGTCTGAACCGCAAGAGAACGGGGCGGCGTCCGACGCCGATGTCCTCGAGCTGACCGAGGCGATGGAAGCGCCGCCGCCCGCGGCGGAGCCGATCGATGCGACGCCCGACGAGGTCGAGGCGCCGCCCGCCCCGCGGCCGCCGCCGGTCGCGCGCGCGGCCGAGACGCCGACCGTCGAGGAGGCGCGCCGCCAGTTCCACGAGAGTACCGGGCCGGATCGCAATCTCCTGTCGCCGACGACGACCGCGGCGGTCGACTCGGCATTCAATGCGCTTGCGCAGACCGTGCTGGTGCAGAATTCGCGCACGCTTGACGATCTCGTGCGCGAGATGCTGCGGCCGATGCTGAAAGCCTGGCTCGACGACAATCTACCCAACTTGGTGGAGCGTCTCGTGCGCGCCGAGATCGAGCGCGTTTCGCGCGGCCGCGCGTAGCAGCCACAACGACGCCGTCATGTTGGTGCCGGGCCGCGCTGGACCCGCGCGCGAGGCGCTCAGCGCCGCCGCAGTCTTCGCGAGAAGACGAGCGCGAGCAGCGGCATCAGGATCGCGACCGCGAGGAACACGCGCGGGCCGCCGGCGCGGTCGATGACGAGTGCGAAAAACGCGACGCCCGCGGTCTGGCCGAGATAGAGCGCGGCCGAGAACAGACTGACCGCGGTCGCGCGCGCCTCCGGCGACATCTGCGTCGCGTTGGTCTGCAATGTGTTGTGCAGCATGTAGAAGCCGAGCCCGATCAGCGTGATGGCGAGCGGCGCGACCCACCAGGCGGGCGCGAGCGCCAGCACCAGATAGGCGAGACCCAGGATGATGCCGCCATTGAGCGCGAGCCCCGGCTGGCCGAAGCGATGGACGAGCTGCTTGACGGCCGCCGCATAGATGAGGCCGCCGAGACCGAAGAAGCCGACCATCAGGCCGACCAGCGTGAAGCTTATGCCGAAACGGGCATGCAGATCCGCGCCCACATAGGCAAAGCCGCCGAACATCAACGCGAACTCGCCGAACGCGACCGCGATGATGAAACGTGCGAAGGGATTGGCGAGGACCGTCCGATAATCAGCCGCGAAGCCGCGGCGCGGCGCGTCCGGGCGCGCCGGCGTGCGGGTCAGCGGATTGACCCTGAGCTCGCGCAGGAGCGCCAGCGCCGCGAGCGCGAAGATCGCCGCATGGATGAAGAAGGCGGCCCGCCAGCCGAGCCAGTCGCCGATGATGCCGCCGGCCGCCTGGCCGGCGAGCTGGCCGCTGATCTGACCCGTCAGATAGCGTCCGAGCACCTGCTGGCGCCGCTCATAGGGCACGACGTCACCGATATAGGCCATGCCGAGCGGAATGAGCCATGACGCGGTGGCGCCGGCGGCGATGCGCGCCAAGGTCAGTCCCGTGAGGCTGTGCGCGAACCCGCAGGCCGCGACCGTCACGGCGGAGAGCGCGC
This sequence comes from Xanthobacteraceae bacterium, assembly GCA_036491235.1. GTDB lineage: Bacteria > Pseudomonadota > Alphaproteobacteria > Rhizobiales > Xanthobacteraceae > JAVDCA01. The sequence continues at coordinate 10,814 of DASXCK010000019.1, read as the reverse complement.
ACATCACGGTGACCATCACGTATTTGCCGAAGCGGTCGCCGATCGGCCCGATGACGAGTTGCATCGAGCCGTGCATCAGGCTGTAGGCCGAGACCACGATCGAGGCGGCGCCGATCGTGACGGCGAAATCGGCCGCGATCTGCGGCAGGAGCGAGTCGGCCGAGCGCACCATCGACTGGCCCGCAAAGCCGGCGACGGCAAGCAGCACGATGGCGCGGGTCTGGGCGGGCAGGGAGACCGACGGGGTTGGGGCCAGCAAAAGGGTGTCCGAGCGAGAGGAGCGGCTCTTGTTGAGGACGTGTATAGAGGACGTGCGCGGGATGCGCCTATGTCCTTCGACCGACGCCGCATTCCGCCCGTGCATGCGACCGCCGTGTTGACAGTCCGCGCGTCGGTTGATTTTAACCCGGCAAACTGACAGTCAACGCAGCCATGATCGACAATCGCTATCAGCCGGCCGAGATCGAGGCCCGCATCGCGGCCGCCTGGGAGGCCGCGCAGGCGTTTCGCGCCGGCCGCCCGGAACGGCGCGCCGCCAAGCCCTATTGCATCGTGATCCCGCCGCCGAACGTCACCGGCTCGCTGCACATGGGGCATGCGCTCAACAACACCCTGCAGGACGTGCTGTGCCGTTTCGAGCGCATGCGCGGGCGCGACGTGCTGTGGCAGCCCGGCACCGACCATGCCGGCATCGCGACCCAGATGGTGGTCGAGCGCCGGATGCTGGAGCGTCAGGAACCCGACCGGCGCACGATCGGCCGCGACAAGTTCCTCGAGAAAGTGTGGGCCTGGAAGGCCGAGTCAGGCGGCATCATCATCAACCAACTCAAGCGGCTGGGCGCTTCGTGCGACTGGTCGCGCGAGCGCTTCACCATGGACGAAGGACTGTCGCGCGCGGTGCGCAAGGTCTTCGTCGATCTCTATGCCGAGGGCCTGATCTACAAGGACAAGCGGCTGGTCAACTGGGACCCGAAGCTGCTCACCGCGATCTCCGACCTCGAGGTGCAGCAGATCGAGGTGAAGGGCAACCTCTGGCACATCCGCTATCCGATCGAGGCGATCGACGAGTCGATCGTGGTCGCGACCACACGGCCCGAGACGATGCTGGGAGACACTGCGGTCGCGGTGCATCCCGACAACGAGCGGCTCAAGCACCTGATCGGCAAGCATGCGATCCTGCCGCTGGTCGGCCGGCGCATCCCGATCGTCGGCGACGACTACGCGGATCCCGAGAAGGGCACCGGCGCCGTGAAGATCACGCCGGCGCACGACTTCAACGATTTCGAGGTCGCGCGGCGGCATCACCTGCCGCTCATCAGCGTGCTCGACGACGAGGGCAAGCTCGCGCTCGCGGACAATCCGGAATTCCTCGAAGGCGTCCCGCGCTCGGCCGAGTTCGATGCCACGCTCGCGCTCGACGGCCGCGAGCGTTTCGCGGCGCGCAAGCTGATCCTGGCGCGGCTCGAGGAGCTTGGGCTCCTGGTCAAGACCGAGCCGCATACGCACATGGTGCCGCACGGCGACCGCTCGGGCGTGGTGATCGAGCCGATGCTCAAGGACCAGTGGTACCTCAACGCCAAGGCGCTCGCGGTGAATGCGATCGCGGCAGTGCGCGAGGGCAAGACCGTCTTCGTGCCGAAGAACTGGGAGAAGACCTACTTCGAGTGGATGGAGAACATCCAGCCGTGGTGCATCTCGCGGCAATTGTGGTGGGGGCACCAGATTCCGGCCTGGTACGGGCCGGACGGCAAGGTGTTCGTGGCGGAAAGCGAGGACGAGGCGGTCGCGCGTGCGCTCGCCTACTACCAGGAGACGGGCGCGATCCGCCAACATCAGGCGCGCGAGATGGCCGAGGATCCGGCGAAGCGCTCGCCGTTCCTGATCCGCGACGAATACGTGCTCGACACCTGGTTCTCGTCCGCGCTGTGGCCGTTCTCGACGCTCGGCTGGCCGGACGAGACCGCGGAGGTCAAGCGCTATTACCCGACCAATGTGCTGGTCACCGGCTTCGATATCATCTTCTTCTGGGTCGCCCGCATGATGATGATGGGCCTTCACTTCATGAAGGAGGTGCCGTTTCACGACATCTACATCCACCGTCTCGTCCGCGACGAGAAGGGCGCCAAGATGTCGAAGTCGAAGGGCAACGTCGTCGATCCGCTCGGCATCATCGACGATTACGGCGCCGATGCGCTGCGCTTCACCTTGGCGCGCGGCGCGGCGCTCGGCCACGACATCCGGCTCTCGCCGCAATCGGTGGAGAGCAACCGCAATTTTGCGACCAAGCTGTGGAACGCGGCGCGCTTCGTCGAGTTCAACGGGGCGGCCCGCGTCGCGGGCTTCGACCCGAAAAGCGCGAAGGAGACGCTCAACCGCTGGATCGCGCACGAGATCGCCAAGGCGACGCGCGACATCACCGAGGCGATCGAGCAGTACCGCTTCAACGATGCCGCGAATGCGGCATACCGCTTCGTCTGGAATGTCTATTGCGACTGGTACGTCGAGCTGTCGAAGCCGCTGCTCACCGGACCGGACGGGCCGGCCAAGGATGAGACCCGCGCGATGGCGACCTGGGTGCTCGACGAAATCCTCAAGCTGCTGCACCCCTTCATGCCCTTCATCACCGAGGAATTGTGGGCGCTCGTGCCCGGCCCGAAGCATGATGCGTTGCTGACTTTGTCCACATGGCCGGCGCATGCGGCCCTCGACGACGAGAAGGCCGAGAACGAGATCGGGTGGGTGGTCGACCTTATAACGTCGATCCGCTCGGTGCGGGCCGAGATGAATGTCAACGCACAGTTTCCGCTGGTGCTGGTCAACGCGACGCCCGAGAGCCGGGCGCGCGCCGAGCGCTGGGCCGAGTTCGTCAAGCGGCTCGCCCGCATCGCCGACATCTCGTTTGCCGATAAGCCGCCGCAGGGGTCGGTGCAGCTTCTCGTGCGCGGCGAGACGGCGGCGCTGCCGCTCAAGGGCGTGATCGATCTCGCCGCCGAGCGGGCGCGCCTGCAGAAGGAGTTGGCCAAGGCCGAAGCCGACATCAAGCGTGTCGACAGCAAGCTCGCCAACGAGAAGTTCGTCGCCAACGCGCCGGACGAGGTGGTCGAGGAAGAGAAGGCCAAGCGCGAGGAAGCGCTGGCGCGCCGGCAGAAGATCAGCGAGGCGCTGGAGCGACTCAAGCAGGCGGGTTGAGCGCATGCGCAAGGCGGCGAGACGCATCGGCCTCGCGCTTGCGATCATCGCCGTCGTATTCGTGGTCGCGGTGGTCGTGACCGCCCGGCGCGGCGACGCTGCACTCTATCCGCCCGCTGCGGGTGCGCCGTCGGTGCGGATCCTGCTCGTGCACAACGGCTACCATTCGGGCGTCGTGCTGCCGCGCGCGGCCGTCGCAAAGCTCGCCGGCGAGCGCGGGCACGGCGCGCTGATCGCGGTGACGACGCGGTTTGCCGACTATGCGTGGCTGGAGATCGGGTGGGGTGAAGAGGAATTCTATCGCCGGGTGCCGACGCCCCGCGACATCACCTTCGGCCTTGCCCTGCGCGCGCTGTTTCGGCCCGACAATCCGTCGGTGCTGCACGTCGTCGGCGTGTCCGACCCGCGCGCCCAGTTCGCGGGCGCGCCCATGGCTGAGCTCGATCTCTCGACGGCGGGATTCGCGCGCCTCGTCGCCAAGGTCGAGGCGACGTTCATGCGCGGCGCCGACGGATTGCCGCACGACATCGGGCCGGGACTCTATGGGCCGAGCCTGTTCTATCCTGCGGTCGGTCACTTCCACATCGGGTACGTGTGCACCAACTGGGTCGCCGACATGCTCGATGCGGCCGGCGTGCCGACCGCGCCGGTGCTCGCCACCCTGCCGCAAGGCCTGTTCTTCGACCTGTCGATGCGCGCGGGCGCGACCATGCTGCCGCGATCGCCGTGATCTAATCGCCGTCAATCCATCGCCGTGCGCCAACCATGAACCATGAGAGCCAAACGCAATGACCGATCTGCCGCTGACGCTCGCGTGCTGGAATTACGACCGCACGCGCCCCCTCATGGACGGACGCGTCAAGCCTGAGGGCATCGCGCTCGACATCAAGCTGATGCGGCCGCGCGAGGCGTTTCCGCGCATGCTGGAGAAACGTGAATTCCACGTTTCCGAGATGTCGCTCGCGTCGTTTACGAGCCTGGTCGGCAAGGGCGGCTGCCCGTTCGTCGCGATTCCGGTCGCGCTGTCGAAGATCTTCCGCCACGACTGCATCTACGTGCGGCCGGGCGCCAACATCCGCACGCCGCAGGACCTGCGCGGCAAGCGCGTCGGCACCACGCAATACGGCTCGACCGGCCTCGTCTTCATCAAGGGAATGCTGCAGCACGACTATGGCGTCGCGCCGGACGAGATTCATTGGTTCATCGGCGGCCTCGACGCGCCGACGCAGCGGCCGCTGCTGCCGCTCGATCTGCCCGCGTCGGTGAAGATCGATTTCCTGTCGGACGGCAAGACGCTCGAAGGCATGCTGGCGGCGGGCGAGCTCGACGCGCTTTTCTCGCTCTACCTGCCCGAGAGCTTTTTGCGCGGTGCGCCGCATATCACGCGGCTGTTTCCCAACCACAAGGAGGTCGAGCAGGATTACTTCCGCCGCACCAACATCTTTCCGATCATGCACACGGTGGTGATCCGCGACGACGTTCACCGGGAGCATCCGTGGGTGGCACAGACCCTCTACAAGGCGTTCTGCGCGGCGCGCGACATCGCGGTCGATGGCCTCTACGACACCGACGCGCTCCACCTCGCGCTGCCGTTCCTCATCGACCACATCGAGGAGACCCGCCGCGTGTTCGGCGACGATTTCTGGTCCTACGGGCTCGCGCCCAACCGTCCGACGCTTGCGGCCATCGGGCAGTACGTCCACGAGCAGCACCTGTCGCCCCGCACGGTTGCGCCGGAGGAATTGTTCGCGCCAGACGTGGTATAACGGCGGAGACGCCACGCAGAAGAGGGGGGCTCATGTCCGACGAAGCTCGCAATACCGCCATTCTGACGGAAGCCTATCGCCGCTGGGCGGAGAGCCGCGGCACGAGCGCGGATCACTGGATCTCGATCTGCGACTCGCATATCCGCTTCGGTTCGATCGCCCAAACCGTGCCGACCGTGGCCTACATGACCGATTACCGCAGCCGCGACGAGCTCGGCGCCTATTTCACCGGGATCACGCGCGACTGGGAGATGATCGAATACCGCGTCGATCATTTCGTCGCCCAGGGCGACCGCATCGTGATGCTCGGCCATTGCAGCTGGCGCGCGAAGGCGAACGGCAAGGTGGTGTCGACGCCGAAATGCGACTCCTGGCGGTTCGCCGACGGCAGGGCGGTGGAGTTCTACGAATTTTTCGACACTGCCCAGCTCGCGACGGCGATGGCCTGAGGCCACGGACCGTCCCATATTCGGCTCTTCGTTTGAGCATGATCTGTTCCGAGAACCGGCATCCACTCTTCGGGATCATGCTCGGCGCCGCAATTTTGGGAGTTCCGTCATGAAGGTGTTTCTGGCCGGCGCCGCCGGCGCGATCGGGCGGCGGCTGATTCCGCTTTTGCGCGACGCCGGGCACGACGTCGTCGGGACCACGCGCTCGGGCGAGACGGCTGCGGAGCTCAAGACACGCGGCATCACGGCGGTCGTCGTCGACGTCTATGACGCCACGGCGCTGCGCGACGCGGTGGCGCGCGCGCACCCCGACGTCGTCATCCACCAGTTGACCGACCTGCCGAAGGCGCTCGATGCAAGCCAGCCGCGCAATTTCGCCGGCAACATGCGCCTGCGCGTCGAAGGCACCGCAAACCTTGTCGCGGCCGCGCAGGCGGCGGGCGCGCGCCGGCTGATCGCCCAGAGCATCGCCTTCTCGTATGCGCCGGGGCCCGAGCCGCATGCCGAGACCGATCCGCTCGCCTCGGCCGATGGCGACACGCCCGCCGCGTTGTCGGCGCGCGGCGTGCGCGCGCTCGAGGACGCCGTGCTCGGCGCGAGCGGGCTCGAGGGCATCGTGTTGCGCTATGGCCGGCTGTATGGGCCGGGAACCTGGTATGCGGCACCGGCCGGGCGGGGGGCGCTGCATGTCGATGCGGCCGCGCAAGCGGCGCTGCTCGCGATAACCCGCGGTCGGCCCGGCGCCTACAACGTCGCGGAGCCCGACGGGGCGCTGACGATCGACAAAGCGATGCGCGACCTCGGCTTCGATCCGGCGTTCCGTTGTCCCGGATAGCTTCTGCGGCGCTTTATCGGCCCCGCATCTAAGTGCCGGCCAGTTTCGGATTTTCACCGGCTGAATAGTCAAAAAGGTTTGCTCAAATACCGTGACCCTTTGAGTCCGTAGCGCCACGGTTGATCGACCGCCTTGGTGATACCGATGCGCGGGCCGACCGCGATCTCGACATCGCCCTTGCGGCGATGCAGCTCGAACGGCGCGGCATCGAGCGCAAAGCCGTTCTGCTGCCGCGAAATGCCCAGCGCCTCGCACAGGCGGCCGGGGCCCGCGCACAGCAGGCGCGGGTCGTCGAGACCGCGCCGCCGGCGCATTTTTGCGATGCCCTCGAGCGGCTCCACGGCACGGATGAGAACCGCCGCGGCGCTCCCCTCCGGCTCGCACACGAAATTGATGCACCAATGCAGGCCATAGGACCGGTAGACATAGACATAGCCGGGCGGGCCGAACATCACGGCGTTGCGCTCGGTGCGTCCGCCAAAACTGTGCGCCGCCGGGTCGGTCTGGTGATAGGCCTCGACCTCGACGATCCGACCGCCGACACCGTCGAACAGGAGGGTCGCGCCGATCAGATCGGGCGCGACCGCGTGCACGCTGCGCGCAAAGAAATTCCGCCGAATGCGAGCCATTCCGGGTTCGTCATGGTTAAAAAAATCGAACAGCCGAACATCATTGTCGCAACCACGTGCAATGGTCTGTGACTTTGCAGCAACACGTTTACAACATTTGGGTTTTGCCATCGGCGCGACGGAGCCGCGCCAATTTTCCGCCACAGGCCTCCACGATTTCAAAGGGGAGCCAAGCCGGGGCACGAGTGGCGGACTTCCTCGCACACTTTCGTTGCGCACCAGCCAGCGTGTCAGGGGCAAGACGCCACCCGATGGATGCCAAGACGCAGCTCAAGGCCCGGCTACCCAGCCGGCACGTGACGGAGGGGCCCGAGCGGGCGCCCCACCGGTCCTACTATTACGCCATGGGGCTGACGACGGATCAGATTCATCAGCCCTTCGTCGGCGTGGCGAGCTGCTGGAACGAGGCCGCGCCCTGCAACATTTCGCTCATGCGGCAGGCACAGGCGGTCAAGAAGGGCGTCGCCGCGGCCGGTGGGACGCCGCGCGAGTTCTGCACCATCACGGTCACCGACGGCATCGCGATGGGCCACGCGGGCATGAGGAGCTCATTGCCGTCGCGCGAGGTGATCGCGGACTCGGTCGAATTGACCATACGCGGCCACGGCTATGACGCGCTGGTCGGCCTCGCGGGCTGCGACAAGTCGCTGCCCGGCATGATGATGGCGATGTGCCGCCTCAACGTGCCGTCGATCTTCATCTATGGCGGCTCGATCCTGCCCGGCACCTTCAAGGGTAAGCCGGTGACCATCCAGGACGTTTTCGAGGCGGTCGGCCAGCATTCGGTCGGCGACATGTCGGACGCCGATCTCGATACCCTCGAACAAAACGCCTGTCCGTCCGCCGGCGCCTGCGGCGCCCAGTTCACGGCCAACACCATGGCGACCGTCTCGGAGGCGATCGGCCTCGCGCTGCCTTATTCGGCCGGCGCGCCGGCGCCTTACGAATTCCGCGATAAATTCTGCATGGCGGCCGGCGAGCAAATCCTCGACCTGATCAAGCTTCGCCTGCGGCCGCGCGACATCGTCACCCGCCATGCCTTGGAAAACGCCGCCGCCGTGGTGGCGGCCTCGGGCGGCTCGACCAATGCTGCGCTGCACCTTCCCGCGATCGCGCACGAATGCGGAATAAAGTTTGACCTTTTTGACGTCGCCGAAGTCTTCAAAAGGACACCGTATATCGCGGATTTGAAACCAGGTGGCCGTTATGTCGCCAAAGACTTGTTCGAAGCTGGTGGAATTCCGCTGCTGATGAAGTCGCTGCTCGATCACGGGTTCATGCACGGCGATTGCATCACGGTGACCGGCCGCACCGTGGCCGAGAACCTCAAGCGGGTAAAATGGAATACCGAGCAGGACGTCATTCGTCGTGCCGACAAGCCCCTTTCGCCGAGCGGCGGCGTGGTGGGCTTGATGGGAAATCTCGCGCCGGAGGGCGCGATCGTGAAAGTCGCCGGGATGGAGAAGTTCGCCTTCGCCGGTCCGGCCCGGTGTTTCGACGGCGAGGAAGCGTGTTTTGAAGCCGTGAAGACGCGTAATTACAGGGAAGGCGACGTGCTGGTGATCCGCTACGAGGGCCCCAAGGGCGGCCCCGGAATGCGGGAGATGCTGGCGACCACGGCGGCGCTTTACGGCCAGGGCACGGGCGGCAAGGTCGCGCTCATCACGGACGGCAGGTTTTCCGGTGCGACGCGCGGTTTCTGCGTCGGCCATGTGGGTCCGGAGGCGGCGGTCGGCGGCCCGATCGCGCTCGTGCGCGATGGCGACATGATCGAGATCGACGCTCATAAGGGCACGATCGACGTGAAGCTCGACAAGGCGGAGCTCGCCAAACGGCGCGCGAGCTGGACGCCGAAGGCATCGGGCGTCACGTCCGGCTATCTGTGGAAATATGCCGAGCAGGTCGGCGCGGCGCTGGGCGGTGCGGTCACGCATCCGGGCGGCGCGCGGGAGGTCAGGTCCTATGCGGATATCTGACCGCCTCATCCCGGCCGCGATTTTCACGGTGGGCCTCGGCCTCGTGTCCGCCTTTGGCTTCGAGGGCACCGGCGCGCATGACAGCATGGCGCCGGCCGCGTCCGTCGATACGCTGCCGCATACGACCACCTCCGGCACGGCCCTGGTCCCGCCGATGGCGATACCGAACGTGCCGTCCAGCCGTCCGGGCTCCAATGCGAAGGTCGGGCCCTTAAAGCCGCTCAGCCGCAGCCTGACGCCGCCGAACCATCCGTTGACGCCGGGCGAGGCCTTCCTCCACGGCACCCAGGCGCTGCGGGCAGGGGATGCCAAGGCGGGCATCCAGTCGCTCGAATACGCAGCCGAGAACGGCCACGCGATCGCGGAATGGAAGCTCGGGCGCATGTATGCCGACGGCGACCATGTCGGCCGCGACGACCTGCGGGCGTTCGACTACTTCCAGGACATCGTCGACAACCACTCCGACGATAGCTTCGGCACGCCGCAAGCGCGCTTCGTCGCCAACGCCTACGTGGCGCTCGGCGGCTACCTCGTCAGCGGTATTCCCAACTCGCCCGTGAAGGCCAACGCACCCCGGGCGCGCGATCTCTACGCCTATGCGGCGTCCTATTTTGGCGACGCGGAAGCACAATACCGGCTGGGTCGGATGCTGCTCGAAGGGCAGGGTGGGGCGCGCGACCCCTGGCAGGCGGCGCGCTGGCTCAAGCTTTCGGCCGACAAGGGCCATTATCAGGCGCAGGCGCTGCTCGGCATCACCATGTTTCGCGGCGACGGCATTCCGCGCCAGGTGCCGCGTGGCCTGATGTACCTCACGATCGCGCGCGATACGGCGCCGCAGGACAAGATGATCGCCGACATGCAGGGGGCCGCCTTCGCCCAGGCAAGCGACGACCAGCGGGCCCTGGCGCTGAATTTCCTCGAGGCGTGGCTCAAGGGCCGGCGCGACTGAGTGGCTGCAAACGGCGAGTGGCCAGCCCGCGTGAGCTCTCGGCCCTTGCCTCTTCGGTAAGCCCAAGGACAGGCTCCGCCATAGGCGCTGCGCGCCCGGTTCCGGGCTGCTTTTCCTCGCCCTTCGCTACTTCTTGTCCATCGCAAGGTCGATGAAGACCGGCACGTGGTCCGAGGGCTTTTCCCAGGCCCTGACATGCTTGTCGACCCCGGCGCCGGTGAGCCGGTCCGCGGCTTGCGGCGACAGCAACAGATGGTCGATGCGGATGCCGTTGTTCTTCTGCCAGGCGCCCGCCTGATAATCCCAGAAGGTGTAGAGGCCGGCACTGTCATCGACGGCCCGCAACGCGTCGGTGAGGCCGAGATTGATCAGGGCCGCGAAGCGGTCGCGGGTGTGCGGCAAAAAAAGCGCGTCGTTGGTCCAGGCGGCGGCATCGCGCGCATCGCGGGGGGCCGGAATGACGTTGTAGTCGCCGGCAAGCACCAGCGGCTCCTCCAACGCAAGCCGCTCATGGACGTAGTGAAAAAGGCGATCCATCCATTTTAGCTTGTAGCTGTATTTGTCCGTGCCGACCGGGTTGCCGTTGGGCAGGTAGATCGACGCGACGCGGACGACCCCGGAGGGGGTCGAGACCTGCGCCTCGATGAAGCGCGCATGGTCGTCCGCCTGATCGCCGGGCAGCCGCGGCGTCACCTCGTCGAACGGCAGCTTGGAGAGGATCGCCACTCCGTTGAAGCTCTTCTGGCCGTGGATCGCTACGTTGTAGCCGAGCGCCTCGAACGGCTCGCGCGGGAAGGCGTCGTCCACGCACTTCGTCTCCTGCAGGCAGACAAGATCGGGCGCGCGCTCCTTGAGCCACGCAACGGCGGAATCGACCCGTTGCTTGACCGAATTGACGTTCCACGTGGCGATGCGCATGGCGGGATGCTGTGGCTCGAGGCTGATGGGCACCGCACAATGCCGAGCATGGGCACGATGGCAAGTGCCCGGCGAGTGGGACCCTAGGTGAATCGGCGTAAAT
>DASXCK010000018.1:0-2694 GCA_036491235.1 Xanthobacteraceae bacterium | reverse complement strand
GGCTTCGACGGCGTCGATCGCCGCGAACACGCGCTCGACCTTGGGCCAGCCGCTGATGCGCAGCAGGATCTCGCCGCCGGGACGGACGAAGGGCAGCGTCTGATAGGCTTCGTCTGGCCTGACCGAGCGCACGATGTCGATGCGCGAGACGATGGTGCCGAAGTCGTTCGAGGACCAGCGGACGAAGGCGAAGACGGTGTTCGGCGCGAAGCTCAGTACACGGCGGCGGCGATCGATGATCGTCTCGCCCGCATCGCGGCCGAACCTGATCCAGTGTTCGACGCGTTTCTCGAGCCAGGTGAGCTCGACGGCCGTGAGGGCGTCAGGCGAACAAGGCGGCGCCTGCGCGAAGGCGGGATTGGCCATCATGTCTGTCCTCCATCGGTTGCCGGAAATTCGCGGGCGAGGAGGCCGCGCAGCATGTCGGCGACGGTCTGGCCACGCTGAAAGGCGGTGATCTTGATCCGGGCGCGCTGCTCCGGCGTCACATCGACCGTCAGCCGCGCGGTGAAGAGGTCGCCGGTGCTTGGCGCGGTGATCGAAGGCTCGGGTGCACGAATCCAGGTCTCGGGATCACCGGGGCGCGATGCAAAACAGCGGCTGGCTGGCCGCGCACTCATCGCACTACCCGATCAACTTCGGCCGCCAACGCGACGATCTCGCGCGCCGCGTGACTCGTAGCGTTGATGTCGGAGACGAGCCGTCCGGTGCGCGCGGCGTCCGCGAAGGCGACGCGCTGACCGATGCGGGACGCGAGGACCGGCGGATCGTGGTCGGCCAGACCATCGGCGGTCTCCCGCGCGATCACGGTGCGCGCTGCGCAGCGATTGAGCACGAAGCGCGCCACGAGCTGCGGGCGGAAGATTCGCGCTTCCTCGAGCAGCCTCAGCATCTCAGCCGACGCCCAGCCGTCGAAGGGAGATGGCTGCGCGGGGATCAGGACGAGATCGGCGGCGAGCAGGGCCGAGCGCAGCAGGCCGGCGACGCGCGGCGGGCCGTCGATGACGACATGATCGGCATCACGGGCAAGCTCGGGCGCTTCCCGGTGCAGCGTGTCACGGGCGAGGCCGATGACACCGAACAGACGCGGCACGGCCTCCTTGGCGCGCTGGGCGGACCAGTCGAGAGCCGAGCCCTGCGGATCGGCATCGATGACCGTGACGCGCTTTCCTTGGCCTGCCCAAGCGCCTGCGAGGTGCAGGGCGAGCGTGGTCTTGCCGACGCCGCCCTTCTGGTTGAGGAGCGCGACAATCATCGCTGCTCCTCCTTCCCGGTTTTCCCCCGCGAAGAAGCGCCGCCAACAACAGAAGAGTTAGAGTCTTCGTTAGACTCTAAGTTAGGCGGCTCGGAAACATTTGACCCACTTGGGGAAAATGCCGCTTTCGGTTCCTGATAGCACGAGGGCGCGGTTCCTGATGGCACGTGCCTCGCGGTTCCCGATAGCACGACCGCTTCCACAGCTTGTCCACAGGCCCTCGTGGACAAAGACGTTTCACTGACGAAGGCGAGCAACTCGCGGCCGCCGCTCGCGTGGTCGACGCCAAGGCGATAGCCGGGCAGCGGCTGGCGGCGCGCGATGTCGCGCAGTTCGAAAGCGAAGCGCTTGAACGGCGAGAGGCTCGCCGACTTCATGTAGAGATGTCGGAAATCGAACCGCCAACCTGCGCGCTGCCTGCCGGCGTGCTTGCGCACGAGTCGATAAAGCCAGCGCTCGAGACCACCCGTCAGCTTGAAGTATTCGCGGTCAATCGTGAGGACCAGCGCGTCGTCGAGAACGGCGCGATAGAACCAGTCCGGCACGATGAGATCGATGCCGGCGGCGTTGCCGTGCGCGTCCGCGTGCTCGGTCCATTCATTGATCCAGGAGAAGCGGTGCATGCGCCGCTCGCTCGCCTGGCGCAGCGAGGTGGCGACGGTGGTGGACTGCAAGCGGTCGAAGGCGGCCTTGAGCCGGTGATAGTCGCGCGCACCGGTGCCGCGGCCGATGAAGTTGAGAATCTCGTAGGGCGTGGCGGCCATCAGGCGCGAGGTGCGCAGGCCAGCGTCGCGTGCCTGGACGATTTGCGACGCGGCCCAGATCAGAACATCGGCGTCCCAGATGGTCGCCATGCCGTGCTCGGGCACGGCCTCGACGCGGATGGCGATGGCGTTCATCCGGTAGTCGATCGGCGTCGTGCGGTGCGTCTTGGCGAGCGAGAAGAACGGATAGGCCATGAGGTCCTGCGCGTCGCGCGGCGCGAGATCGCCCGGCAGCGCCCGAAACAGTTCGAGCTGCTCGCGTTCGGAGCGGGTGCGGTGGCGCGTCGACATGAGCGATGTCAGCGGCGCGGCTGGCGGGCTTGTTCGAGTTCTGCGGCCGTGTGACGCCGCGCCGGCAGCACGACAACCTTGCCAGGATCGGAGGTCGACGCCTTGGCGGCGGCGTCGACCCAGGCCTGAAGATCCTCGATGCGATAGACCACTCGGCCGCCGAGCTTTGAATAGCGCGGGCCAGTGCCATAGATGCGGTGCTTCTCGAGCGTGCGGATGGAGAGGCCGACGAAGCGCGAGGCCTCGGGCGTGCGCAGGTAGCGCGGCGGCAGACCTGCGAGATTGGTGGACATGGGATACCTCCGTGATCGTGTGGGCGTCCGTCGGATGACGGCGGCTGTCAGCGATCACGGTGGCGGAAGGGGGCCGGTCCGAAATAGGGCG
>DASXCK010000017.1:0-7196 GCA_036491235.1 Xanthobacteraceae bacterium | reverse complement strand
GTGGCGAGCGAGTTGGAGAAGACGACCCACGGCGCGCCCTCGGGCCCGTCGACCGTATAGTTGAAATTGATGCCGTTCGCCTTGATGCGCATGCGTGTGATCCCGGGAGCTTACGAAGAAAAGGTGAGCGCGCTATCCTGTCATTGCGGGCGAAGCGAAGCAATCTCGCGCGAGCAGCAAGAGGGAATGGCTCATGGACTTGGGACTGACCGGCAAGGTCGCGCTGGTGACCGGATCAAGCCGCGGCATCGGGCGCGGCATCGCGCTGCAGCTCGCCGCCGAGGGCTGCGACGTGATGCTCACCGGACGCGACAAGGCCGCGCTCGACGACGTGGTCGCGGCCGTCAAGAAGCTCGGCCGCACCGCGCACTACGAGACCAGCGATCTGCGGGCGGACGGCGCGCCGGCCGCACTGGTCGAGGCGACGAAACGCGCCTTCGGCCATATCGACATCCTGGTCAACAACGCCGGCACCACCAAGCGTGGCGATTTTCTCGAGCTGACCGACGCCGACTGGACCGAGGGCTATGCGCTGAAGTTCTTCGCCCATGTGCGGCTCGCGCGCGCGGCATGGCCGGGGCTGCGCGAGCGCAGGGGCTCGATCGTCACCATCGGCGGTACCAGCGGCCGCATGCCGATCGCGGCCTTCACCATCGGCAGCTCGGTGAATTCCGCCGCCGCGGCCTTCAGCAAGGCGCTCGCGGACCGCGGCAAGACGGATGGCGTGCAGGTCAACACCATCCACCCGAGCTACGTCGAGACCGACCGCCTCTGGAAGCGCATCCGCGCCGACATGGAGCGCACCGGCAAGAGCGAGGCCGAGGTGCGCGAGTGGCACCGCGCCGATATCGGCGTCACCCGCTTCGGCACCCCCGAGGACATCGGCGGCCTCATCGCCTTCCTGGTCTCCCCCCGCGGCCGCTGGCTGCACGGCGCCACCATCGACATGGACGGCGGCGAGGTAAAGGCGATGTGAGGTAAGGTGAGGTCGGGCAAGCAATGCGCGCGGGTTCCCCTCCCCCCGCGCGCGAAGCGCGTGGCGGGGAGGGGTCAGGGGTGGGGGGCGCTGAGGTGCAGCAAGGACAGCGCAAGCCGGATCGCCGCGTCGGCACAGCGCGCAGGCTGCGTCACGACATGACGGACGCCGAGAAAAAGTTGTGGTGGCATTTACACCGGCTTCCGCTGCAGGACGGACACTTTCGCCGCCAAGCGACCATCGGCAAATACTTCGCCGATTTCGCCAGCCATCGGCACAAGCTCGTCATTGAAGTTGATGGCGGCGGCCACGGCGAGGCAGAGCAGATCGCATCCGACGCCGAACGAACTGCCTATTTGGAATCACGCGGCTATCGCGTCTTGCGCTTCTGGAACAACGAGGTGCTGAGCGAGATCGACGGCGTGATGAGTGCCATATACGCCGCGTTGGAGTCCTCGGCTGACTCAGCGCCCCCCACCCCTGACCCCTCCCCGCCACGCGCAAGAGCGCGCGGGGGGAGGGGAACGGCAGGCGCATGAGTCTGACAACAAATATGATCCCCCTCCTCTCACCCGGCCGCATCGGCGGCGTCGAGATCCGCAATCGGATCGTCATGCCCCCGATGACGACGCGGCTTTCCGACGACGAGGGCCGCGTCACCGACGGCTCGATCGCCTACTACATGGCGCGGGTGCGCGGCGGCGTCGGGTTGATCACGGTCGAGATGGCCTCGCCGACACGCGCCGGGCGTCACCGCAAGCGCGAACTCGGCATCTATGACGATCGCTTCATCCCCGGCCTTACGCGGCTCACCGGCGAGATCCACGCCGGCGACGCAAAGGCCTCGATCCAGCTCGGCCACGGTGGCGGCCACACACGCCAGGACATTTGCGGCGAGACGCCGCTCGCCCCCTCGGCGATCCCGCACCCGGTGTTCGAGGTGACCAACGAGACCATCGTCCCGCAGGCGATGACCCTCGACGACATCCGCACCACCACCGAGGCGTTCGCGGCCGCGGCCGTGCGCGCGCAGACGGCGGGCTTCGACTGCGTCGAGATCCACGCCGCGCACGGCTACCTCATCTCGCAATTCCTCACGCCGTTCGAGAACCAGCGCACCGACGAGTATGGCGGCTCGCTCGAAAACCGCGCGCGCTTCGGCCTCGACGTGCTGCGCGCCGTCAAGCGCGCCGTGACGATCCCGGTGATCTTCCGCATCTCGGTCGACGATTATTTTCCCGAAGGCCTGCCCGCGGCGGACGGCATCCGCGTCGCCGTGTGGGCGGCCGAGGCCGGTGCCGACGCGCTGCATGTCGCGGCCGGGCACTATCGCTCGCTGCCGTCGGGTGCGCGCATGATTCCGCCGATGGAATATCCCGACGCGACCTTCCTCGACTACGCCGCGCAAGTGAAACAACAGGTCGCCGTGCCGGTGATCGCGGTCGGCCGCCTCGGCGATCCGCAGATCGCGGCCGATGCCGTGGCGAGCGGAAAGGCCGACTTCGTCTCCCTCGGCCGCACGCTGATCGCCGATCCCGAGTGGGTCGCGAAGGTCGGGCGCGGCGAGCCGATCCGCCGCTGCCTCGCCTGCAATACGTGTATCAACGAGATGCGCGGCGGCACGCAGCTGCGCTGCGTCGTCAACGGCATGGCGGGCCGCGAGACCGAATTCGCGCGCGCAAAACCGCCGCGGCGCGAGCGCATCGCCGTGATCGGCGCCGGCCCGGCCGGACTCACCTACGCGTCGCTCGTCGCCGGCGGCAACACCGTGACGGTGTTCGAGCGCGCCTCCTGCGCCGGCGGCGCGTTTCGCGACGTCGCCAAGGCGCCGCGCTTCCAGGAGGTCGCCGCCAATCCGTTCTCGTTCGAGCGCTATGTCGACGATCTCGTCGCGGCATGCAGTCAGAAGGGCGTGACGTTCCGCTTCGACACCGACGTGACGCGCGCGCCCGACGCGCTCGCCCCGTTCGATCGCATCGTGATCGCGAGCGGCGCGCGCTATCGCTTCGGCCTCGGCGGCCTCGCCAGGATCCTGCTCGACCGCGGCGCCGCCCGCTGGCCCGGGCTGCGGCAACTCTTCTCCAATGAAAAACTGCGCGACTGGTTCTATCACCGCGCCCGCGCCGCGACCGGCGCAGGTTTTCGCAAGCTCGCCCGCCCGGAGCAGAAGGTCGTAGTCATCGGCGATGCGGCGCAGGCCGGCAAGAGCCGACCCGCGATCGCCAGCGCTTTCGCGGCGGCGCTGCTCGAGCCGCCCGCATGACGACCCGCACCAAGCCTCTGCTCGTCGGCGTCATCTCGGATACGCACGGCCTGCTCCGCCCGCAGGCGATCGACGCGCTCCGCGGCAGCGACCTCATCATCCATGCGGGCGACGTCGGCAAGCCGGAGGTGCTCGACGCCTTGCGCGCGCTCGCACCCGTTCACGCCGTGCGCGGCAACGTCGATCGCGGAAGCTGGGCCGCCCGCCTGCCGACGACCGCGCGCGTCGAGGCCGGCGGCCATCTGTTTCATGTGCTGCACATCGTCGACGATCTCGACCTCGATCCACCGACCGCCGGCGTCGTGGCCGTCATCTTCGGCCACTCGCACAAGCCGTTGGTCGAGACACGCAACGGCGTGCTGTGGCTCAACCCCGGCAGCGCCGGCCCGCGGCGGTTCGATCTGCCGATATCGCTGGCGCACGTGCGGGTGACGGAGAACCAGTTGCTGCCGGAAATTGTGACTCTCGAGGTGTGAATATTCTCGTCATGGCCGGAACAAGCCCGCGCATGACGGAATCTGCATCTCACACCATCGCCAACTCTCTTCGCCGCAGCACCCGATACACCAGCGCGACCGGCACCACGGTGCACACGATCAACACCGTCGCGGCCGCCGCCGCGACGCCGGCGCTGGTCCCCTCGAGCGCCTGGAACATCACCACCGTCATCGTGGTCCACGGTCCGGAATAGAGGACGACCGTCGAGCTCAGCTCGGACGCGACGGTGACGAAGGTGAGCACGAAGCTGCCGACGATGCCGCCGAGCATCAGCGGCAGCGTGATGCGCATGAACGTCAATGCCGGCGGCACGCCGAGATTGACCGAGGCCTCCTCCAGGCTCGGGTCGAGCTGGCGCAGGATCGCGCCTGCCTGGCGCACCGAGAACGGCAGCTTGCGCACCACATAGGCGATGATCATGATCGTCGACGTGCCGGTGAGGATCAGAAAGCCGCCGCCATATGCGAGCACGAGGCCGATGCCGAGCACGGTGCCGGCGACGGCGAACGGCGACGTCGCCAGAATGTCGATCGCGGCCGTGAGCCGCGTGCGGAAGCGCGTGACCACGTAGCCGATCGGTACGCCGAGCACCAACGCGCCCACACCCGCGATCGTCGCGAGCAGCAGCGTGTTGAAGAGCGGCCGGAACGATTGGCCGAAGAGCTGCGCAAAATTGCCGAGCGAGAACGCCGCGACCATCACGGGCCCCCGGAAGCGCATCAGCGAGATCACGATCACGGCCGCGAACGGCACCAGCGCGGCACCCACCAGCAGCCAGCAATACGTGGCGGCGCCGAACCGCAGCGCACGGCCCACCACGAGCAACGGCGCGGCGCGCCGCGCCGCCGTCGCAAAGCCGCGCCGCGCCAGCAGGCCGCGCTGGATCAAGAGCGCGATCACGGTGCAGACGATCAGCAGCATCCCGAGCACGCCGGCGGAGGCCGGATTGTCCGAGGTCTCGCCGACAAAGAGCTTGTACGCCTCGATCGACAGGATCGGCCGGTCCTCGGCGAGCACGAACGGCACGCCGAAATTCTCCAGCGCCTCGATGAACACCAGAAGCGCGCCGGCGAGGATCGACGGCAGCACCAGCGGCAGCATCACGGTGCGCAGCATGCGCGCCGGCGGCGCGCCGAGGTTCTGCGCCGCTTCTTCCATGGAGACGTCGACCGCCCGAAACGCCGCGATCGCCGGCATCACGACGTATGGATAAAGCGTGAGCACATAGACCGCGATGATGCCGGGCGCGCCGTAGATCGAGCCGAACGGGATGCCGATCGCGTGCAGCGCGCTCGTGACGATGCCGGCGCGGCCGAACATCAGCACCAGCGCATACGCCGAGACGAACGACGGCAGGACGAGCGGGAGCGCCGCCAGCGCCAGCAAGGCCGCCTTGCCGCCGACCGGCAGCCGCGCCAGCGCAAACGCGAACGGCACACCCACCACCACGGTGAGCGCCGCGGCCGCCGCCGCGATCATCAGGCTGTTGGCGAGACCCGCGAGGTAGAACGGGTCCGTCAGCATGTCGACATAGTTCGCCAGCGTGAAGCGATGCGTGGTGGAGTCGATGAGGCTCGCGCTGAAGACTTTGAGGACCGGGAGGAGGAAGAAGAGGCCGAGGAACGCGAGCGCGACCGCGCCGATCGCGAGCGGAAAGAGCCGGCGGGCGAGGAAGGATTTCATGCCCTAACCCCCGGCAATGCGCGCTCCTCTCCCACTTGTGGGAAGGGGTTGGGGGGGGTGGGGGTCGTAGTTGAGTGGATAGCGATCGCCAAACGGCAACCATCCCCCACCCCAACCCTCCTCCACAAGTGGGGAGGGAGCGCGGGCGCAGCGCTCGCATCACAATGTTTGTCGCGCCTCATCGCACGCCGTTCCCACCCACCACCACGACACTCCGCGGCTCATACGCCACCCGCAACTCGCCCTGGGCCGCCGGTGGCGCCAGCGCCATCACGTGCAGCGCCGTCCCATCCGCCAGCATCACGGCGAACCGCGTCACCGGCCCCAGATACTCCACCGCGCCGAGCGCACCCGTGAGCATGGCCCATCCGGCCGGCACCGCCTCGCCGGCGCCGAGCACACGCAGCGCCTCGGGCCGCAGCGACACCGCAATCTTGTCCCCCACCTCAGCCGCGCCCGCGGCGCGCACCACCCCGCCCGCGAACGCCACCTCGACGATCTCAGCCGTGCGGCCCGTCACGCTCCCCTCGATCAGGTTCGTCGTGCCGACGAAGCGCGCGACGAACGGCGTCCGCGGCCGCTCATAGATCGCGCGCGGATCGCCGATCTGCTCGACCCGGCCGGCACGCATCACCGCAATGCGGTCGGATACCGCCAGCGCCTCCTCCTGGTCGTGGGTGACATAGAGCACCGTGATCTTGAGCAGCTTCTGCAATCGGCGGATCTCGCCGCGCATGTCGACCCGCAGCTTGGCGTCGAGGTTCGACAGCGGCTCGTCGAGCAAGAGAACGTCCGGCTCGATCGCGACGGCGCGCGCGATCGCGACACGCTGGAGCTGGCCGCCCGAGAGCTGGTGCGGCCAGCGCGCGGCGTAGCCCGGCAACTGCACCAGCTCGAGCGCGCGAGCGACGCGTACCCCGACGTCGTCGGCTTTGACCTTGCGCGCACGCAAGCCGTACGCGACGTTGTCGCCCACCGTGAGATGCGGAAACACCGCGTAATTCTGAAACACCATGCCGGTGTTGCGCCGATGCGGCGGCAGCGTGTCGATGCGCGTCGCGCCGAACATGATCCGCCCGGTGTCGAGCTCGCAAAAACCCGCAACCATGCGCAGCAGCGTGGTCTTGCCGCAGCCCGATGGCCCGAGCAGCGTGAAGAACTCGCCGTCGCGCACGTCGAGCGAGACGTCGTCGACCGCGCGCACCCCCGCGAAGCTGCGTGCGACGCCCTCGATGCCGATCGCGGTCAGGGGATGCTCCGCTCACACATTCTGCGTCATGCCCGCGAATGCGGTCATCCACGTCTTTCTTGCCGCGGAACAGCAAGCAAGACGAGGATGGCCGGGACAAGCCCGGCCATGACGCGGAAAATGTGGCTCCAGCTGCATCGCAAAGCGCTCTATCGCGTCTTTCGCACGATTTCCTGGATCTTCTTCATCGTCTCGGCGCGCTTCGCCACCCAGGCATCCTCGTCGTAGTCCAATATCTTCAGCGCCGAGAGCTGCGGCATCCCGCCCGGCAGGTGCGCGAGGTCGAGGTCGGTGCGCGCCGCGCGGCGATACGCGAAGCCGAGGATTTTCTCGCGCACATCCTTGCTGGTGACGTAGTCGACGAATTTCTTCGCGGCTTCCGTATCCGGCCCGCCCTTGATGATGGCGACGCCTTCCATCTGCGGGATCGTGCCGTCCTTCGGGTAGACCACCTTCACGGGCGCGCCGTTCTTCGCCCAGAGATAACCCGCATATTCGAGCGAGATGCCGAGCGGAAACTCGCCGTT
>DASXCK010000016.1:0-6189 GCA_036491235.1 Xanthobacteraceae bacterium | reverse complement strand
CAAGGACGAGATCGAGCGCCTGCGCAAGGTCATGGACGCGAACCGCAACATCGTCCGCTCCGAGCTCGAAGTCGGCAATTGAGCGGTCCGGTCCGGCGTACTCGATGAGTTGATGAACGCGGCCGGGCTCTTGTCCCGGCCACGTTTGCTTTTGGCGGCTCTCCGGAAGTTTTCCCGGGCCGTCGCGGGCGTCTTGGGCCTTGAAACCGACGCCGATCCGGCGAGAATCCGGCAGCATCAAGCGGAGGCGAGGCGATGAGCGACCAACCCTTCCGGCCCGACCGCGCAGGCGCGCGCCCGTATCGGCGGCGGCCGATGGCGCGGATAGCATCGTTCACGGGTTGCCTGGCCGCCGTGATCGGCACCTTCGTGATCGCGGCGCCGGCACAGGCCGCGTTCGTCGGTGCGGGTCCGCCGCCGATTCACCTGCCACCCCCGCCGCCTCCGCCGCCGCCCCGCGTGCCGATCACGACCATCCCGCGCTTCGATCCGACCTTTCGCGCGAACTCCAACAACGTCCTGGGCGGCAGCAACAACACGAACACGTCCAACCCTTCGACCGCGGGCGGCACCACGAGCTCGCGCAAGGCGCGCACGCTGGCCCGGCGCACGAACACCGGCAATAACAACAACGGCGTGCCGCCGTCGGGCGAGCGCCGCTATATCCCGGACCAGGTGGTGTTCGAGGTCAACGGTCGGCTGTCCGATGCGCAGCTCGCCGCGCTGTTGAGCCGCTT
This sequence comes from Xanthobacteraceae bacterium, assembly GCA_036491235.1. Classification (GTDB taxonomy): domain Bacteria; phylum Pseudomonadota; class Alphaproteobacteria; order Rhizobiales; family Xanthobacteraceae; genus JAVDCA01. The sequence goes on along the minus strand of DASXCK010000016.1, from coordinate 5,452 downwards.
GCGCCTCACCTTGATCGACACGCAGCGGATCGGGCTGATCAACACGACCTTCTATGTCGCGCGCATCACCGACGGCGCCTCGGTGACGACGAAGATTCGCGCCCTCAACGCCACCGGCCGGGTGCGGGCGGCCCAGCCGAATTACCTGTTCGAGCTCGTGCAGACGACGGCCGTCGCGGCCCCGGCCGAGGCGCCCGATCCCAGCCAGTATGCGCTCGCCAAGCTGCACCTCGACGACGCGCACAATCTCACCCTCGGCGACAACGTGCTGGTCGCGGTCATCGATTCCGGAATCGACACGGCGCATCCGGCGCTCACCGGAATCGTCCAGAAGAGCTTCGATGCGCTGCACTCGAGCGAGGGGCCGGCCAACCACGGCACCGCGATCGCCGGCATCATCGCGGGGCACGGCCATCTGAGCGGCGCCGCACCGTCGGTGCGCATCCTCGCGGCGCGCGCCTTCGGCACCACGCAGGGCTCGACCACGAGCATTCTCGCGTCGCTGGACTGGGCGATTGCCGAGCATGCCCGCGTCGTGAACATGAGCTTCGCGGGGCCGTCCGATCCGGCATTCGAGCGCACGCTCGCGGCGGCATCGCAGAAGGGCGCCGTGCTGGTCGCGGCGACCGGTAATGCGGGGCCGAAGTCGCCGCCGCTGTGGCCGGCGGCCGATCCGCATGTCATCGGCGTGACGGCCACCGATTTCGACGACCACCTGTTCGCCATGGCCAATCGCGGCCGGCAGGTCGCGATCGCGGCGCCGGGGGTCGATATCCTCGTCGCCCGCCCGGGCAACGGCTACAAGATGGAGACCGGCACGTCGTTCTCGGCGGCCTTCGTGAGCGGCGTCGCGGCGCTGATGATCCAGCGCGATCCGACGCTCACGCCCGCGGCGGTCGAGAAGGTCCTGCTGGCGACCGCCCACGATCTCGGTCCCAAGGGTCGCGACGAGATGTTCGGCGCCGGCCTCATGGATGCCTTCCAGGCCGTCAACGCGGTCGTGAAATCGACCGACGCCGCGCTCCAGCTGCAGCACTGAATTCTGCTCATCGAGCGATGCGTTCAAGCCGGCGATAGAGCCGACTTGGACGCGTCCCGTCGCGCCTCGCGGCCCCGGAAGTGTTCTTTACTTTTGCTTGGTAGGCCGCCCGAGCGGACCGCCCTAAATCATTGCAGAACCACGAATTTACCGCGGGGCCAAAAAAGTTAAGATTCTTCCTGCCCGGCATGAACCTTTCGCCCCGAATTCCTGACCAATGGATGTCAGCGCCCCCACGCTGACCCTCTAGTTCAGATCGGCGCGCGCGCCCCCCTTCCACCCCTCGCGCCGATCCGACCCCCCCGCCCGGCCGGTCCCCCCACCGCCGGGCGGGCCCCCTTTTGCGCCCCCCCAATCCGCCGACAGCACGCCGCCGCGACAATCCGCGCGCCGCCGTCTCGTGGGTCTTGTTGTGACCGTCCCGCCGCGATGCTACCCGTGCCGGAGCAGTCCGTTTCTTGACGGGGACGCGGGCCGCAGAATTCCGTGGCAATCAACGACCACGGGCTGAGGGGAAGCCATTGTCGGCGCGTCCGGACGTGATCCTCGAAACCGAGGATCTGACCAAGGAGTTTGCCGGTTTCTCCGCGGTGCGCGGCGTCGCGTTGCGCATCGAGCGCGGCACCATCCACGCGCTGATCGGCCCGAACGGCGCCGGCAAGACCACCTGCTTCAACCTTCTCACCAAGTTCCTTCAGCCGACGCGCGGCCGCATCGTCTACAACGGCCACGACATCACGTCGCTCGCGCCGGCCGACGTCGCGCGTCTCGGCCTCGTGCGCTCGTTCCAGATTTCCGCGGTGTTTCCCCACCTGACCGTGCTCGAGAACGTGCGCATCGCGTTGCAGCGTGCCCGCGGCACGTCGTTCGATTTCTGGCATTCGAAGGGCGTGCTCGATCAGTACAATCCGCGCGCCACGGCGCTGATCACCGACGTCGGGCTCGCCCCGTTCGCGCACCTGACCGCCGTCGAGCTGCCGTACGGGCGCAAGCGCGCGCTCGAGATCGCGACGACGCTCGCGCTCGATCCCGAGATGATGCTGCTCGACGAGCCGACCGCCGGCATGGGTCACGAGGACATCGGGCGCATCGCGGCGCTCATCAAGTCGGTCGCCGCCAACCGCACCGTGCTGATGGTCGAGCACAATCTGAGCGTCGTCGCCGACCTGTGCGATCGCATCACGGTGCTCACCCGCGGGCGCGTGCTCGCCGAGGGCGACTACGCCACCGTGTCGGCCAACCCGGAGGTGCGCGAGGCCTATCTCGGGGTGGGGCAGGAAACGCGCCAGGAGGCGGCGCATGCCTGAGGACGCGCTGCTCACCGTCGACGGCCTGCAGGCGTGGTACGGCGAGTCGCACGTGCTGCACGGCGTCGGCTTCGAGGTGCGCGCCGGCGAGGTGGTGACGCTGCTCGGCCGCAACGGCGCCGGCAAGACCACCACGCTCAAGTCGATCATGGGAATCGTGCCGCGCCGCTCGGGCTCGATCCGCTTCGAGGGGCGCGAAATGATCGCACGCGCCTCGAACCACATCGCGCGCGCCGGCATCGCGTTCTGCCCGGAGGAGCGCGGCATCTTCGCGTCGCTGAACGTCGAGGAAAACATTTTGCTGCCGCCGGTCGTGCGCCCGGGCGGCCTCGGTCTCGAGCGCATCTATGCGCTCTTTCCCAACCTCAAGGAGCGGCTGGGGTCGAGCCAAGGCACCAAGCTCTCGGGCGGCGAGCAGCAGATGCTGGCGATCGGCCGCATCCTGCGCACCGGCGCCAAGCTGCTCCTGCTCGACGAGCCGACCGAAGGGCTCGCCCCGGTCATCATCCAGCAGATCGGCGCGACCATCCGCGCGCTCAAGCAGGAGGGATTCACCATCCTCCTGGTCGAGCAGAATTTCCGCTTCGCCCAGACGGTCGCCGACCGCTACTACATCATGGAGCACGGCCGGGTGGTCGAGGGTTTCGCCAATTCCGACCTGGACGCCAACGTCGAAAAGCTGCACGACTATCTCGGCGTGTGAGCGCATGCGCAGGCTATGGGCGCATTCGCCGGGAAAAATCGAGAACAGGCGCCTCCAAGGCGCGAACAGAGGAGAAGGAGGAAGCGTGATGAGACATCTGTTAGGTCTCGCGGCACTGGGTGCCGCCCTCGCATGCGCGCCCGCGCATGCGCAGCAGCCGATCACCTTGAAGCTCGGCGTGCTGAGCGACATGTCGAGCCTCTACGCCGACGTCAGCGGACCCGGCGCCATCGTCGCCGCCAAGATGGCGGTGGAGGATTTCAATCCGGCCGCGCACGGCATGAAGGTCGACATCGTCAGCGCCGATCATCAGAACAAGCCGGACGTCGGCTCGAACATCGCGCGGCAGTGGTATGACGTCGATCACGTCGACGCCATCGTGGACGTGCCGACCTCGAGCGTCGCGCTCGCCGTCGCGGACGTGACGCGCGAGAAGAACAAGGTGTTCTTGATCTCGGGCGCCGCATCGTCCGATCTCACCGGGGCGAAATGCTCTCCCAACAACGTGCACTGGACCTATGACACCTGGATGCTCGCCAACGGCACCGGCAAGGCGCTGGTGAAGACCGGCGGCGACAGCTGGTTCTTCATCACCGCCGACTATGCGTTCGGTCACGCGCTCGAGCGCGACACCGCGGCGGTCGTGAAGGCGAACGGCGGCAAGGTGCTCGGCCACGTGCTGGTTCCGCTCAACACCAGCGACTTCTCGTCCTACCTGCTGCAGGCGCAGTCCTCGAAGGCGAAGATCATCGGCCTCGCCAACGCGGGCGGCGACACCATCAACTCGATCAAGCAGGGCGCCGAGTTCGGCATCGCGGCGGGCGGCCAGCACTTCGCGGGCCTGCTCGTGTTCGCGTCCGACGTGAATGCGCTCGGCCTCAAGACCGCGCAGGGCCTGGTCCTGACCTCGACCTGGTATTGGGACATGAACGACGCCAACCGTGCCTGGACCAAGCGCTGGCAGAAGGAGCGTCCCGGCAAGTGGCCGACCATGGTGGTGGCGGGCGTCTATGCCTCGGTGCTGCACTATCTCAAGGCGGTCGAGGCGCTCAAGAGCGCCAAGGACGGCAAGGCGGTGGTCGCCAAGATGCGCGAGATTCCGACCGACGACATCCTGTTCGGAAAGGGTCAAGTGCGCATCGACGGCACGGTCACGCACCCGGCCTATCTGTTCGAGGTGAAGAAGCCGGAAGAATCCAAGCACCCGGGCGACTTCTTCAAGCTGCGCGCCACCATCCCGGCCGACGAGGCGTTTCGTCCGCTCAAGGACGACAACTGCCCGCTGGTCACGAGCAGCAACTGACGCGAAGCGGCTCGGCACGGTGCCGGCGCTCCCTCTCCCCGTAGGGGAGAGGGTTGGGGTGAGGGGATCTATGACTCTCGTAGGCTGAGCGCCCCTCACCCGGCGCGCGGAATTACCCTTGGGCGCGCTCGGCGCGACCCGAGGGCTCGCACCCTCTCCCCTGCGGGGAGAGGGAAGAAATCGGCCCAGAGCTACCCGTGATGTTCGAGATCTTCGGCATTCCGTCGCAGGCGCTGTTCGGGCAATTGCTGCTCGGCCTGATCAACGGCTCGTTCTATGCGCTGTTGAGCCTCGGCCTCGCCGTCATCTTCGGCATGCTGAACATCATCAATTTCGCCCACGGCGCCCAATACATGATGGGCGCTTTCGCGGCCTTCTTGCTGCTGAAGTGGCTTCATGTCGGCTATTTTCTGGCGCTCGTCATCGCGCCGATCGTCGTCGGCGCGATCGGCATCGTGATCGAGCGGCTTTTTCTGCACTGGCTCTACCGGCTCGATCACCTCTACGGCCTGCTGCTGACGTTCGGCCTCGCGCTCGTCATCGAGGGCCTGTTTCGCCACGTCTATGGCTCGGCCGGGCAGCCCTATCAGCTGCCCGAGGTGCTCAGCCACGGCCACAATCTCGGATTCATGTATCTGCCGGACTATCGTGCCTGGGTGATCGCGGTCTCGCTGACCGTGTGCCTCGTGACCTGGTTTTTGATCGAGCGCACCAAGCTCGGCGCCTACCTGCGCGCCGCGACCGAGAACCCGACCCTGGTGCGCGCCTTCGGCATCAACGTGCCGCGCATGATCACGCTCACCTATGGCTTCGGCGTCGGCCTCGCGGCGCTCGCCGGCGTGCTGGCGGCGCCGATCTATAACGTCAGCCCGCAGATGGGCAGCGACCTCATCATCGTGGTGTTCGCCGTCGTAGTGATCGGCGGCATGGGCTCGATCATGGGCGCCATCGTCACCGGCTTCGGGCTGGGCATCGCCGAGGGGCTGACCAAGGTGTTCTACCCGGAGGCATCGAGCACCGTGATCTTCCTCATCATGGCGATCGTCCTCCTGGTGCGTCCCTCGGGCCTGTTCGGGCGGAGGACATGATGCAGCGCGTGG
>DASXCK010000015.1:0-18406 GCA_036491235.1 Xanthobacteraceae bacterium | reverse complement strand
GGCTATGAGTACTCGACGCTCCTGGTGCGCAAGGACCTCGTCGACAGCGGACGCTACAAGTCGCTCGCCGATCTCAAGGGCATGACGATCGCGGCCGCCGCGCAGGGCGCAGGCTCCGAGTCGGCGATCAACGAGGCGCTCAAGAAGGGCGGGCTGAAATTCTCCGACGCGAACGTGGTCTACATGGCTTTTCCCGAGATGCTCGCCGCGCTCCACAACAAGGCCATCGACGCGGGCATGACCAACGAGCCGACCGTGACGCGCACGATCGAGCAGGGTTTTGCGGTGCGCGCGAGCCCGCATGCGATCTATCCGGGCCAGCAGACCGCCGTGTTGCTGTTCGCCGACGAATTCATCAACAAGCGCCGCGCGGTCGCGCAGAAGTTCATGAACGCCTATATCCGCGCATTGCGCGACTACAACGACGCGCTCAAGGACGGGCACATCGCGGGGCCGGGCGCCGACGAGATCATCGCGATCCTGACCAAATACACCCGTGTCAAGAACCCGAAGGTCTATCGCGACATGACGCCGTTCGCCGCGAACCCGGATGGTCACGTCGACAAGGCGAGCCTCGCCAACGACTACGCGTTCTTCAAATCGCGCGGCCTGATCAGCGGACGCGTCACGGTCGAGCAGGTGATCGACAACTCGTTTGCCGATGCAGCGGTGCGCGAACTTGGGGTATATAAGCGGAAGAATTAGTTACACGTCATGCCCGCGAATGCGGGCATCCACGTCCTTAGCCACACGAAAGACGTGGATGGCCGGGACGAGCCCGGCCATGACGGGTGAATAATAGGGTAAGCAGCCATGATCACCCACGAACAGAACGAATATCTCTGCCGCACCAATTCGGGCACGCCGATGGGCGAGCTTTTTCGCCGCTACTGGATCCCGACGATGCTCGCCGAAGAGCTGCCGCGGCCGAACTGCCCGCCGGTGCGCGTGCAGCTGCTCGGCGAGCGGCTGATCGCGTTTCGCGACACGCAGGGGCGCATTGGCTTGATGGACGAGTTCTGCGCCCACCGCGGCGTGTCGCTGTGGTTCGGCCGCAACGAGGAGAACGGGCTGCGCTGCTGCTACCACGGCTGGAAGTTCGACGTGAGCGGGCAGTGCATCGATGTGCCGTCCGAGCCGGCGGAGAGCGGCTTCGCCCAGAAGATCAAGCTCAAGGCCTATGAGACGATCGAGCTCGGCGGCGTGATCTGGGCCTATATGGGACCGGAGGCCGAGAAGCCGGCGCCGCCCAACTTCGAGTGGGTGCACTTGCCGTCATCGCACGTCTACATCTCGAAGCGCTGGCAGGAGTCGAATTACCTGCAGGCGATGGAAGGCGGCATCGACTCGAGCCACGTGTCGTTCCTGCACCGCTACGATCTCGACCGCGATCCGCTCCATCGCAACACCGATGGCGCAAAGCACACGCGCAACACCAACACGGTGTTCGACATCCTCGAGTCGCCGGGCGGGCTTCTGATCGGCGCGCGGCGCAACGCCGATCCGGGCTACCACTATTGGCGTGTCACCCAGTGGCTGATGCCTTGGTACACGCTGATCCCGCCGTACAAAGGCAATGCGCTCAACGGCCACGCCTGGGTGCCGATGGACGACACCAACAACATGGCGTGGACGATGACGTTCCATCCGGTGCGGCCGCTCACCGAGGAAGAGCTCGACACCATGCGCAAGGGCGGCGGCGTGCATCCCGAGTTGATCCCCGGGACGTTCCAGCCGGTCGCCAACCGCCACAACAATTATCTGATGGATCGCGCCGCCCAGGAGGCGCACCGCACCTACAACGGCATCAGGGGCCTCGCGATGCAGGACGCTTCGGTGCAGGAGAGCATGGGCCCGATCCAGGACCGCAGCAAGGAGAACCTGGTCTCGACCGACAACGCGATCATCATGGCGCGCCTGCGCTTGCGCAAAGCCGCGCAGGCGGTGACGAAGGGCGAGCGCGCGCCCGGCCTCGCGCAGGATGCGCAAAGCGTGCGCTCCGCGTCGTTCATCATCCCCGAGGACGAGGCCTTTGCCGAGAAGGCGCTCGACGCAGCAAAAGTGCGCCAAGGCCAGCCGCACGTCGCCGTCTAGCTATCATCAACCGTCATGGCCGGGCTTGTCCCGGCCATCCACGCCTTTGCCGCGACGAAGACGTGGATGCGCGGGACAAGCCCGCGCATGACGATCGAAGTTCTGAGGTCGTCATGTCTGCCGTTCCCAGTCCCCATACCTCCACCGATCCCGATGAAGTCGCCGCCATCCTCGGCGACTTCGCGGCGCATGCGCCGGACGCGCTCGATGCGCGCACTACCCGCGCCGCCAAGGCGGCGCTGATCGACTCGCTCGCCGTCTCGATGGGCGCGCTGACGCATCCGGCCGCGCAGGCGGCGCGGCGGCATGCGTATCGGTTCGCGACACCGGACGGCTGCGTGCTGTGGGGTAGTAGCAAACGCGCCGCGCCCGAGCTTGCGGCGCTCACCAACGGCGTGCTGCTGCGCTGCTACGACTACAACGACTTCTTCGTAGGTAAGCGCAACAGCGGTCATCCGAGCGACATGGTGGCCGCCGTGGTCGCGGCAGCCGAGTGGGCGGACGCGGATGGCGCAAAACTCCTCAGCGCGCTCGCGCTCGGCTACGAGGTGGTGGCGGCCGTGTTCGACGCCTTCTCGACCGCGCCGGGCGGCTGGGATTACACCAACCTGGTGGCGCTCGGGGCGACGTGCGCGGTCGCGCGCGTGCTCGGGCTCGACGCCAGCCAGGCGCGCGAGGCGCTGGCGATGACAGTGGTGCCGCATTTCGCGAGCGACGAGATCGAGTCGGGCGAGCTCAACGCCCGCGGCGACCTCACGATGTGGAAGCGCTTCAACGGGAGCGACGCAGCGCGGAACGCGCTGCAGGCCTGTCTGCTCGCGCAGGTCGGCGTCGAGGGCGCGGTGCGCCCGTTCGTCGGAAAGCAGGGTTTCATCCAGAAGCTCGCCAACAAAATCGAGGACACGATCCCGGTTCTGAAGGACCGCCTGGCAGCCAAGCGCCCGCTGACGCGCATTGCCGAGACCAACATGAAGCGCTGGCCGGTCGGCTCGTTGGCACAGAGCGCGATCCAGGCCGCGCTCGCGGCGCGGACGCAGGTGGCGGACATCGGCCGCATCAAGCAGGTGCGCGTCTTTGCCGAGGAGGGGGCCTACGATCACCTCGTCAAAATCCGCCAGGCGCCGTATGCGCCGATCTCGCGTGAGACCGCCGACCATTCGCTGCCCTATATCGTGGCGGCCGCCGTGCTCGACGGCGTCGTGACCACGGAGAGCTTTGCGCCGTCACGCGTGCTCGACCCGGCCCGCCAGCGCTTTGTCGCCGACAAGGTCAAGGCCGCGCCCGAGGCCACGCTCGGCACCATCGCGGGCGGCAAGCACAAGCGGCACCAGATGGGCTATCTCGGCCGCGTGGAGATCGAGACGGATGACGGCTCGGTCGTGCGCGGCGAGGCCAGGCCCTTCCCGGGCCATCCGACCAATCCGTTCTCGGACGAGGATCTTGCCGGCAAGCTCAAGGAGAACATGGAACCGTTCGCCGGGCCCGAGCGCACCGCAATGCTTGCGCGCTGCCTCGGCGCGGTCGAGACGCTCAGGAGCGCGCGCGAGATGACGGCGCTGCTGGCGTTGCCGGAGACCTCCGGCGTCGACAGCGCAGTGGCCGAATGAGCCTGGTGAGAGGCGAAAGTGCGGTGAAGATCGCGAATCCGATGGTATGATCGGGTCATCGCGCAGACGGGGGGCAGGGTGTTCAAGCGGATCGACGAGGGCCTCAGCAAGTTCTTCTCGGTCGTCGTGACTCCGGTGTGCAGCGTCGCGCTGCTCAGCGTCATCGTGTCGATCTCGTCGAACGGCGTCGGGGGCCTGGCGCCGGTGGCATCACGGCTCGGCGCTACCGGGCTGGTCGCCTACATCTTGAATGTCGGCTCGGCAATCCTGAACGGCCAGTCGGACCAGCTCACCGCGATGATCATGGAGCACGACCAGGCTCTCATCAAAGCGTCCGGCGTGTTCTCGATCGTGGCCCTGTTCGTCATCGGGCTCGCGATCTACCTGATCGACCGGATGATCTACTACGTCGGATGGATCTTTCCGCTCGACTTCGCGTTCGATTGCGACGCCTACGGAGAAAAGCACGCCGACAGCCGGCGCATCGGGCAGCTCTACAAGCTGCTCGGGAGCGTGCATTTCCCGTTTTCCGATGCCTATGGCGTCGTCAGCACCTGGCTCGGCTCGCAAGGTCCCGGGTCCTACGGGCTGCGTCGCCGGCCGCACATGGTCGCGCGGACGGAGCTGTCGCTGGAGTGGTTTTACTATGCCAAAGGCTACGCGATCATCATTCTCCTGCTCTTCGCGCTGAGTTTCGCTCATCCGTTATATGGAATCTTCAACCGCGAGCATCTGGCTTGGTGCGTCGTCGCTTCCCTGGCCGGCATGGCATTCTGCGCGTTCCTTTACTCGCACGCGTATCGCGACCTGGTCATGCACGACGTGGAGCATTTCATCTGGATCTCATGCTATTCGGCGGACGACCGCAAAAGCGTCGAGCTGGAATGCGCGGACGTGGAATTTCTCCGCGCGCCGCGCATGCAGGGGGCGATCGATCGCCTGCTGTCTCCCTTGATGCTCAAGTATGATCCGTCCGGCCTGGGCTATCTGTTGCAGCTTCTGCTTCGGCGGAAACGGAAGCCGAAGCGCGCGTAGGCGCGCTCCTCCCGTTTCTGCGCACCTTGTGCAGCGAGCGCAGCAGGCGACCGGTCAGATGAGCGCCACGAGGCCGATGCCCACCAGGACCACGGCGATGCTGCCGACGAGTCCGCTTTGCGGGGATTCCGAGAAGCCCACGAGCCAGCGCGGCCCCTCGAAAACCACATACAGCCGCAGCACCTCGATGCCGAACACTGCGGTCGCGTGAACCGCGATGGGCAGCCAAAGGCTGCGTCCGCCCAATACATAAGCCAATCCGAAGAGGCAGCCGACGAGGAAATAGCCGTATGCCGCCTGACGCACCGGCTTGCCCTTGGCGGGCTTGACGAAATGAATCGCCGCGAAGGCGGCGGAACTCGCAGCGATCGCCAACGCCGCAAAAGCCGGCGAGGCCGGGAGCGACCGAAGCAGATGCTCGAGAAGGATTCCGCGAAACACGCCCTCCTCGAACGTCGCCAGCGGCAACGGTCCGGGGAAGAAGCGCCGAAAGAGCTTGGCGCGGCGCGTGGCCCGATCGCGTTGGGGCTGGAAACGTATCCACCCTGCCAGCAAAAAGAGCGCGTAGGTCAGGCAGGTCGCGCAAAACATGAGCGAGGAAGCGACCCCGATGTCGCGCCACGGCACAGGTGTCGGAAAGGCATTGTTCAGCGCATCGAGCGGAGCGATCCCGAGGGCAAGCGGTGTCCCGATCAGAATGATCAACCATTCCGTGTGCACGATCGCACGGCTGGTCAACTTCATGGCGGGCCTGTTCGTCGCAAAACGCAAGGGCAGAGCCAGCGGCTCGCCGGCGAGCGTGAGCACGATGCTTTGAACCAGCCAAAGGGCGAAGAAGCCGCCGGCAGCAACCGCAAGGACGACGAGGATGTTCATGCGGCGCCCGACGCGCGTGGCGTGGTGCGCAGGAAACGCGACCAGCGCTTGTCCAGCCAGAACGACCAGTTCTCCGGATTGGCGCGCAGCCGATCTTCGAACCAGCGACACCAGTCCTGGACGGCGATGCGAATCGCGGTCGCGCGGTCGGCGGCATCGGGCAGGGGCGCGCGATCGAACCTGAGCAGCAGGCTGGAATCGTGTTGCCACTGGAAGGAGAGACGTATCAGCGGCGCGCGCGCCGATATCGCGAGGGCGAAGGCGCCGCCGTACAATCTCGCCGGACGTCCGAAGATGAATGTTTCGACGCCTTGTTCAGGGTCGGCGAGAAGGTCGGGCGTGATCGCCAGCATCTTTCCGCGCCGCAGGACGTTCAGGTAGGCGGCCGCGTCCTTGATCGTCGAGGTCCCGCTCGGACGCACGACGATTTCTGCACCGAGCGCCCGGTACCATTTCAGTTTTCGCGCCTCGCGCTCCGACGTCATGGCGGGGCGCACCAGCATGACCATGGGATGTCGCAGATTGATGGTGGCGCCCGCGAGCTCGTGGCCCGACCAGTGCGCTGCGGTCAGCACCACCCCATTGCCTTCGGCCGCGGCCTCGTCGAGCACGCTGATAGACTGGTCGAAGTTCACCTCGGTCGGAACCGGCGTCGCGGCAAATCCGCGATTAAAAGTCGCGAGCGCGCTCGACCAAAACCACCCCAGGTGCTGAAAATAGAGATGCACGGTTTGCGCCGGCACATCCTGGCCCAACGCCAGACGCATGTTCTCGCCCACCGTGCGGCGCGCCGTCGGGATGCGGTATGCGAGCGCGGCCAAGGAACGCGCCGCCGAGCGCTGCGCGCCCACCGGAAGCGGCGCGGTGACGTTGATCAGATGCCGGATGGCGAGTTGAGTTGCGCCACGCCGGTATCTGCGCAGGAGATCGCTCATGCGCCCCCAAGTACGAACCACCGACTACAACCGTACCCCTCCTGTTTTACCTTCGGCCGATCGCATTCGCAAGCGATTGCCCAATTCGCTGCGGGTGCGCGCTCGACGCCGATCGAAGCGCGCACGCGCCGCTATCCCGTTTTGCGGAACTTGTGCAGCGAGCGCAGGTTGTCGGGCCGCGGCTCCTTGAAGGTCTGCGGCCAGTTCGTCCACGACACCTCGCCGACATAGAGATCGCCGCGACTATCGACCGCGAGCCCGTGCGGCGCCAGGAATTCGGTCGGGCCGAGCCCCGGCCCGAGACCGCCGAGCCGCGAAATGCGCTTTCCCGTATTGTCGACGATCGTCACGCGCGGGCCGAGGTTCGGCACATGGCGATTGACCGGCTGCACCGGGCCGAGCTCGCCGATGTAACAGACGGGGCACTTGCCGGGCGGCATGAAGAGCCCGCAGGGCCGGTGCAGGTTGTTCCACTGCGTCTGGTACTTGCCGTTCCCGTCGAACACGCGGTGGTTCTCGCGATCGGCGACATAAACCCAGCCGTCGGCATCGCAGGTGATGTTGTGCGCGATGTTGAACTCGCCCGGGTCGCTCCCGGGCGAGCCCCAGGACAGGAGCAGCTTGCCGTTCGGCGCGTATTTATGCACGCGCGCGTTGCCGTAGCCGTCGGAGACATAGATGTCGCCCTGCGGCGACATCGCGGTGTGGGTGCAGCGATGAAACGGCTCGCCGCTCATGTAGGGAGCGGGCTTGCCCGGGATGCCGATGGTCAGCAGGACCTTTCCGTCGAGCGTGCACTGGCGGACCGTATGGTCGCCGTCGTCGGTCAGCCAGATCGTGTCGTCGGGGGCCATGAAGACGCCGTGCGCGCGGGGAAACAGGCCCTCGCCGAACGAGCGGAGGAAGTTGCCGTCGCGGTCGAACACGATCATCGGATGCTCGCCGCGATTGAAGACGTAGACATTATCTTGTTTGTCCACGCCGACGCTGCCGATCTCCTTGAACGACCAGCCCGGCGGAAGCTTCGCCCAGTTTTCGACGGGTTCGTACCTGTAGTCGCCGCTGGCGACGATCGCCATATCCGGGCCTCCCACGGATCGTTTGGTCGCGGCAAAGCTTGGCACGACGCCAAAGGTTAGGCCAGTTGCCGGCGTAGCCGCCGACGTCAGCCGCTCAGCCTGCGGCCCCATTTGTCCATCTCGCATCCGCACTTCGGACACGTGACGCCGCCCCACATGAATTGGCGGCCCGAGGCGGGCACGCGGGCTTGCGGCATTGGCGCCCCGCAATTCGCACACGAGAGGCGCCGGAAATTGACGCCCCATCGATTTTTGACAATCGTGCCGTAGATGACGAGGCAGCCGCCCACGACGAAAAGCGCCGCCACGATGAGATAGAAGGTCGTCTCGATATCCAATGGACGCTCCGATTCGCTCCGCCCGTCGGCACCTGAATACAGCGGATTGCGTCGAGGATGCCAGAGTCGATATGAAGCGCTGTCCGGTCAGGTCGTCGGCGCGGCGTCGGCGACACGAAAGCTGGAAGCACGGCTCACCCGATCGCGGGCGCCGCGGTCTTGCGCTCGGCGCGGGCGGTGGCGGCCCTGAGCGCGTCGATGATCGGCGTCGTCGACGCGACCACGCCGGCGTGCTGGATGTTGTCGAGGAAGGCGCGCGCGCAGTCGTCCCAGCTCATGGTCTGTGCAAACGCGCGGCAGTCGGTGCGCGAGAGCGCGAGCGCCCTGAGGCAGGCCGCGCGCAGGTCCTCGTCGAGCACCGCGACCGGCGCGTCGCCGAGGACGTCGCGCGCCGCGGCGACCGGAAAGCCTGCGATCGGCGTGCCGCAGGCGAGGGCCTCGAGCAGCACGATTCCGAAGGTGTCGGTGCGGCTCGGAAACACCAGCACGTCGGCGGCCGCGTAGATGCGCGCGAGGTCGCCGGCATCCTTGACGCCGAGGAAGATGGTCTTCGGATGGCGTCGTGCGAGGCCGTCGCGCGCCGGCCCCTCGCCGACCACGACCTTGGTGCCGGGGAGATCGAGCCCGAGAAAGGCGCCGACGTTCTTTTCTGCCGCAAGCCGCCCGACCGTGAGAAAGATCGGGCGCAGCAGGCCGAGGCTCGCATCGGCGCGCGGCCGGAAGAGGAGGGCATCGACGCCGCGCGGCCAGCGCAGGACGTTGCGAAAGCCTCGCGCGGTCAACTCGTCGGCGAGCGAGGCGCTCGACGTCATGACGCCGCGACCGCCGTTATGGAACCAGCGCAGCCAACCCCAGGTCAGCCGCTCCGGGATCGACCAGCGCGCCGCCATCATGTCGGCGAGGCGCGTGTGGAAGCTCGTGGTGAACGGCCTGCGCCGCCGCCGACAGTACCAGCGCGTCGCAAGTCCGACCGGCCCTTCGGTCGCGATGTGGATCGCGTCGGGCGCGAAGGCCGAGATTTGCGCCGCCACGTTGCGCGGATCGGGCAGCGCGATGCGGATGTCCGGCGCATGCGGCAGCGCGATCACGCGCATGCCCTCGGGAGTCAGGAAGGCGACCTCCACGCCCAGCCGTTGCAAGGCGTCGGCGAGCGACGTCAGGGTGCGCACGACGCCGTTCGTGTGCGGAAACCATAGGTCGGTGGCCACCAGGATACGCATTACGCAGCTTTCGCTTCCGCCAGCTCCGGCTTGCGCAGAGGATGCTCCGCGCCTTCGACGAAAGAGATGATCTCGAAACGGCCGTCGGGGTGCTCGACCACGGCGCTGCAGCTTTCCACCCAGTCGCCGCAGTTGATGTACCGGATGCCACCGAACGCGCGCATCGCGGCGTGATGGATATGGCCGCAGATCACGCCCTCGGCGTCATGGCGCGCGGCCTCGCCGGCGAGCGCGGTCTCGAACTCGCCGATATAGTTGACGGCATTCTTGACCTTGAGCTTCGCCCATTGCGACAGCGACCAGTAGGGCAGCCCGAGCCGGCGTCGTACGGCGTTGAAGCTGGTGTTGAGGACGAGCGCGAAGCGGTAGGCGTGATCGCCGAGCAGCGCGAGCCAGCGCGCGTAACGCACCACGAGGTCGAACTGGTCGCCATGCGTCACGTGGTAGCGACGTCCATCCGCCGCGACGTGCCGCGCGTGGGCGACGACCTCGACGCCGCCGAAATGCGTGCCGAAGAAGTCGCGCAGGAACTCGTCGTGGTTGCCCGGGATGTAGATCATGCGCGCGCCCTTGCGCGCCTTGCGCAGGAGCTTCTGCACCACGTCGTTGTGGGTCGACGGCCAATACCAGTTCGCGCGCAACGCCCAGCCGTCGACGATGTCGCCGACGAGGTAGATCGTGTCGGCATCGTGGTCGCGGAGGAAATCGAGCAGGCGCTCGGCTTGACAGCCGCGGGTGCCGAGGTGCACGTCGGAAATGAACAGGGCGCGGAAGCGTCGCGCGGACTCGTCCTTCGTCACCATTTACGGATCCATTGGACATCGCTCTCGCTATGATATGTAGTTGATTCGTATATCAATCTTGTGACGGTGCGACATCGCGCAAGTGGACAGGCTCGTACCGTGATTCCGACTGTCGTTATTCTGTCGCATCGGCGTGGGACCGGTCGGCGCCGCGCCACGAAAGCTCAGGTCATTGGAAACATCAGGCTAGAGGACCGCGATTGCTCGCCCGTGTTTGGAACGCTGCGATCGCGGTCAGTGCGCGCACTCGCTGGAGCCGGATCGGCCTGGTCCTGAGCGTCTGCATCATCGGCGTGTCGATCGCGATCCTGTGGCACCGCCTGCATCACCTCGACATCCATCACGTGATGGGGGCGCTGGCCGCGAAGCCGACCCACGAGATCGCCGTGGCGGCGCTGGCGATCGCCGCGTCCTACATGTCGCTCACCTTCTATGACTGGTTCGCGCTGCGCACGATCGGCTCGCGGCACGTGCCTTATCGCATCGCGGCGTTCGCGAGCTTCACGGGTTATTCGATCGGCCACAATATCGGCGCCACCGCGCTCACCAGCGGCGCGATCCGCTACCGCATCTATTCATTCTACGGCCTGCGTCTCCTCGACATCGCCAAGCTCTGCTTCGTCACCGGGCTCACGTTCTGGCTCGGCAACCTCACGGTGCTCGGCCTCGGCCTCGCTTACGTGCCGTCGGCGGCGAGCGCGGTCGATCACCTGCCGGCGTGGGCGAACCGCGCGGTGGGCATCACCGCGGTCATCGTGATCGTGAGTTATGTCGTCTACGTGTGGCGCCGGCCGCGCACGGTCGGCGTCGAGCGCTGGCAGGTGACGCTGCCGAATGGACCGCTCACCCTGGTGCAGATCCTGATCGGGATTACGGACTTGTTCTTCTGCTCGGTCGCGATCTCGTACCTGATCCCGGCGCAGCCGCCGATCGCGTTTGCTGCGCTCTCGGTGATCTTCGTGTTTGCAACGCTGTTCGGCTTCGCGAGCCACGCGCCCGGCTCGCTCGGCGTGTTCGACGCCGCCATGCTGGTCGGCCTCTCCCAATTCGACCGAGAGGATCTGGTGGCGGGTCTGCTGCTGTTTCGGCTGCTCTATTTCATCATACCGTTCACGATCGCGCTGGCGTCGGTCGGTGCGCGCGAGCTGTGGCTCGCCACCAGGCGTGCTCAACCGGTTGCGCACCCGGAGCCGCGACCCTAAAGTCAGGGAACTTGCAGGGTATACAAAGTGTTGATGTGGACTGCAGTCGCGTCGTCCCGGGCGCCTGCGTGGTTGCGGATCCTCGGGTCGGTACTTAAGTGGCATTTTCCTGGGTGAAATCATTGGCCCGCTAGTCGGGGCAAGCGCTCGCCTGAAAATGCATTGCTTCGTGGGGGCGCCGCATGGCCCACATTGCTCCTGTGTCCAACGTCCCGCCCGCAAGCGACGGGGAGCAGGACCCGCGTGGCGCCGCGATCGCGGCGTTTCGCGAGGTGCGGACCGAGACCGAACGCCGTGCTGCGCCGCTCTCGGCCGAGGACCAGGTCATCCAGTCAATGCCGGACGCGAGCCCGACCAAGTGGCATCGCGCCCATACGACATGGTTCTTCGAGCAGTTTTTGCTCGTCCCGCATCTCGTCGGCTATCGCGCCTTCGACGCGCGCTTCGCGTTCCTGTTCAACTCCTATTATGTCGCGGCCGGCCCGCGCCATGCGCGACCCAAGCGTGGCCTGATCACGCGGCCAGGCGCCGCCGAGGTCGCGGCCTATCGCGCGCACGTCGACGCGGCGGTCGAGCGGCTCATCGCCGAGGCGTCGCCGACAACGCTCGCCGACGTGCTCAGGGTCCTCGAGATCGGTCTCAATCATGAGCAGCAACATCAGGAGCTGATCCTCACCGACCTTCTGCACGCCTTCGCGGAAAATCCGGATAATCCGGTCTACGACGCGGCGTGGCGCCTGCCCCGCGGCGGGGGCAGGCAAGCGCGCGGCTGCGTCGACATCCCGGAAGGCATCCGTACGGTCGGCCATCAGGATGCGGGCTTCTGCTTCGACAACGAGGAGCCGGCGCATCGCACCCTGGTCGGTCCGGTCGGCGTCGCGCGCGGGCTCGTCACCAATGGCGAATGGCTCGAATTCATCGCGGACCGCGGCTATGCCCGGCCCGAGCTATGGCTCTCGGACGGATGGGCCACGGTTGCGACCGAGGGCTGGGACGCGCCGGGCTATTGGCGCCAAACCGACGACCGCTGGCACGTCATGACGCTTGCGGGTCTCGTGCCGGTCGATCCGGCGCTGCCCGTCACCCACGTGAGCTACTACGAGGCTGATGCGTTCGCGCGCTGGGCCGGCAAGCACCTGCCGAGCGAGGCCGAGTGGGAGGTGGCGGCGCGCGGCGACGGGCTCGACGCGGCGTTCGGCATCGTGTGGCAGTGGACGCGCAGCGCCTATGCGCCCTATCCGGGCTACCGCCCGGTCGACGGCGCGCTCGGCGAGTACAATGGCAAGTTCATGATCAGCCAGATGGTGCTGCGCGGCAGCTCCTGCGCGACGCCGCGCGGGCATACGCGCGTGAGCTACCGCAATTTCTTCTATCCGCCGGCACGCTGGCAGTTCACCGGCGTGCGGCTCGCCGAATTCGCGGCCTGACGCGCAGCAAGATCACGGAGACCTGTTGTCATGAGTATGCTCGCCAGAACCGATGCCCGTGTGCGGATACAAGATTCGGAGTTCGCGCGCGACGTGATCGCCGGGTTGAGCGCCAGGCCGAAGTGGTTGTGGGCCAAGTATTTCTATGACGACCGCGGCTCGGAGTTGTTCGAGCAGATCACGGCGCTGCCCGAGTATTATCCGACCCGCACCGAGCTCGGCATTCTCGAACGACGCGCCGCCGAGATCGCCCGCTTCATCCCGACCGGCGCCGCGCTGATCGAGTTCGGCAGCGGCTCGACCGCCAAGGCGCGCATCGTGTTGCGCGCCGCGGCCGTCGCGGCCTACGTGCCCGTCGATATCTCGGCCGGCTTCCTCGCCAGCGAGGCGTCGCGATTCCGGCGCGACCTGCCGCACCTGCGCATTCTTCCCGTCGCGGCCGACTTCACCAAGCCGTTCGAGCTGCCGGCGGCGATCCGCTCGCGCGCGCGCGTCGGCTTCTTTCCAGGCTCGACGATCGGCAATTTCGAGCCGTCGCAGGCGGCCGAGTTTTTGCGCCACGCCGCGCGCCTGCTCGGGGCGGGCGCGCACTTCATCGTCGGCGTCGATCTCGCCAAGGACGAGCGCGTGCTCGAGGCCGCCTACAACGATGCGGCTGGCGTCACCGCCGCGTTCAATCTCAATCTCCTGCGCCGCATCAACCGCGAGCTCGGCGCCGATTTCGATCTCAAGCGCTTCCGCCACAAGGCGGTCTACAACCACGCGCAGCACCGCATCGAGATGCATCTCGAAAGCCAGGCGGATCAGAAGGTCCGGATGTGCGACCGTCTCATCGCGTTCGCGGCGGGCGAGACCATCCACACCGAGAGCAGCTACAAGTACACCGTGGAGTCGTTCCAGGCGCTCGCCGCCGAGGCAGGCTGGGCGCCGGCGGCGGTGTGGACCGATCCGAACGGGCATTTCTCGGTGCACGCGCTCGCGACGCGTTGACGCGGGCGCGTGCCTTTCTCGCTACCTCCCGGTGGGTCCTCTTGCTGGCGATTTTGCCGGCGCGGTAGAAGCATGCACGGCATGTAGCCCGGACGGAGGCGCAGGTCGGGTCTGTCCGACCTGCGCACCCAATAAGCCGCTTCCGGGCAAGCCCGGGATCGGAGCGCCGTAATCCGGGGGTCGCTTTCCCTGCATTCCGTGGAGCTTGTCCTTGGGCTTGCCGGAGGCAAGACCCGAGGGCTTCATGGCGGGCTACGAAGAAAACGAGGATTACCCATGAAAATCGTCGCGTTCGAATCCCAGGGCGGCCCGCATCTCGGCGTGGTGGAAGGCGACCAGGTCGTCGACCTGCAGGCGGCCGACGCCAAGGTGCCGAGCGACCTCGGCGCGCTGCTCGCCGCTGCCAAGGGTGATCTCTCGTCGGTGGGAGACGTCGCCAAGCGCGCGCCCGCGTCGGCCCGCCGGCCGCTCCACGGCATCAAATACGCGCTGCCGGTCGGGCGGCCCGGCAAGATCATCTGCCTCGGCCTCAACTACCTCGAGCACGTCAAGGAAGGCTCGCAGCGCGACAATATCCCGAAATTTCCCACCATCTTCATGCGCTGTCTCACCTCGATGGTGCCGCACGAAAGCCCGATCATCCGCCCGAAGGCGTCGGAGACGCTGGACTACGAGGCCGAACTGATGCTGATCGTCGGTAAGCCCGCCAAGCATCTCACGATGGACAATGCAACATCCTGCATCGCGGGCTGGTCGTGCTCGAACGAGGGCTCGGTGCGCGAATTCCAGCGCAAGACCACGCAATGGGACATGGGCAAGAATTTCGACCGCACCGGCGGTTTCGGCCCCTGGATGGTGACGGCCGACGAACTGCCGCCGGACGCCAAGGGGCTCAAGATCGAGAGCAGACTCAACGGCAAGGTCATGCAGTCTGACAACACCGACAACATGATGTTTCCGGTGCGCGAGATGCTGGTCTATCTCACGCAGGGGCTGACGCTCGAGCCGGGCGACCTCATCTTCACCGGCACGCCGTCCGGCGTCGGCCATGCGCGCAAGCCCAATCCGGTGTGGATGAAGCACGGCGACACCTGCGAGATCGAGATCGAGGGCATCGGCACCTTGCGCAATCCGATCCAGGACGAGAAGTAAAAGGCATACAAAAAGCAATAACGCTGCCGGGAGGACGCCGATGGTACGCAGGATGGGATTGATGCGAACGCTGTTCGCGGCGGCGGTTCTGGCGCTTGGCCTGCCGATGGGGGCGGGCGCACAGGAATGGCCGACGCGGCCCATCCACGTCATCGTCGGCGCCGGCCCCGGCGGCGGCACCGACATCATCACCCGCATCATCGCGACGCTGCTCGGCGAGCTGCTCGGCCAGCCGATCGTGGTCGAGAACAAGCAGGGCGCCGGCAACATCATCGCAGCCGAGACGGTCGTCAAGGCGCCGCGCGACGGCTACACCGCCTACATGATGAACAACGCGCATGGCGTGTCGGCTGCCATGTACAAGCATTTGCCGTTCGATTCCGTGAAGGACTTCGCATTCGTGTCGCTCACCGGCACGGCCGGGCTGGTGCTGATCGTGCGGCCGGATTTTCCGGCGAAGAACGTCAAGGAGCTGATCGCGCTCGCCAAGCGCGAGCCCGGCAAGCTCAATTTCGCCAGCGTCGGCATCGGCACCACGCAGCACTTTTCCGGCGAGCTGTTTCGCCAGCTCGCCGGCATCGACGTCAAGCACATCCCTTATCGCGGCACCCCGGCCGTCCTGACCGGGCTGCTCGGCAAGCAGGTCGACTACGCGTTCGAGCTGGTGCAGCCGACACTCGGACAGGTCCGCTCGGGGGCGCTCAAGGCGCTCGCCGTCACGTCGCCGACCCGCTATCCGGCGCTGCCCGACCTGCCGACGGTCGCCGAATCCGGCCTGCCGGCGTTCCAGGTGATGAGCTGGTACGGCCTCTCGTTCCCGGCGGGGACGCCGCAGCCGATCATCGACAAGACGAACAAGGCGCTGCACGAGGTGCTGGCGCGCCTGGAGATCAAGGCGCAGCTTCTCAAGGTCGGCGCCTCCGCGGTGACCTCGACGCCCGACGAGATGCGCCAGCACGTCGTCAACGAGATCGCCAAGTGGACTGCCGTGCGCGAGAAGGCCGGCATTCCGCAGCAGGAGTAATGGCGCTCGCAACGGTTCCGGCGCTCTGCTAGTCATCGTCATGGCCGGGCTTGTCCCGGCCATCCACGTCTTTCTTGTAGGTTGGGTCGGTCGCTTGCGAGACCCAACGCAGCGGACCGTAAGACGTGGATGCCCGGGACAAGCCCGGGCATGACGGAAGCAAAACCTGGGGCTGGGGCATGACCGATACCTTGAAGATTCTCACCATCTGCGGCTCGCTGCGCAAAGGCTCGTACAATGCGGCGCTCGTCCGCATGGCGCCAAAGCTCGCGCCGGCGGGCCTGACGTTTGCGGACGCGCCGTCCTTCGCGCAGATGCCGATCTACAATCACGACGACCAGGACGCGAACGGCTTTCCGCCGTCCGTCACCGCCTGGGCGGACGCGATCCGCGCCGCCGACGGCCTCCTGGTCGTCTCGCCCGAATACAACTGGTCGATCCCGGGCGGTCTCAAGAATGCGATCGACTGGGCCTCACGCATGAAGAACCAGCCGTTTGCCGGCAAGCCGATCGCGGTGCAGTCGGCGGCGGGCGGCCTGCTCGGCGGCGCGCGCATGCAGTATCACCTGCGCCAGTCGCTCACCTCGGTCGACGTGGTGTGGTTCGGCCGGCCCGAGGTGATCGTGAGCTTCGCGGCGCAGAAGTTCGACGCGGCGACCCTGGAGCTCAAGGACCAAGGTGCGATCGACATGGTCAAGGCGCAGCTCGCCGGCTTCGAGAAGTTCATCCGCATGGTGAAGGGGAAGTAGGGCGCGCAGTCGAACGACACCGTCATGCCCGGCCTTGTGCCGGGCACCCAGGTCTTACGGCCTGACAGGGAAGACGTGGATGGCCGGGACATAGGCGAGCGACCAGCCTTCGCTCGCCGCGCGAGCTTCGGAACGGGTTTCGGTCCGCCGAAGCGCGGAGCGCGTAGGCGGAAGCGACGCCGTTCTTTCGAACGGCTATGCCCGGCCATGACGAGCCGATATGTAGTTCTACTCCACCCGCTGCAGCACGATCGACAGCTCGAAGTGGCCGCGCTCGTTGTTGGAATCGAGCTGGCCCCACAGCGAGCCGTCGGGCATCAGCAGGAAATTGTAGTTCGAGCGGCCCCACGCGAAATGCAGCCCCTTGTCGGTGACGGTCGCCGCGAAGGGCACGAAGCGCGCCGAATTCTGCGTTATCGCGTTGGGGTTGAGCGGCACGCCGTGCGCGTAGACGCCGATCGCGGTGCCGGCCTCGTCGATGCTCTCGACGATCAGCATCGCCTGGCGGCCGCGCTTGTTCCAGCGCTGCTCGCCGCCCCAGGCGCCGAGATAATCGGCGAGCCCGCGCGGCACGGCGGCGTCCGGCATGATGACGCGCAGGCGCGGCGGCAGCGGAATGGACTGGCCTGCCGCGAGTGCCCGCAGCTTCGCTTCGTCGAAACGCCGCGTGCCGGTCGCGGCCGGGATTGCGGCGAGCGAAGGCGCCGGCGCAGCCGGCAGCGCGGAGGCTGGCGTCTTCGGTGCATCGCGAAACTGCACGGCCGTGACGCCGGCCGTGCCCGCGACGGCAGCAACCACGACGGCGGCGAGCACGCGGCCGCGCCGCAGCTGCAGCATCTTCCCGGCTACGGCCGCGTCGGCGCCCGGCGGATCAATCACATAGGCGCGGATCGGTTGCGGCAGGTTCTTCACGCGCTGCTCGCCGATGTCGCGGAACGCCGCCGCGACCTTGCCGACGGCCTGCTCGCGCACGGTCTGCGATACGCAGATGCCGCCCGCCGGCGAAAGACTCTCCAGGCGCGCCGCGATGTTCACGCCGTCGCCGAACAGCTCGCCGTCCTGGTCCATGATGTCGGCCAGCGTGACGCCGATGCGGACCTGCATGTGGCGATCCAGCGGATACGCCTCATTGCGCGCCCGCATGGCTTCCTGCATGTCGAGCGCGCAGCGCACCGCGTCGACCGAGCTGGGGAATTCCGCCAGCACCGCGTCGCCCACCATGTTGACGACGCGGCCGCCGTGGCGGCTGGCCAGGTCCTCGCAGAGCGCGCGATAGTCGGCGAGGCGGCGGACCGTCTCCTCTTCGGCCTCGGCGACGAGCGTGCTGTATTTGACGATGTCGGCCGCGAGAAGCGCTGAGATCTTGCGTTTCATGATCGCCCGCCGGCAGCCGTTGGGTACGCGGGTGGATATTTCACCGCCGCCCGGAGCATGTCCAGAGTATGAGGGTGCCACATTTCATGCGTCGGCGGCGCGCTCGAGCGCCTCCTTGTGCTCGACGCAGTAGTAGCCGGCAAGCCGGCTGACGACCTTGTCCTCCATCCAGTCCTGCAGGATGCGGCTCAGGTTCTCGCGCGCAATGCCCGCCATGGCGGCGAGGTCGCCCTGGCTCACCTTCTGGCGGATGAGGACGCGGCCTGCGCCGACGTCCTTGCCGAACGCCTCGGCGAGGCTGAGCAGCGCGCGCGCGGCCCGTGCCTTGATCGAGAGCGAGCTCATGGCAAGCGTCGCGCTGTTGTCGCGCAGCCGGCGCGCCAGCAGGTCGGCGATATGCCTGTAGATCTCCGGATGCGCGGCGCCGAACGCGTCGAACGCGGTGCGGCTGACGAAATAGAGCGTCGCGCGCTTGATCGCGATCACGTTGGCGGAGCGCGG
>DASXCK010000014.1:0-3718 GCA_036491235.1 Xanthobacteraceae bacterium | reverse complement strand
ACGCGCACCGAGGTCAGCGCGGCGCACAGGTGCGCGGCCGCATCGGCATCGGTCACCGGCCCGGCGACGAGGTGGAATTCGGTGAATCCCGGCCGCGTGCTCTGGCGCACCGAGACGAGCGGCTGCAGGCCCGCGACCATTCCGCCATGCGCGGCCTTCACGGCTCCCCAGTGCGCCCGCAAGGTGTTGATGTTGGTCGCAGACCCGAGGTCGATCGCAAAGCTGCCGCCGGCGGCCGGCGCCGGTGACACATCGCGGTTCACGGCGGCGACCCGCCTTTGCGGCGCGGCCCCCGGAAGCGGAGAGGTGGAATTCACATAGGACTGGATCGTGGCGAGCGGCCCGGGACGCGGCAGCGGCACGTCCGCGGGGAGGCCCACATGCGGCTGCGGGGCGGCGAGCGCAGTCGCGGCGGATGTCTGATCGTTGGCGGCATCAGCGACTTGGACCGGGGGCGCCGGCGCCGCGGGGGCCGCAGCGACAACTGGTGCCGGCGCATCAGCCTTCTCCTGCGGCGGCGTCGCCGCACTGGCGGCCAAGCCGTTCGAGGCAGCGCCATTCGGGGCAGTGCTGTTGGGGGCAGCAGCAGCGTTCGCGGTCCCGCCATTCGGAGTTGCGGCATTCGTGGCATTGCTGTTGGTGGCTGGGAGCCGGGCGATCGATCCCGTCAGATCGTCCAAATTGTGCTCAAGTGTTGCGACCCGCTCGGACAGCCGATCGCGGTCGGCCGTCAGCGCACGAACCTGCTCGGCGAGGCGTTGCTCATTCTTGTCCGGCGCGGGCGCGCGGTTTGCCAGCATTTCGCTCGGATGATTGACGACGTCACCCGGTGCGGCTCGGAAGGTGGCGATTGCGACCTTGGCCCGCGCGGTACCCACATCGGTCCGGCCCGCCATCACGGTCGCGCCGATCCCGACGATCGCGCAGGTCCCCCACACCATCAAACGCAACAATGGACGCATGTCGATGTGATCCTCGTCGTCGTCATAGCGGAGCATGGCTCACCGCGCGCAAAAATGCGTGGTCGAATCGACCTCACGCCGGTGCCGGGAGGCTAGCAGAAACCGCCGCTACCCGCCTGCCACGTTGCCCCGCCTTCTGCGGTTCCCGCCTTTTCCATTCTGTCCCCGCAGGTTATGACGGCGCAGCGATTTGGTCGAGAGCGAAATTCGTGCGGGACCTGTGGAATTGACGGAATTGGGCGCCAGAACCTGTCTTACCATCGTGCTTGCGGCCGGCGAGGGGACCCGAATGCGGTCTTCGCGGCCCAAGGTGCTGCATGCGATCGGTGGAAGGACCCTGCTGGGCCATGTCCTGGCGGCCGTGCGGACAGCGGCCGGCCAGGTCGCCGTGGTGATCGGGCCCGGGCAGGTCAAGGTCGCCGAGGCGGTGCGGGCCGCGATCCCGGAGGCACCCATCTTCGTCCAGGCCGAGCGGCGCGGCACGGCTCATGCGGTGTTGGCCGCGCGTGCGGCACTGATGGAACGCCCCGACGATGTCCTGGTCGTGTTCGCCGATACGCCCCTGATGCAGCCCGGGACGCTCGTGCGCCTGCGTGAGCCGCTGGCGGCCGGCAAGGCCGTGGTGGCGCTCGGCTTCCGCCCGGCCGATCCGAGCGGCTACGGCCGGCTGATCATGAATGGCGAAAACCTCGTGGCCATTCGCGAGGATAAGGATGCGACCGCCGCCGAACGAAAGATCCCGCTGTGCAATGCCGGGCTGATGGCGTTGCGCGGCGACGTCGCGCTCGCGATCCTCGATCGGATCGACGATCGCAATGCCAAGGGCGAATTCTACCTGCCCGATGCGGTCGCGATCGCCCGCGACATGGGGCTCGAGGCGGTGGCGATCGAAACCGAGGAGGACGAGGTGCGCGGGATCAATTCACAAGCCCAGCTCGCGGAAACCGAGGCGGTGCTGCAGCGGCGCCTGCGCGCGGCCGCCCTTGAGGCGGGCGTCAGCATGGTGGCGCCCGAGACGGTCCATCTCGCGGCCGACACCAAGCTCGGCCGCGACGTGACGATCGAGCCTTATGTCGTCTTCGGGCCCGGCGTGACGGTCGAGGACGGCGCGACCATCCGATCCTTCTCGCACCTCGACGGCGCCCACGTCGGCAAGGGCACCACGATCGGCCCCTATGCGCGGCTGCGGCCGGGCGCGCGGCTCGGCCCGGATGTGCGCATCGGCAACTTCGTCGAGATCAAGGAGGCGGAGCTCGGCCCCGGCGTGCGCGCCAATCACCTGAGCTATATCGGCGATTCCCGGGTCGGGGCGGGAGCGAATATCGGCGCCGGCACGATCACGTGTAATTACGACGGCCAGCACAAGCACCGCACCGACATCGGCGAGGGGGCCTTCATCGGGTCGAACTCCGCGCTCGTCGCGCCGGTCAAGATCGGCGACGGCGCCTATGTGGGGTCTGGATCGGTGATCACCCGCGACGTGCCGGCCGACTCGCTCGCGATCGGGCGCGGTCAGCAAGTCGTTAAGCAAGGTTGGGCCGCGCGCTTGCGCGCGCTGGCCTCGACGGGCAAGAAGAAAGCGGAATAGCGCGCATTGCGGACGGAAATACCCACAATCCTAAAGGGTTGAATGCGCCTGCTCACGAACCGCAGGCCGGCGAAATAGTTCGTGATTTCATAAGGTTGTAACGGTCGCCTAAAGGATTGCGCCAGCCGGGCGCAACGAGGGGCACGCCAGCATGTGTGGTATCGTCGGCATTCTGGGTCGCGAGCCAGTCGCGCCCCTGATGGTGGATGCGCTCAAGCGTCTCGAATACCGCGGCTATGACTCGGCTGGCGTCGCCACCCTGGAACGAGGCCACCTGGCGCGCCGGCGGGCCGAAGGCAAGTTGCGCAACCTGGAACAGGTTCTCGGCACCGACCCGCTCTCCGGCAACATCGGCATCGGCCACACCCGCTGGGCGACCCACGGGCGGCCGAACGAGACCAACGCCCATCCGCA
Source organism: Xanthobacteraceae bacterium (assembly GCA_036491235.1). Classification (GTDB taxonomy): domain Bacteria; phylum Pseudomonadota; class Alphaproteobacteria; order Rhizobiales; family Xanthobacteraceae; genus JAVDCA01. Next base: position 754 of record DASXCK010000014.1, on the reverse strand, counting down.
CGCGACCGATCGGGTTGCAGTGGTGCACAACGGCATCATCGAGAACTTCAAGGAGCTGCGCACCGCGCTCACCAAGGCTGGCGCGACGTTCACGACGGAGACCGACACCGAGGTGGTCGCCCACCTGGTGACGAGCGAACTCAAGAAGGGCAAGAAGCCGACCGAGGCCGTGGCGGCCGCGCTGCCGCAGCTGCGCGGCGCTTTCGCGCTCGCGTTCCTGTTCGACGGCGAGGACAATCTCCTGGTCGGCGCGCGGCGCGGGCCGCCGCTCGCCATCGGCTACGGCGACGGCGAGATGTTCCTCGGCTCGGACGCGATCGCGCTTGCGCCGTTTGCCCAATCGATCAGCTATCTCGAGGACGGCGACTGGGTGGTGGTGCGGCGCGAGGGCGCCGAGGTGCACGACGCGGCCGGCCAGGTCGTGACGCGCCCGGTGCACAAGCTGATCGCCAGCGCCGGCCTGATCGACAAGGGCAACCATCGCCATTTCATGGCGAAAGAGATCCACGAGCAGCCCGAGGTCGTCGGGCATACGCTCGCCCATTACATCGACATGGCGGCCGGGCGGATCGCACTGCCGGAGAAGCTGCCGTTCGACTTCAAGAACATCAAACGCATGGCGATCTCGGCCTGCGGCACCGCCTATTATGCGGGACTGATCGGCAAATACTGGTTCGAGCGCTTCGCGCGGCTTCCGGTCGAGATCGACGTCGCGTCCGAGTTCCGCTACCGCGAGGCGCCGTTCGATCCCGGC
>DASXCK010000013.1:0-11977 GCA_036491235.1 Xanthobacteraceae bacterium | reverse complement strand
CACGAGGCGAACGAATGAGAGCAGCGTTTTGACGCTGCTCTGGACGCGGTACGCCATGCGCAGGAGCAGAAAGGCGATCAGGGCAACGGCGATCTGAATGCGGACGGCGTTCTCGGAAGTGCCGAGGAAGTGGCGGATTTTGAGCGTGTGCTTGATCCAGCGGAAGAACAGCTCGATCTGCCATCGGCGCTTATAGAGTTCTGCGATCTGTTCGGCCGGAGCGTCGAGATCGTTGGTGACGATGCGCAATATCGTCCCGCTCACGGCGCGCACGCGCACCTCGCGCACCGGCTCCTGGAAGGGGTTCTTGCGCGACCTTGCTTGCCGTTCGGGCAAATGACCGATGCGGTCGGACAGGATGGGTGAGCCCGCTGTCACATGGTTCTCGGCACTGATGATCAGTGGCGTATTGACCTTCAACCGGCTGACAATGCGACAGCCGGCGTTGTCGAGATCGGCCCACCAGCCATAATCGTAGTAGCCGAGGTCGAAGACGTAGGTCGCGCCCGCCCGGATCGGCATGGCCTTGGCCACCGTGATGTCGTTTACGTTAGCCGGCGTCACGTCGGCGATGATCGGATGCTCGCCGTCCGGGTTGTAAACGACATGCAGCTTGGCTCCGCACGCGGCTTGCGAGAACTGCGCCCAGCTACCGCTCAGGGAACTCAAGCGAAAGCTGGTGGAATCGACCAGGTACAGCGCATCTGCAAGCTTGCGCCCAAGCAAGCCCTCGCAACGGCCCATCAACTCGGCCAGCAATCCATTGAACACCGCGCAGGGGCGGCCCGCATTGGCGTCAGACAGCGTCGCGCGTGACACCTTACCGGCGCCCAGATGGTAAAGGCGAGGCGAATGGCTTTCGAAGCCAGCCTCGATCGCGCGCAAGCTCTCAGATCCACTCAATCGCGCGTACAGAAGCGCGATCAGCTGCTTCTGTGTCGTCAGCCGACGCACGCGCTTGTCTGCCCCGTGCTCATCAACAAGCTTCTTGAGCACTCCCCATGGGATGAGCTTCAGGACACTGTGGAATACTGTATTCTGATGGCGCATGGCGCGGATCCTCTCCTGTGTCTCGAACGTTGCCGAACGCTCAAAACACAGAAGAATCCACGCCATGCGCTCTGTCTACAAAATCTAAACCGGACACCCGTGGCAGAAGGCCGGGCATGACGGTGCATTAAATCGCTGGTGGCCTCGTCCTCACGTCACCCCGCGCGGCCCATGCGCGGGCTGCTCGCTGAACTCGGCCTCCATGCCGAGCCAGATCATCGCGAGTGTCGCGCCGATCGCCATGTTGCTCGCCATGTTGGCGCCGGACTCGACCGCATTGGTGATCAAGGCGGCCGGATCCGTGATCGCCTGGACCACGACGACGACCGGCAAGGCGAGGGACCCGACCGTGAACGCCAAGCGCCCCCAGCGGCGGCACCACCACAGCCCCACCATGCCGGTCACCGCCAGCGCGACAAACGCAAAGACCAGCAGCGCAGAGGCCGCCTGGGACGTCGAGATGTTCCCGTTGGCCTGGGCATGGACGAAGGCGTAGAGCGGCTCCGGCAGCGTGCGCTCGAGGTGGATGCCGGCATAGAAAGTCATTGCCGTCGTGACGAGCACGAGCGAAATCAACAATCGCAGGATTGACTGGTTGTCCGTCGATTGCATGGCGCTCATCCGCTCCCAGGGTGCGTGCTTCTAACGCCCGCGTCAGGCGATTGGCAAGCTCGCGACGGGCGCTGCCGCGCGTCGCCTTGAATCCGCGGTGGGTTTAGGTTCCAATCGCAGCCGGTCAGACGCAACGTCATGCCTCCCATCCTCGCCCTCGACAAAATCTCCAAACGCTTCGGCGCGATCGTCATCGCCGACGGCATCGACCTTGCGCTCAACGAGGGCGAGGCGCTCGGCATCATCGGGCCGAACGGCGCCGGAAAAACCACTCTGTTCGGCATCATGACCGGCACGGTCGCGCCCGACGCCGGGCGGGTCACCTTCGCGGGCCGCGACGTCACGCATTTGTCGCCGGCCCGGCGCTGCGCCATGGGCATTGCGCGTTCGTTCCAGGTTCCCCAGCCGTTCGGCGGCATGACGGTGTTCGAGAATCTGGTCGTGGCCGCCGCTTTTGGCGGCGGCCACCCCGAGCGCCACGTCTATGCGGGCTGTGTCGGCATCCTCGACCGCTGCGGGCTCGCCGACAAGGCGAACAGGCTTGCCGGGTCGCTGACGCTCCTCGACCGCAAGCGCCTCGAGCTCGCCCGTGCGCTCGCGACAGACCCGAAAGTGCTGCTGCTCGACGAGGTCGCGGGCGGCCTCACCGAGCACGAATGCGTCGCGCTGGTCGCGCTGATCAAGGACATCCGGCGCCAGGGCGTCTCCGTCATCTGGATCGAGCACATCGTGCATGCGCTCGTCGCCGTGGTCGACCGTCTCGCCGTCCTGCATGGCGGCGCCATCATCGCGCAGGGCGAGCCGCAGGCGGTGATCCGCAACGCCGCCGTCGCCGAGATCTACATGGGGATCGCGGCCGATGCCTGAGGCCGCCACAGGGTCCCGAGGGACATTGCTCGACGTGCGCGGGCTGACCGCGTTCTACGGCGATTTCCAGGCGCTGTTCGGCGTCTCGCTCACGGTCGAGCGCGGCCAGGTGGTCGCGATCATCGGTGCGAACGGCGCGGGAAAGAGCACCTTGCTCAACAGCATCGCTGGCTTGATGCCGGTGCGGCGTGACGCGATCGTGTTCGACGGCGCGCCGATCGGCGACCTGCCGGCGCATCGCGTGGTCGCGCGCGGCATCGCGCTTGTCCCCGAGGGTCGGCGCCTCTTTCCCTCGCTCACCGTCGAGGAGAATCTCTTGATCGGCGGCCAGCTGCGCCGGCTCGGCCCGTGGACGCTCGAACGCATCTACGCGCTCTTTCCGGCACTCGCCGAACGTCGGCATCTGCCGAGCACCGCGCTCTCCGGCGGCCAGCAACAGATGGCCGCGCTCGGCCGTGCCCTCATGGCGAACCCGGCGCTCCTCTTATGCGACGAACTCAGCCTCGGCCTCGCGCCCATCGTGGTGCGCGACATCTATGCGCGCCTGCCCGCGATCGTCGCCGAGGGGACGGGCCTCGTGATCGTCGAGCAGGATATCGCCCAGGCGCTCGCCGCCGCGTCCCAAGTCTACTGCCTGCAAGAAGGCCGCGTCGCCTTCGCGGGCGCCGCGCGTGACGCCACGCGCGAGGCGGTGGCCGCGGCGTATTTCGGAGTGTAACGAGCGATGATGATGCACGACGCGCGTGTCTTCCCCTCTCCCCGCAGGGGAGAAGGTGGCGAGCAAAGCGAGCCGGGTGAGGGGCGTTCGGAGTCTCAATCGAAACACCTGAATCCCCTCACCCCAACCCTCTCCCCTGCGGGGAGACGGAGCGCGGGCGCTGTGCCAAGAAGGCCCTCCTGATGGAATGGCTCAACACCATCGTGCAGGGCGTGCTCACCGGCGGGCTCTACGCCATGTTTGCGGCGGGGCTGTCGCTCATCTTCGGCGTCATGCGCCTCGTCAACATCGCGCATGGCGACTTCATCGTGCTCGCCGCCTATCTCGCGCTGGTCGTCACCGAGACGATGGGCATCGGCCCGCTGTCGGCGCTGCTGGTCGTCGTGCCGCTGATGGCCGCGATCGGCTACGCGCTCCAGCGCGGCTTGCTCAACCGCACGCTCGGCCCCGACCTGCTGCCGCCCTTGCTTGTCACCTTCGGCCTCTCGATCATCATCCAGAACGGCCTGCTCGAGCTGTTCACCGCCGACAGCCGTCGCCTGCAGGCGGGCGCCATCGAGGTCGCGACCTGGCAGGTCTCCTCCGGCCTCTCGATCGGTCTCCTGCCGCTGTTGCAGTTCGTTGCCGCCGTCGCGGTGATCGCGGGCCTGCAGGTGCTGTTCTATCGCACCGCCTTCGGCCGCGCCTTCCGCGCGACGTCCGACGATCCTGCCGTCGCCGGGCTCATGGGCCTCGACAACCGCCATGTCTTTGCGCTCGCCATGGCGCTGTCGCTCGCCGTCGTCGGCCTCGCCGGCGTGTTGCTCGCGGTGCGCACCAACTTCGACCCCGCAATAGGCCCTGCCCGCCTCATCTTCGGCTTCGAGGCCGTGATCATCGGCGGCCTCGGCAATCTCTGGGGCACGCTCGCGGGCGGCATCGTGCTCGGCGTCGCGCAGGCGGTCGGCGCCAAGCTCGATCCCGGCTGGCAGCTGCTCGCCGGCCACATCGCGTTCCTCATCGTGCTCGGCGTACGGCCCGAAGGCCTCTTCCCCAGGATCCGCGGATGAGCGCGCCCGCCCTCCAGCCCGCTTTCCATGTGCGGTTCACCGACCGCCGCAGTGCGATCAGCCTCGCGGTCGTCGCCGTGCTGTTGGTGGCGCTTGCCGCCGCCCCGTGGTGGGCCGGACGCGACGACCTGCATCTCATGCAAGAGATCTTCGCCTACGTCGCGTTGGCGAGCCTGTGGAACCTGCTCGCCGGCTATGCGGGCCTCGTTTCGGTCGGCCAGCAGGCTTTCGTTGGGCTCGGCGCCTACGCGCTGTTCACGCTCACCATCCTCGCAGATGTCCCGCCGCTCGCCGCGATCCCGCTCGCCGGCCTGATCGGCGCGCTGGTTGCCGTTCCGGTCGCAGCGCTCGTCTTCCGCCTGCGCGGGCATTATTTCGCGATTGGCACCTGGGTGGTGGCGGAAGTGTTCCGCGGCCTTGCCTCGCAGGTCGCGGCGCTCGGCGGCGGCTCCGGCACCAGCCTTCCGGCCGCGATCGTGATCGCGATCGCACCCTCGCGCGCCATGCGCGAGTACCTGATCTATTGGATCGCGCTCGCGCTCGCCGTCGCGATCCTCGCCCTCATCCTGCTGCTGCTGCGCTCGCGCTACGGCCTCGCGCTCACCGCGATCCGCGACAACGAGCTCGCGGCGCGCAGCAACGGCGTCGACGTCGCGCGGGTGAAGTTCGTGGTCTACGTATTCACCGCCGCCGGCACCGCCATGGTCGGCGCGCTGCTCTTTTTGCAGAAGCTGCGCATCTCGCCCGACGCCGCCTTCAGCGTCAACGATTGGACCGCCTTCGTGATCTTCATCACCGTGATCGGCGGCATCGGCCGCCTCGAAGGTCCGATCGTCGGCACCCTCGTGTTCTTCCTGCTGCGTCAGACCCTCGCCGATCTCGGCGCGCTCTACTTGCTGATGCTGGGCGCGGTCGCCATCGTCGTGATGCTGTGGGCACCGAAGGGCATCTGGGGCGTGATCGTCGAGAAGCTCGACTGGCAGATTTTCCCGTTGCAGCGCCGGGTTTTCTATTCGAGGAAGCCGTAGGGTGGGCAAAGCGAAGCCACCACTGCGCCGGCGTGGGCACGGCGCGTTCCCGCGCCTTTGCCCACCCTACGATCAAGGGAGTGAGCAGGAAATATGACCACCATCGACATCCACGCGCACATGATGGACCTCGAGGTCTACGCCGCGACGGTGGGACACAGCGTCTTCGGCAAGGCGACAGCCGATCCCTCGCTCAGCCCGGAAGCCCGCGACAAGGCGCGGGAGCGCAGCGATTTCGTCTGCGCCACGATGAGCGATGCGACCCGGCGCCTCGCCGAGATGGACAGGATGGGCGTCGACGTGCAGGTGCTCACCGCGAGCCTCGTCCATGTCTGCACTTATTGGGCCGAACCGGAGGAAAGCCTGCGCCTCGACCGCAGGCTCAACGACACGCTGGCCACGATGGTCGCGACCAATCCGCGGCGTCTCATCGGTCTCGGCACCGTGCCGCTGCATGCGCCGCAGCTTGCGGCGCGCGAGGCCGAGCGCTGCATGCGCGAGCTCAAGCTGCGCGGCTTCAATATCTCGACCACGGCGCGCGACATGGAGATCGGCGACCGCCGCCTATGGCCGTTCTGGGAAAAAGCCGCCGAGCACGACGCGGTCGTCTACATCCATCCGGCCGGCAATCCGGGTCCGCGCTTCGAGAAGCACTTCTTGTGGAACAGCGTCGGGCAGAATTTCGAGGAGTCGATGGCGATCGCGTCGCTGATGTACGAGGGCGTGCTCGAAACGTTCCCCAATGTGAAGATCTGCATTTCCCACGGCGGCGGCTACATGCCGCTGTGCATGGGTCGCGTCTCGCGCAACTACCTCGAGAAGCCGACCACCCGCGCGAACATGAAGAAGAGCCCGGACGAGTACCTGCGCCAGCTCTACTATGACAGCTGCGTCTACGACCACGACGTGCTGCGCAATCTGGTCGAGAAGGTCGGCGCCAGCCAGGTGATCCTCGGGTCCGACTATCCGGTCGGCGAGACGAAGCCGATCGAGTTCGTCCGCGACACGCCCGGCATTTCCGATGCCGACAAGGACAAGATCATCGGAGGGAATGCCGCAAAGATGTTCGGCTTCCAATCGTAAGAACGGTTCCCGTCATGGCCGGGCTTGTCCCGGCCATCCACGTCTTGTGTTATGCGCCTAGGAAGACGTGGATGCCCGGGACAAGCCCGGGCATGACGGTCTCAACTGCAGAGAACCCATGCACCCCGTTATTCGTTCGACATTTTCGCTTCTGTTGGTCGTCCTCGCCGTCACCGCCGCCCGCGCCGAATCCTGGCCAACGCGCCCCGTCCGCCTGATCGTCACCCAAGGCGCCGGCGGTACCCCGGACCTTATCGCCCGTATGCTCGGCGTCCGCCTCACCCGCGCACTGGGCCAGCAGATCGTGGTCGAGAACCGGCCGGGCGGCGGCAATACCATCGGCGCCCAGGTCGCCGCGCGCGCGGCGCCTGACGGCTACACCTTCCTGTTCGCCACGGCGGCCGCCCTCGTGACCAACCCCTACACCTTCAAGACGCTGCCCTATGATCCGCTCGAGGACTTCGTCCCGGTCGGCATGGTGGCCAAAGGCCCCTTCCTGGTGCTCGCCAATCCGAGTGTCCCGGTGAAAAGCCTGTCGGAGCTGTTTGCCTATGCGAAGCAGAATCCCGGCAAGCTCACCTTCGCGACCGACGGGCCGAAGAATTTTTCCGGCATCCTCGCGGCCTGGATCGACAAGCTGGGCGCCGTCGACATCCTCCAGGTGCCGTATGCGAAGATGCCGCAGGGCGTCGAGGACGTGCTGTCGGGCCGCGTGCAGCTCGTGGTTCTTGCGGTGCCGTCGGCGGCGCCATTCATCGCGAAAGGGCAGCTGCGTGCGCTTGCGGTGAGTTCGCTCGCCCGGCTCGACAACTATCCGGATGTGCCGCCGATCGCCGACAATTTCCCCGGCGTCGAGATGATCGGCTGGTTCGCCATCGCGGCGCCGGCCGGGACGCCGCCCGACATCGTCGCGCGCATGAACCGCGAGCTCGACAAGATCCTCAAGGACCCGGAGGTCGCGCACACGCTCTCAGTCGTCGGCTTCTTCACCGAGGGTGCCGGCACGCCGCAGTCGACGCGCGATTTCGTCCGCGCCCAGTACGATCTGTGGGGCAAGGTCACGCGCGACATCGGCCTGAAGCCGGAGTGACGTTGAAAGGAGTCTGAAGCTGATTCCACATGCAGTGAGCCGTCATGGCCGGGCTTGTCCCGGCCATCCACGTCTTTCTTGCCATGCCGCAAAGACGTGGATGCCCGGCACAAGGCCGGGCATGACGTGGAAGGCGAGCCGTATCCCCTCTGATCCGACGCGGCGCCGCCCACCAGCCGTCACGGTTCGCGCCGCCGCGCTCGCGATCGCCTTGGTCCTCGTGCCGGGGCCGGCGACGGCCGCCGCGCTCGACGGCGCGGCGCTGCGCTGGCCGTGGGCGTTGCCGTTCGTCGGCCTGCTGCTCACGATCGCGATCGGCCCGCAGCTTTTCCCGCGCGTCTGGCATCGTCATTACGGCAAGATCGCCTATGCGTGGGCGACCCTCACGCTTGCGCCGCTCGCGGCCCTCTACGGCGTGCCGGCCGCGGCCGCCGCGCTGGTGCACGTGGCGCTTGCCGACTACATCGGCTTCATCGCACTCCTGTTCGCGCTCTACGTGGTCGCCGGCGGGATACTCGTCACCGGCGTCCTGCGCGGCACGCCGTGGGTCAACACGCTGATCCTTGTCCTCGGCACCGGACTCGCGAGCCTCATCGGCACCACCGGCGCCGCCATGATCCTGATCCGCCCGCTGCTGCGCGCCAACGCGGCGCGCCTCGTCAACGCGCACGTCGTCGTGTTCTTCATCTTCCTCGTCGGCAATATCGGCGGCGCGCTCTCGCCGCTCGGCGATCCCCCGCTCTTCGTCGGTTTCCTGAACGGCGTCGCCTTCTTCTGGCCCGTGCGCCATCTCGCCGGCGAGACCGCGGTCGCGGCACTCATCGTGCTCGCGGTCTTCATCGCCATCGACGTCTGGCACTACCGGCGCGATCGCCGCATCGAGATTCTCGACGAGCCGGCCGCGTCGCGCGTGCTGCACATCAAGGGCCTCGTCAACGTCGTGCTGATCGTCCTGATCGTCGGCGCGATCCTCTTGTCCGCCAAATGGCGGTCAGGCGTCACGTTCGACGTCGCCGGCACGCCGCTCACGCTCGAAAACCTGCTCCGCGACGCTGCGCTTGTCCTCATCGCGATCGCTTCGCTCGCGCTCACGCCGGACGAGCACCGCGAGGCCAATGGCTTTTCCTGGGAACCGATCCGCGAGGTCGTCGTCCTGTTCGGCGCGATCTTCGTCTGCATCATTCCGATGCTGGCGGCGCTCGGGGCCGGCGAGCATGGCCCCTTCGCCTGGCTCGTCCACGTCGTGACCCGTCCGGACGGCGGGCCGCACGTCGCTGCCTATTTCTGGCTGAGCGGCCTCCTGTCGGCCGTGCTCGACAATGCGCCGACCTATCTGGTGTTCTTCGAGCTCGCCGGCGGCGACGCGGCGCGCCTGATGGGCGAGCTCGCCCCGGTGCTCGCCGCGATCTCGCTCGGCGCCGTGTTCATGGGAGCGCTCACCTATATCGGCAACGCCCCCAACCTGATGATCTACGCCATCGCGACCGAGCGCGGCGTCAAAATGCCGAGCTTCTTTGGTTACCTCGCCTGGTCCTGCGCCGTGCTGCTGCCGGTGTTCGCGCTGCTTACCTTCGTTTCTTTCGGGCGCCCTTAGCCTTCTTGGCGGCCTTGCCGGCGCGGCTCGCGCCGCGCGCCTTGGCGGGCTTTGCGGTCTTGGCGGGCAGCACCGCGACCGCCTCGATCTCGAACAGGCCGCCGGGCCGCGCGAGCTGCGAGATCGCGACCGTGGTGCTCGCGGGGCGCGGCATCTTGAAGAACTGGTCGCGCACCTCGCGGTAGATGGCGAGGTGGGACATGTCGGTGAGATAGCTGTTGATCTTCACCACGTCCGCGAGGCTCGCGCCGACGCTCGCCAGCGCCGCCTCGAGGTTCTCGATCGCCCGGTTGGCTTGCGCCCGGAAGTCGCCCGGCGCTCCCACGAGCTTGTTGTCGAGGTCGAGCCCGAGCTGACCCGCGATATAGACCGTGCGCCCCGGTCCCGTGGTCTCGACCACGTAGCTGTAGCCGTGTTGCTCGGCGAGGGTCTTGGGATTCAAGAAGCGGGTGTTGGCAGCCATGGAGGTCTCCCTGCTCGTGCTTTTGCTGATTATCGGGCGCGAGGCGCGGGGCGGACTATAGCGTAAGTCCCGCATGCGGTAGCTATGGCCGTTTGTGGGGCATGGCGCCTGCCGCAAAGCTGCGCTCGTTTCCCATGATCCAAACCTGCTGCGTCATTGCCCGCGAGAGCGGGCAATGACGGCGGCGGGTGGAGCGTGGATGCAGCAGTTTACGGCGCCTCCGCATACGCCGCCTTGATCGCCCCCGTGAGCCGGCCCTTGTCCGGCGCGCGGTCGCCGAAAGCGGCCGAGACCGTCGCGACCGCCTGATCGACGCTGTGGCCGGCATGCTTTTCCCCCGTCGTGCGGTCGCGGATTTCCGTCAAATAGGCGCGATAGCCCGTGATGAAGCCGACGCCGTCGCCGGTCGGGCCATGGCTCGGCACGATGATCGCGGGCTTGAGCGTCTCCAGCTGGTCGAGGCTGGCGAGCCAGTGCTTCAGGCTCGAATGCGGGCTCGCGAACGCGGGCTGCGCGCGCATCGCGATGTCGCCGGCGAACAGCACCCGGTCGGTGTCGATCCAGATGATCGTGTCGCCGGCGGTGTGGTTCGCGCCCATCGCGGTCAGCTTGGCGTGCACCCCGCCGAGATCGAGATCGTAGTCGTGCTCGAACGTGATGTCGGCCTTGCGGAAGGTCGCCCCCTTGAGCAGCTCGGCATTGATCGCGGAGCGCTTGGCGAAGATGTCGGCGAGCTGCAGGCCGAACTCGGCGATGTCCTTCACCTGGTCGGTCGAGCGGATGAGCTTGGTCGTCGCCGGGAATGATTGCGCGCCGAGATCGTGCTCGGGGTGCACGTGGGTGGTGACGAGATAGAGCTCCTTCGTGCCGCCGAGCTTCTTCGCGATCTCGTACACGGCCGCGCCGTTGCGCGGCCCGAGCCCGGTGTCGATCACCAGCACGGCCTTGTCGCCGATCACGTAGCCCACATTCGGCACCAGCGGGACGCTATTGTCCGGAATGATGTGCACGTGCGGCGAGATCTGCCGCAGCCCTTCGGTCTTCACGATCGGGTCGGGCGGCGTCTGCGCCGCGAGCGGTGTTGCAAAAGCGATCAGGGCGATTGCCGCGACGACGAAGCGACCGTGCATGGGACTCTCCAGTGACTGATCAACTAAACCCGTCATCTTGAGGCGCGAGCGCAGCGAGCCTCGAAGGATGACGGATTGTAGTGCATTTATCTGCGGCAGACTCTCAATAATGATCCCCCAGCAGCGTCGGCACCGCGTGGGTGAACCACGGCACGAACGCGACCGTGAGCACGCCGAGGATCAGCACCGCCAGATACGGCAGCATGGCCTTGGCCGAGGCTTCCACGTCCGCCTCGGCGACCGCGCATGAGATGTAGAAGCAGATGCCGATCGGCGGGATGACGATGCCGATTCCCATGGCGAGCAGGATCACCATCGAATAGTGAATGCTGTCGATGCCGAGCCCGTTGGCGAGCGGCAGCAGCAGTGGCCCGAGAATGATCAGTGCCGGCAGGCCTTCGAGCAGGGTGCCGACCACGATCAGCAGCACCATGGAGCCGATGAGGAAGAGCGACGGGTTGTCGCCCATGAGGTGCAGCGCCTCGACCAGGGCGGCGGGCAGGTTGGCGGCCGTCAGCGTCCAGGCGAACGAGCCCGCGGCGGCGATGATGAACAGCACCATGCCGGCGAGCAGTCCGCACTCGACCGCGATCGCGAAGAAGCCGCGCCAGCCGATGGTGCGATAGATCGCGACGGAGAGCGCCAGCCCGTACAGCACCGCGACCGACGAGACCTCGGTCGGCGTCGCGTAGCCGCCCTTGATGCCGACGATCATGATCACCGGCATGATCAGCGGCAGCACCGCGCCGCCGGCCGCGCGTCCGAGCTCGGCGAGGCTTGCGCGCGGCGAGCGCGGCAGGTCGAGCCGACGCGCCTGCAGGTTGACGGCGATCATGAGGAAGAGCGCGATCACGGCGGCCGGCAGCAGGCCGGCGACGAACAGGGTGCCGATCGAGATCGGCGCCACCGACCCGAGCACCAGCATCGCGATCGAGGGCGGAATGGTCTCGGACATCGCGCCGGCCGCCGACAGCACCGCCGCGCCCTGCTCGGGCGCATATCCCTGGCGCTTGAGCTCGCGCCGCAGTACCGAGCCGACCGCGACCACGTCCGCGGCCTTCGAGCCGGAAATGCCGGAGACGAGATAGATCGTGACCACCACGACCTGCAACAGGCCGCCGCGCAGATGGCCGACCAGCGCGCTCGCGAAGCGCACCAGCCGCACGCTGATGCCGCCCTTTTCCATGATCAGCCCGGCCCAGATGAAGAACGGCAGGGTGAGGAGGACGAAATTGCTGGTGCCGTCGACGGTGTTCTGCGCCGCCGCGACCAGCGGCGCCGAGTTGGTGACCT
>DASXCK010000012.1:0-16007 GCA_036491235.1 Xanthobacteraceae bacterium | reverse complement strand
GCGGTCGGAGACGCATTCGCCGGTCTTGATGTCGTACTCGTAGCCGTGCCACGGGCAGACGAAGTGCGTCTCGGTGTCGGAGAAGTAGAGGCCCTTCGAGGTCTTGTCCGGCATGATGCGCTCTTCGACCTTGGCGATGATGAGCCCCTCGCAGGCCGGGCCGCCCTGGTGCAGGCAGTAATTGCTGTAAGCGTGGAACTCGCCGCGATCCTTGAATACGCCGACCTCGGTGTCGCCGACGAACACGATGCGCCGGTCGCCGTCCTTGAACTCGGATGCCTTGCCAACGAGCTTCTCGGCCATGACCGTTACTGCCTCCCGACTCTCGTCGATCCTCGGCCGATACGGTGGCCGGAACGCCGACGCGCCATTTTGTTGAGGCATGATATTACATCGCCCCGCGAGCCGCCAGCACGGGCCGCACGCCAGTCATGAGCCGTCATCTTGAGGCGCCTGCGCGAAGCGCAGGCCTCGAAGGATGATCGGCTGAGGTGGTGCAGCCGGCGCGCAAGCCGCGCCGCACGGGCCGGCGCCCTTCGAGGGCCAGGCGCAAGGGCGGGCGTGCGCGCGCCGCAGGTGACGGGCGAGGAAGGTTCAGCGCGTCGCCTACTCGTGCTCGCGTCGGAAATCCGGCGCCGGCATCGGGCCCCATAAGGCCGGCGCGACCTTGCGGTCCCAGGTCTTCGGGCGCTGCGGCGTGTCGTGGTGCCAGGGGCGCGGGTCGAAATAGCCGAGTTCCTCGTCCTTCATCTGGTCGAGCTCGATGTAGAGCTCGACGTTCTGGCCGTCGAAATTGCGGTGGTAGATCGCGACGTTGTGGCCGGGCCCGTGCCGAACCGGGCCCCAGTTGATGGGAATTTTACGTATCGCCAAGAGCTCGCAAGCGTGCTGGATGTGGGCGAAATCCTTCATCTCGAAGGCGATGTGATGCATCTTGGTTTTCGCGCCGCGAATGAAATTGACCGTGTGGTGGTCGGGATTGCAGCGCAGGAAGACAAAGAAGTCCTCGATCCAATCCGAGACGCGGAAGCCGAGCACGCGGCAGTAGAAGTCGGCGATCGCGGCCGGATCGGGCACGACGTAGGCGATGTGGCCGAGCTTGAGGGGGCCGGCGCCGAGCACCTGATGGTGGCTGCCGAGATAGCTCCATTCCTGAAAGAGCTCGATGGTCGTACCTTTCGGGTCCTGAAAGGCGAGCACCTTGCCGACCCCGGGCACCGGATCACTGCGCACCTCGCTCTTGATGCCGTCCGCCGCGAGCTTCTTGGCGAGGTCGGCCAAATCCGCCTTGGGCGAGACCTCGAACGAGATGCGCTTGAGGTCCTCGTCGCCACCCTGCTCGAGCGCGAGGGTGAGGAGCCCGGTCTTGCTCGAGAGATAGGCGCGGCCGTTCTCGCGCGCCGCGAGCCGGAGGCCGTTCACCTCGATCCAATAGGCGAGCGCCTTGTCGAGATCCGGCGTCTCGAAGGTCGCGTGACCGACCCGGCTCGGCTTGATCATGGGATGCTCCAGGAATTCGCTCGTAGGATGGGTTGAGGGCGAAGCCCGAAACCATCACCTATGAGTTGCCGTACAGTGATGGTTTCGCTGCGCTCAACCCATCCTACGCACTTCGGATGGCGCTAGGCTATAAGGGAAGTCGCCTGTACGGGAACCTGAGTATGCCCATGTCGCTCTCCGAGCTCCTGCACGAATGGCACGACTTCTACGTCCTGCTCGGCACCGCCTCGGCGACGCTGGTCGGCCTGATGTTCGTCGCTGCCTCGATCGGCGCGACGGTGTTCAACGAGGATCATCGCGGCGCGCTCGAGGCCTTCATCACGCCGACCGTGGTCCACTTCGCGGCGGTGCTGTTCGCGTGCCTGCTGATCACCATGCCGACCCATGCGTGGGAAACGATCAGCTCGCTGCTCGCCGTCGGCGGCCTGGCCGGCATCGGATATGGCGGCCGGGTGCTGCTCCAGCTCATCATCCGCCATCGCTTCAGGGTCGAGCTGGTCGATCGGCTCTTCTATGCGCTGATCCCGATGGCGAGCTACCTGCTGGCGCTGGCGGCGGCCGTGCTGGGCTTTTTGCACATGGCGGCGAGCGCGTACGTCATGGCGATCGCGCTCCTGGTGCTGCTGTTCGCCGGACTTCGCAATGCCTGGGACATGATGCTCTGGATCATGATCAAGGTGCCGGGCGGAACGCCGCCGCCCGAGGCCCCGACCGCATAGTCAAACGCCGTCAGGGCGGCTATTGCTGACGTCCATTTCTGGAAGGAACGATCGCATGAGCAGCTTCAAGCTTGTCAGTTTCGAGAGCGGCGATGGTGCGCGTGCCGGCATGGTGGTGGACGACCGCGTCTCCGACATCGCCGCCCTGACCGGTATGCCCGGGCACGAGACCGTACTGGGAGTGCTCGCCGATTGGCCGGCCGCCGAAGGGCGGCTGCGCCGCGCCGCCGAGAGCGCGGCCGCGACCGGTGTACCGCTCGCCCAAGTGAAGCTGTTGGCGCCGATCCCGCGTCCGGGCGCGATCTACTGCGCGGGCGCGAACTATGCCGACCACGCGCTCGAGATGGCGAAGCTGCACAACCGCCCGATCGAGCCCGACCCGCATACGCTCGGCCTCAAGCCGTGGCACTTCATCAAGGTCTCGCATGCGGTCGCGGCGCCGGACGACGTCGTCGACATCACGGCGGCATCGAAGACCATGGACTGGGAGGTCGAACTCGCGGCGGTGATCGGCCGGCCGGCGAAGAACGTCTCGATCGAACGAGCGCTCGACTATGTGGCGGGCTACACCATCGCCAACGACCTGTCGGCGCGCGACATGGGCAATCGCGAGAAGATCTCCGTGGGCTCGCCGTTCAAGGCCGACTGGGTCTCGCACAAGAGTTTTGACGGCTCCTGTCCGATGGGCCCGTGGATCGTGCCGGCGTCCGATATCGGCGATCCGCACAATCTCGCCATGAAGCTGTGGGTCAATGATGTCATCAAGCAGGACTCCAACTCCGGCCAGATGATCTTCAATACCAACGAACAGATCGCCCAACTCTCCTCGCGTATCACGCTGCATCCCGGCGACGTGATCATGACAGGCACGCCCGCCGGCGTCGGCGCCGCGCGCAAGGAGTTCCTCAAGGCCGGCGACACCGTGAAGCTGTGGATCGAGAAGATCGGCACGCTGAGCAATAAGATGAAGTAGCGTCTCTTATATCGCCCCATGCAAACCGTCATCCTGAGGAGCGTCGCGAAGCGACGCGTCTCGAAGGATGGGCCACGGGTACAGGCGGCGCCGCATCGGCCACCCTCGTCCTTCCGCCCTTCGCCCTGCGGGCTACGGCGGACAAGTCGAGACGCCCGCTGAAGCCTTGGCGAAGGCGGGCTCCTCAGGATGAGGGTGGAGTGAGGAATAGGAGAGCCGCGTTGACGGAGTCCGCACCCATGGACAGCCGCGACTTCGACGCGCTGGAGGATCGCGCGCGCGAGAAGCTGCCGCCCGGGGCGTTCGCGTTCGCGGCGGTCGGCGCCGACGACGAGGTCACTCTTGCCGACAACATTGCGGCCTGGCGGCGCCTGCGGTTGCGGCCGCGCGTGCTGCGCGACGTGACTGCGATCGACGCCTCGGTCAGCGTGCTCGGCGAACGCATCGCGGTCCCGTTGATCGCCGCGCCCACCGGGCGGCACAAGCTGTTTCATCCCGACGGCGAGCGTGCGACCGCGCGCGGGGCGGCCGCGGCCGGTGTGCCCTACGTGATGGCGAACAACGCGACCGTGACGATGGAGGACGCCGTGCCCGAGCGCACCACCGCGCCGCAGTGGTTCCAACTGTATCTGCCGCCCGATCGCAGCGTCACCGAAGGCCTGGTCGATCGCGCCGCGGCGGCCGGTTTTCGCGCCGTGGTGCTCACGGTCGATCAGCCCGTCTACGGTTCGAGCCCGCGCGCGGCGCGCGCCCCGCTCGCGGCGTCGGACATGCGCGCCGCCAACCTGCCGGGCCAGCCGCTCGCGGCGCACGGCTACGGCGCCGCGCATTCGGGCAGCGTGACATACCCGGCGACGTTCGATGATCTCGCCTGGCTGGTGCGACGCTCGCCCTTGCCGCTGCTGGTCAAAGGCATCCTGCGCGGCGACGATGCGGCGCGGTGTGTCGAGCTCGGCGCCAAGGGCGTCATCGTCTCCAACCACGGCGGCCGTCATCTCGACGCGGCGGTCGCGACCGCCGACGCGTTGCCGGAGGTCGCCGTCGCGGTCGGCGACAAGGCCGAGGTCTATGTCGACGGCGGCGTCCGCCGCGGCACCGACATCGTCAAGGCGCTCGCGCTGGGCGCCCGCGCGGTGCTGATTGGCCGCCCCGCCGTCTGGGGCCTCGCGCTCGGCGGCGCCGACGGCGTGCGCGACGTGTTCATGCATTTGCGCGGCGAGTTGATGCGGGCGATGGCGCTGTGCGGGGTGGCGAAGGTTGGCGAAATTACGCGGGACATCGTTGCGTGAATCATAGGGTGGGCAAAGGCGCGGAACGCGCCGTGCCCACGCGGGGTGGGATGGTGCGCACGCTTCGCTTTGCGCATCCTACGCGTTACGCGCCGACGTCCACCGGCTTCCTCGTCTCCAGCGACTTCACGATCGCCTCGAAGGCGCCGACCACGTCGAGCATCTGGTCCGGCCGCACCAGGAACGGTGCTTTGCCCTCGACGGCATCCGCAAACGACTCGACCAGGACCTTGAGCGAGTCGACATGCTCGAACCTGCGCTCCTCCGGCGGTGAGCCGATGTAGCCGACCCGCAGCATGTCCTCGTCGCGCGCCTCGGCAAAACCCTTGGTGCCGAACACATGGACGCGCCAGAACGGCACGGTGGCGCGGATGGTCGCGAGCTGGCCGGTCGCGCCGCTCGCGAACTCGACCAGCGCCGCCACCACGTCGCGCGGGTCGGGCGGCGGCTTCGGCGCAAACGCCTTGGCGTCGACGCGGCGGATCGTGCCCGCCATGTTCACCAACGCGTCGATCAGGTGCAGCCCGGCGCCGGTCATGCCGTAGCCCGGCGACTCGCGCGGGTCGTCGCGCCAGCCGCCGGCAACGCGGGTCGAGTGGTCGTTGGAGAAATGCGCCTCGACATGCACGATCTCGCCGAGCGTGCCGCCGTCGACCAGCGCCTTGAGCTCGCGCATCGACGCGAAGCAACGCTTGTTGTTGCCCGAGCCGAGCACGACGCCGGCTTTGGCGGTGGCCGCGATCGAGCGCGCCGCCTCGGCGCGCGTCAGCGCGAGTGGCTTTTCGCACCACACCGCCTTGCCGGCGCCCGCCACCGCGGCGACCTGCGCGACATGCAGCGAATGGGGGGTCGCGAGGAAGATCGCCTGCACGTCGGGATTGGCGGTCGCGTCCTGAAGGTCGGTCGTGAGCTTGAACCCGTGCTGGTGCGCGAAGGCGCGCGCGTCGTCCGGCTCCTTGCTCACGCCGTGCACGAAGCGCAATCGCGCGCTCTTGCCCTGCACGGCATTGACGAGCGACTTGCCCCAACGGCCGAGACCGATGACTGCGGCATTGATCATGCCGGGCGCTCCCTGTTGATACCATCGTCGAAACGCGACATGACAACAGTCGTTACGTAATCGCAAGAGAGAGCAGGGGACTTCCATGAGCTCCAAGACGCCTGTCGGTGTGATCGGTACCGGCCTGATGGGCGAGGTTTTTGCGCGCCGGCTCGCCGGCGCCGGCTTCGGCGTGGTCGGATACGATGTCGATCCCGCCAAGGCCGCGCGGCTGCGCGAATTCGGCGCGCAGGCGGCGCAATCGATCGCGGACGTCGTGCGCGCTGCGAACATCATCGTGCTGTCGGTGTTCAACACTGACCAGGTCGAGCAGGTCGTGGTGCACGAAATCCTTCCGCAGCTCGGTGTTACAGCCGGCAAGCTGGACAAGATCGTGTTGTGCACCAGCACCTGTGATCCCGACCGGGTGGCGGCGCTGGCGGCGCGGGTCATTCCGCAGGGACTGAAGTTCCTCGAGACGCCGGTGTCCGGAACCAGCGAGCAAGTGCGGCAAGGCGACGGCGTCGGCCTGATCGGTGGCGATGCGGCGGTCGTGACCGAAGTCGACGACGTGCTGCAGGTGCTGTTTCCGCGGCGTTTTCACGTCGGCGCCGCCGGCGACGGCGGACGCACCAAGCTCGCCGTCAACCTGATCCTCGGGCTCAACCGCCTCGCGCTTGCCGAGGGCCTGGTGTTTGCGACGCGGCTCGGCCTCGATCCGACGGCTTTCCTCAAGGTGGCACAGGCGTCCGCGGCCTACTCGCAGGTGATGGAGACGAAGGGCGCCAAGATGATCGGCCGCGATTTTCGCCCAGAGGGTCGGGCGAAGCAAACACTCAAGGACGTGCATCTCATGCTCGACCAGGGCAAGAAGGCCGGCCAGCCGCTGCCATTGCTCGCGGTGCATTGCGACGTGCTCGAAGCTTGTGTGCGCAACGGCGAGGCCGAGCTCGACAATAGCGTCATCGTCGAGGAGATCCGCCGGCGCGGCGGGAAGAAGGAGTGACGCGAAATTGGAATCGCAGGAGGCGCAAACTCAGCGGGCACCTTCTCGCCGCGCGCGGGGAGAAGGTGGGGATGAGGGGGCCTATCAGCGTGTCGTTGACGCAAGTTTTGCGGAGGCGCCCCCCTCACCCCGACCTTCTCCCCGCGCCCGGGGAGAGGGAGCGCGGGCGCAGTGCCGGTGCGCATTGCGCGAGCTTGCGCTCGATGCCGGCGCGCTCGACGCCGTTGAGCGGGCAGGCAAGCGCCGCCGTATACGCTATGCGCGCCGCGTGCAGGCGGTCCAGCTTCTGCAACAGATCGCCGCGCGCCGCGTGATATAGCGCGTAGGCGCCGAGCTTGCGCGCGTCGGCGAGCGCGTCGAGGCGGACAAGACCCGCGGCCGGCCCCTCCGCGTAGGCACAGGCGATTGCGGCATTGAGCCGGACGATCGGCGTGGGCTTGAGCTCTTCCAGTGCCTGATAATGATGGGCGATCATCGCCCAATCGGTCTCGGCGAAGGACGGCGCGGCGGCGTGCAGCGAGGCGATCGCGGCTTCGATGTGCAAGGGCGTGAGGTCGTCGGTGTCGGTCGATCGGCGCAGGTGCTCGAGGCCGCGCCCGATCAGGTCGCGGTCCCATCGCGTGCGATCCTGGTCGGCGAGCAGGATCATGGCGCCGTGCGCGTCGGTGCGCGCATCGGCACGTGCGTGGTGGAAGCAGATCAGTGCCGCGAGCGCGTGGACCTCGCCGTTCGCGGTCGTCGGGTGCGTGGTCAGCAGGGTGACGAGCCGCAGCGCCTCGGCGCACAGCTCGCGTCGCATCAATGCGTCGCCCTCGTCCGACGTGTAGCCGCCGTTGAACAGGAGATAGATCGCCTGGATCAGCGCCGGCAGGCGCTCTTTCAGCTCCAGACCTTCGGGAATGTCGAAACGCAACCCGAGCCCCGCGATCTTGCGCTTCGCGCGCACGAGCCGCTGTGTCACGGCCTCGGGCGTCGACAGGTAGGCGCGGGCGATCTCCTTCACGCCGAAGCCGCACACCGTCTTGAGCGTCAGCATGGTCTGCTCGTCCGGCTCGATCGCCGGATGGCAGGCGACGAACATCAGCGCAAGCGTGTCGTCGAGGCGGCCGGTCTGCTCGGGATCGGAGAAGCCGAGCCGCAGCGCGGCGCCTTCGTCGAACGGGTCGAGCCGCGCGTCGCGGCGCAGGCGGTCGAGCGCCTTGTTGCGCGCCGCGACCGCGAGCCACGCGGCGGGTTTGTCCGGCGCACCGTCGAGCGGCCAGCGCGCGAGCGCGGCGCCAAAGGCGTCCTGCACGGCGTCCTCGATCAGATCCAGCCGCGCCGGCCCGAGCAGACGCGCCAGCCATGCCGAAATCTTTCCCGCCTCGCGGCGGAAGAGATCGTCGACCAGCGGTTCTGCTCGGGTCATCGGCGCGGGCTCGCGTTCACATCACATTTGATCGACTTGGCGCACCTCGATGGTGCCGCCATAGCCGAGATGTGGGCAGCTTTCCGCGATCCGGCAGGCCTCGTCATAATCCGTGGCGCTGATCGCAAAATATCCGCCGACCAGCTCCTTGCTCTCCGCGTAGGGCCCGTCCGTGACGGTGACCTTGCCGTTCTTCGGCCGCATCACCTTGCCGGCGTCCCACGTCAGCTTCTCGCCGCCCTTGAGGCGGCCTTCGGCGCGCATGCGGTCCGCCCAGTTCATGTAGGCTTTGGTGACCGCCATGATCTCGTCCGGCGAGGTCGGGCGCGGGCGGTTGGAATCGGCGTGGAGAAGCAGCATGTAGTTCGGCATGGGTGAGTTCCTGTTTGGCGCGGGCGGTTCCGTGTGCCCAATATAATGTCGATCGAGGCCACGCCGAACCGACATTTCTCCCGAAAGAAAATGCGGATTCGCAGGATCGGTTGAGCGAAGCGAAACCCCACGCCTGTCCGGCCGACGCATAGATGATGGGTTTGGCTGCGCTCAACCCGTCCTACGCGGCGAGCCTCTCCAATGCTTCCCGCGCGTTCCATGGCTTCCACCACGGCTTCAATCCGAGATCGCGCGCGATGATTCCCGCCGCCACAAAACTCGGGCCGCCCGAGATGGCGCCGCCGCAGTGCGCGGCCGAGCCGGCGTAATAGAGGTTCGGCACCGGCGTGCGGTAGCCGAAGTGGTTGTACATCACCTGCTCGGCATTGAACGCGCCCATGAAGATGTCGCCGCCGCGCATGTTGACGAGCTCCTGCACGTATTCGCGTCCCGTATAGACATATTGGGCGAGGATGTTTCGGCGCGTCATGTTCGGACAGTAGCGCGCCCAGGTCTCGATGATCTTTTCGGCGAACTCGCTCTTCCAGTCCTCGTAGTTCTTGCCGCCGATGTCGGGATCGAGCGGCATCACGTGCCAGGCATAGCTCGTGTGCTTGCCGGGCGGTGCCTGGGTCGGATCGAGCAAGCTGAGCGGGCCGGATCCGAACTGCACGATCGAGGGCACCTTGCCGGCCATCACCTCCTGATGCGCGGCGAAGAGATCCTCCATGGTCTCCGCGCCGATGCTCCATTTGAGCGCGCGATCGATATTCGGATCGAAGACCGCAGCGGCGAAGCGCGGGCTTTCATCGAGCGCGAGATGCAGGCCGAACAGCGACCACTTGGTGTACTGGAATCCGTCGAGCTTTTGGGCAAGTGCCGCCGGGATCTGCGCGCGGCCGATCAAGGTCTCGAACGTCTGATGCACGTCGATGGTCGAGGCGACGAACTGGCGTGCGCGCACGGTGCGCCCGTCGGCGAGTGCGACGCCGGTCGCACGGCCGCCTTCGATCACGATGCGCTCGAGCGCGACCTGTGGCGCAAACGTGCCGCCCGCCGCGATGAAGGTCTCCATCAGGCCGCGCGCGAGGTTGAACGAGCCGCCCTGGCAGAGCTGATAGCCGGTCTGCAGATCGAAGGCGCGGATCACCGAGCCCATCGGACTCGTCTGCGACAGGGTATCGGTGAGCCAGGTGCCGAACAGCGATACCTTAAAGAGAAACAGCAGCTGCACGTGCTCGTTCTCGAACAGCTCGCGCACCACGTCGAGCGGCTGGCGGCGCGTCGCCGCGAGGAAATCGCGGCCGAGCGCCGTCGCCGACAGCAGCGCCTCGCGTTCCGTCTGCGGCAGCGGCTCGGCATAGCGCTCGGGAATCAGGATGCGCGCCGTCATCTCCTCGGCTTGCCGGTTCCACTCGCGGAAGGTGGCGGCATCTTTCTTCGAGAAGCGCGCGATGTTGGCGACGGTCTCCTCGAGGTCGCGGCCGAGCACCAGCGCGGTGCCGTCGCGATGCGCCTGACCGAACTCGTAGCGCGGCGTGATGTAGGTCACGCGGTCGGCGAGGCCGAGGTCGTGGAACCAGGGCGCGTCACTGATCTGGAAATGATTGATCGAATGCAGGTTGTGATAGAAGCCGGGGAGGGTCGCCTCGGTCGTGTTGAGGCCGCCGCCATAGACGAGGCGGCGATCGACCAGCAAAATGTCGAGCCCGGCCTTGGCAAGATACGACCCGAGCACCAAGCCGTGCTGGCCGGCGCCGATGATGATCCCGTCATAGGTCCGGTTAAGGGCGTGGGTCCGGTTAAGTGCGTGGGTCCGATCAAGCGCCTGCGACATCGCGTTCCCTGGGTCTTGCCCGCGCCTGCGATATGAATCCGACAGGCCCGCCGGCGAAAATACAAGCCGATCCGGCTTTTGTCCCGCCGGGTACGGCGCATCTATGTTGGAATACCAACGATCGCTGTGCTAGCGATGGATCACACGCGCGCGACGGCAATCGGGGCCGCACGGCCGCGCAAACGAGCTATCGGGCGAACGCCTGACGGGAGGAAACCGATGAAACTGCTCACCTCAGCCGCCGCTGCCGCCATCATGGCGCCGCTCGCGCTCGGCCTTGCCGCGCCTGCGCAGGCCGCCAACGTCAAGGTCGGCATCATCCTGCCCTTCGCGGGCGTCAATGCCGATCTCGGCGACGCCGAGAAGAAGGGCTTCGACCTCTATCTCAAGCTGCATGCCAAGGACATCGCGCCGCACACGGTGGAAATCATCGAGCGCGACGAGGGCGCGCCGTCGGGCGCCAGTGCCAAGACGGTCGCGACCGAACTGATCACGCGCGACAAGGTCAACATCATGACGGGCGTCGTGTTCTCGCCGTCGGCGATCGCGATGGCGCCGGTGCTCACCCAGGCGAAGGCGCCGCTGCTCATCTCCAACGCGGGCACCGCCTGGATCACCAACCTGTCGCCGTATATCGCGCGGCTCTCTTTCAGCATGTGGCATCCCGCCTATCCGATGGGGACTTACGCGTACACCAAGCTCGGCTGCAAGACGGCCGCGATGGGCTACACCGACTTCCCGCCCGGCAAGGATTCGACCGACGCCTTCAAGGCCGGCTTCGAGGCCGCCGGCGGCCGCGTCGTCGACTCGGTCCCGATGGGCAACCCGGCGCAGGTGCCGGACTTCACGCCGTTCTTCCAGCGCGTCAAGGACGAGAAGCCCGACTGCTTCTACGTGTTCATTCCCTCCGGCAACCACGCCTCGGGCGTGGTCAAGACCTATGGCGAGCTCGGCATGCGCCAGGCCGGCATCAAGCTGATCGGCCCGATGGACGTGGTGCCCGACACCAAGCTGCAGGACATGGGCGACGCCGCCATCGGCACCATCGTGATGGGCCACTACGCGGCCGATCTCGACAACGCCGCCAACCAGGAGTTCGTGAAGGCGTTCCACGCCGCCTACGGCGCCGACAAGTATCCGGACTTCATGACCGCGGCAGCCTGGGACTCGATGCACGCGATCTTCGACACCATCAAGAAGCTCAACGGCGATCTCAGCGACGGCCAGAAGGTGGTCGAGGCCCTCAAGGGCTGGTCGACCGACGGCCCGCGCGGCCATGTCTCGATCGATCCGGCGACCCGCGACGTCATCGAGGACGAGCGCGCCATGGAGGTCTATCGCAAGCCCGACGGACGGCTCGGCTTGCGGGTGCTCGGCACCATCGCGCAGGTGAAGGACGAGTGTAAGGAACTCAAGGTCGGCCGCTGCGCGCAGTAGCGGCGTGATATGATAGGTCCAATTGGGATGGGAGCCGTCATGGCCGGGCTTGTCCCGGCCATCCACGCCTTCCTTTATACGTAGCCACCAAGACGTGGATGCCCGGGACGAGCCCGGGCATGACGATGAGCGAGCGTGGGGCTCAACGCGTCAGCCAATGCTAAACATCGTCATCAGCATTCTGTTCGAGGGACTGGCCTACGCCATGTTCCTGTTCATCGTCTCGGTGGGCCTGTCGGTCACCATGGGGCTGATGGGCTTCGTCAATCTCGCGCACGGCGCCTTCGCGATGGCGGGCGGCTATCTGGTGCTGACCGCGATGCGCACGTGGAACGTGCCGTTCTTCCTCGCGCTGCTGCTCACCTTCCTGATCGTCGGCGCCGTCAGCGTCGTGTTCGAGCGGCTGTTCTATTCCCGGCTCTACAAGGCGACCGAGCTCGAGCAGGTGCTGCTCACCATCGGCCTCGCCTACATGGCGATCGCGACCTACACCTACGTCTACGGGCCGCGCCCGCAGAGCATCCATGTGCCGGAATATCTCACCGGCCAGCTCGCCATCGCGTCGCGCACCTTTCCGACCTATCGGGTGTTCGTTATCGCGGTCGGCGCCGTGCTGATCAGCCTGCTCTGGTATGGATTCGAGCGCACCAATGTCGGGGCGCGCATCCGCGCCGCGGTCGACAACCGCCGCATGGCGCAGTCGATCGGCATCAATGTCGACCGCCTGTTCACGCTCACCTTCGCGGTCGGCAGCGGGCTCGCGGCGCTCGGCGGCGGCCTCGCGATCGAGCTGTTCGGGCTCACGCCGAGCTTCGCGGTGATCTACCTCGTGTTCTTCCTTCTCGTCGTCGCGGTCGGCGGCCTCGGCAGCCTCAAGGGTACGCTCGTGGCCGCGATCCTGCTCGGCGTGTGCGATACCGGCGGCAAGTACATCTATGCGGGCGCCGGCGGCTTCATCATCTATGCGGTCGCGATGCTGATTCTGCTCATCCGTCCGGCGGGGCTCTATGGCCGCGAGTGACGCCATCGCGGCCGCCGCGCCGGCGACCGGCGCCCGCGCCCGGGCGATCGCCTTCCTGTCGACGCGCCACCATCTGCGCCTGTGGGAGGCGCTGCCCTGGCTCATCGCGCTCGCGGCCTACATCGTCTTTCCCGATCGCATGCTGTTTGGCAGCCAGGTGCTGGTGATGGTGCTGTTCGCGCTCTCGCTCGATCTCATTCTCGGCTTCGCCGGGATCGTCTCGCTCGGCCATGCGGCGTTTTTCGGGGTCGGCGCCTACACGGCGGCGCTGATCACGCTGCGTCTGAACTGGCAGGAGCCGATCAGCGGGCTCGTCGCCGCGGCCGCGGTCGCGGCGG
The DNA here is from genome assembly GCA_036491235.1 of Xanthobacteraceae bacterium. GTDB lineage: Bacteria > Pseudomonadota > Alphaproteobacteria > Rhizobiales > Xanthobacteraceae > JAVDCA01. The sequence continues at coordinate 3,068 of DASXCK010000012.1, read as the reverse complement.
TCGCGGGCACGGCCTCGGGCGCGCTCCTGTTGCGCTACCGCGGCCTCACGCTGCTCGTGCTGACGCTCGCCACCACCGTCATGCTGCAGGAGCTCGGCAACATGTTGCGCGACCTCACGGGCGGCTACGATGGCCTGCCGGGGCTCACCTATTCGCCGCTGCTCGGCCGCTTCGACTACGACCTCTACGGCCATGTCTACTATCTCTATGCGCTCGTGGTGCTGTTCGTGCTGTTCTTCGTTGTGCGCACGATCGTGAACTCGCCGTTCGGCCAGGCGCTGGCCGGCATCCGCGAGAACGTCGCGCGCATGCACGCGATCGGGTCGCCGGTGCATCGGCGCCTGCTCGCCGTCTACACCATCTCGGCCGCGATCGCGGGCGTCGCCGGCGCGCTGTTCACCCAGACCAACAGCTACGTGACGCTCGGTGTGTTCGATTTCGACAATTCGGCGGGCGTCATGGTGATGCTCATCCTCGGCGGCGCCGGCCGGCTCTACGGCGCCTTCGTCGGTGCCGTGATCTACATGGTGCTGCAGGACTTCATCTCGAAGCTGAAGGTGACCGTGTGGGGCGTCCCGATCGACGGTCCGCAATATTGGCAGTTCGGGGTCGGCCTCCTGTTGGTGCTCACCGTGCTGTTTGCGCGGCGCGGCCTGCTCGGCCTCATCGAGGACGCCGGGCGACGGCTGACGGCGGGGCGTAAGCCGGAACGCAAGCCGGAATCCAACCCATGACGGACGCCACGACAGGCACCCTGACGCCGGCGACATCGCAAACGATGCCGGCCGCGCTCGAGATCAGGAATCTCAAGAAGAGCTTCGGCGCGTTGCCGGTGGCGCGCGACATCGCGCTGGCGCTGCCCAAGGGCGCGCGCCACGCCCTGATCGGCCCCAACGGCGCCGGCAAGACCACGCTGGTCAATCTCATCACCGGCGTGCTGCAGCCGTCGGCCGGGCAGATCCTGCTCGACGGCGACGACATCACATCGCTGCCGCAGGCGGCGCGCACCCGGCGCGGCATCGCCCGCACCTTCCAGATCAACCAGCTTTTCCGCGGCCTCACGGTGCTGGAGAACGTCTATCTCGCGGTCGCCGAGCGCATGCACGTCGCGCATCGGCTGTGGCGCCCGGCCGGCGCCGAGCGCGACGTGATCGATCAGGCGCTTGCCCAGCTCGAGGCGCTGCGCCTGGCCGACGACGCGCTCAGAATCGTGCGCGAGCTGCCCTACGGCCGCCAGCGCCTGGTCGAGATCGCGATCGCGCTGGCGCTCAATCCGCGCGTGCTGCTGCTCGACGAGCCGGCGGCCGGCGTGCCGTCGTCGGAAAGCCATCTCATCCTCGACGTCATCGGCGCGCTCGATCCCGATATCGCGATCCTCATCATCGAGCACGACATGGACGTGGTTTTCCGCTTCGCCTCGCGCATCACGGTGCTGGTGGCGGGCGCGGTGCTCACCGAAGGCAGCCCGCAGGAGATTCGCGCCGACGCGCGCGTGCGCGCCGTCTATCTCGGCGAGGAGTTCCCCCATGACTGAAACGAAGCCTGAAACGAAGCCTGAAACGAAGTCCGCGGCTCTCGTGCTCGACGGCGTCTCGGCCGGCTACGGCGAGACCGTGGTGATCGAGGATATCCGTCTCACGCTCGCGCGAGGCGAGACGCTTTCGATCATCGGCCGCAACGGGGTGGGCAAGACGACGCTCCTTGCGACCGTGATGGGTCACAATACGCTGCATGGCGGCGACGTGCGGCTGCACGGCGCGACCATCGCGCGGCTCGCGCCGCACAAGCGCAACTGGAAGGGCCTCGGCTACGTGCCGCAGGAGCGCGAGATCTTTCCCTCGCTCACCTTGCGGGAGAACCTCGAGGTCGCGGCGCGGTCGGGCGCCTGGACGCTCGACAAGGTGTTCGCGCTCTTTCCCCGCCTCGCCGAGCGCCAGACCAATCGAGGCAACCAGCTTTCCGGCGGCGAGCAGCAGATGCTCGCGATCGCCCGCGCCCTCGTCGGCAACCCGTCGGTGGTGCTGATGGACGAGCCCTCGGAAGGCCTCGCGCCCGTCATCGTCGAGGAATTGGCCCGCGCCGTGAAGCGCCTCGCCGCGACCGACGGCCTGACCATGATCGTGGTCGAGCAGAACACACGGCTTGCGCTCGACATCTCGCCGCGCACCGCCGTGATGGATCGTGGCCGCATCGTCTACGATGGCCCGAGCGCCGACTTGAAGTGCGATCCCGACAAGCTGCACCGCCTGATCGGGGTGGGTTAGGGCATGACGGACGCTATCGGCCCGGCAACGCGTCGATGAGGCCCTGCACCTGCTTCACCAGCGCGGAAAAAAATGCCGCGCTCGGCGCTTGCGCCGCGTAGCAGTCCGGATAGGCGGCATCGACCTTGCGGCCAAGCTCCTCGGCCTTCGCGTGCAGCGCCGCATCCTTGGCGCCCGCCTTCTGATCGGCCTCGCCGGCGACGTCCGCGTCGCGAGCTCGCTTCGCATGCTCGGCGTCGCAGGCCGCGATCGGGCCGGCCTTGACCGCGGTCTTGGCGGTCACGACGAAGACCCGATCGGCGCTGCGCACCGTGATGATGATCTCGTCCGGTATCCGCGGCGGGTCGCTTTGCGTGCGACCGTCGAGCACCGCGAAGGCGAGCGTTGCCCAGGCCGGCCTGGCGACCGGGATCTCCGCATAGGTGAGCACCGCCGCACCGTTGTTGATCGCCTGAGTATAGAAGTCGTCGCGCTTGAGCGCGGCCTGCATGGCGCGCGGCAGCGGGCTTTCCTTCCAGAAATCCTCGTGGGCGCGCAGCCACGCATCGAACAGGTTCGCGGTCGTCACCAGCACCTGCGGCTTGTCGGGGTCCTCGCCGAACATGAGCCCGTCGAGCCTGCCAAAGCCTTCGTCGCCGTCGTCGAGCGAATCGAGGCTTATCGTGCCCCTGCCGGAAAAACCTTTGATGCTGACCGGCCCGATCACGTGCCGAAGCTTGTCCTGCAGGTCGGCGAGCGCGCGCTCATGGGCCTTCAAGGTACCCTCATCGTTCGCGCTATGCGCGAACTGCTTGATATAGGCAT
>DASXCK010000011.1:0-9228 GCA_036491235.1 Xanthobacteraceae bacterium | reverse complement strand
TCTGCGCAAATTTCCATTCGACAAGATCAAGATCGACCGGTCCTTCGTGTTCGACAGCATCGCGGGTCAGGAGGGCGAGGCGATCATCCGCACGATCGCCGAGCTCGGCTCGACCCTCGGCATCGCGACGACCGCGGAAGGAATCGAGACGGCCGACCAGCTGGCGCTCGTGCGGCGGGCCGGATGCACCGAGGGACAGGGCTACCTGATCGGCCTGCCTTGCACCAGCGCACAGGCGCTCGAGTTCATCGCGCGCCACGACCGCAGCGCGGCGGCGGCGTGAACGCGGACTAGTCGTCGATCGCCGGCTTCGCCATGTCCTCGGCGAGCACGCGCCCGGCCTTCTTGCTCACGACGTAATTTTCCAGCGCGAGCAGGTCGATGTCGGTCGAGAGGAAGCAACGGATCGCATCCTGCGGCGTGCAGACAATCGGCTCGCCGCGTACGTTGAACGACGTATTGAGCACCACCGGGACGCCGGTGCGGCGGCCGAACGCCTCGATCACCTTCCAGAACGACTCGTTGTCGCCGCGGTCGACGGTCTGAATGCGCGCGGAGCCGTCGGAGTGCACGACCGCTTTCGCCTTCTCGCAGCCGAGCGGGCGCGCCGGCACGACGAACTCCATGAAATCGGAGCGAACGACGCCCTGCATGTCGAAGAAATCGTCCGCCTTCTCGACCAGCGCCGCGGGCGCGAACGGGCGGAACTCTTCGCGCAATTTGACGCGCTGATTGACGATTTCGCGCATCTCGGGCGTGCGCGGGTCCGCCAGGATGCTGCGGTTGCCAAGCGCGCGCGGGCCGAATTCCATGCGCCCGCGGAACCAGCCGACGACCTTGCCCTCGACCAGCGCGTCGGCGACCGCCTCCTCGATCGCGTCGACACGCCGGAAGTCGACCTTGCCGGCGTTCGCCTCGAGCGCGCCCACGACGCTGTCGTCGCGGTAGGCGGGGCCCAGGCTCATCGACGGCACCGCCTCGCCGCGCGGCGGGATCCCGAGCACCTGATGGTGGACGTATTGCGCGGCGCCGATGCTCGCGCCGTCGTCGCCGGCGGCCGGGAAGACATAGGTCTGCTTGAACATGCCGGAGCGCGCGACCTTGCCGGTCATCACGACGTTGAGCGCGACGCCGCCGGAGAGACAGATGCGTTCGATCGCATATTCTTCCTTGAGGTAGGCGAGGCGGCAGAACATCGCCTCCTCCAGCTTAAGCTGCAGCGCCGCCGCGATGTCCATCTCGCGCTGGGTGACGGGATCCGTGTAGGCGCGCGCGGGGCCGAACAGGCTTTTGATATGGTCGCCGAAATCGTCGCGCAGCAAGGCGGTGGTGCGACAGTTGCCATCCGCCGCGACATCGAGCAGACCGGCGAACGCGTTCGCGTAGGTCTTGGGATTGCCGTAGGACGCGAGCCCCATCACCTTGTACTCGCCATCGAGCGGCTTGAAGCCGAGATAGGCGGTCATCATCATGTAGAGCACGCCGAGCGAGCCGGGCAGCGTGGTCTCTTCCATCTGCCGCAAGCCGTCGCGACCCCCGATCGCGAAGATCGAGCTCGACCGCTCGCCGAAACCATCGATGGTCAGCACGCCGGCTTCCGCATAGCCCGACGAGTAGAAGGCGCCGGCCGCGTGGGCGAGATGATGCGGCACGAAATGGATCCGGGTGCGATTCCGGCGCTCGCCGAACAGCTCGGCGATCTCGCCGGCGATGCGCTCGTTCGACACCGTTCCGTCGTAGACGGCCCGATAGCCGCCGATGACGCGATCCTTGATCTTCGCGGACAGGTGCGGCTCCACGGCGGCGATGCGCTCGGCGAGAACGGCGGGCGTGAAGTCGCAATAGAACGCGATGTGATCGACGTCCTCGATGGCGTGGCCGCTTTCAGCGAGACAATAGTCGACGGCCTTGCGCGGCGGCAAAACCCTACCGCCCGCCGCCGTAGAATGTTTGAAACGGTTGAACCGCTCTTCGGCGGCCGCAGCCTTCAGGTGGCCGTCACACAGGATCGCCGCGGCGCTGTCGTGTCCCACGCCGTCGAGCGGGAAGAAATTGAGGGGAAGGTCCTCGATATCCTCGCCAAAGGCCGTAACGGCGTCGAATATCACGGGATATCGGCGGGTATGTCGCATTCGCGACACCAGCTTGCCTTCCTGTGTCCAGCCGTGCCGTTTGTGACCCGCGTAGCCTAGTATGTGCATTTACATCCCGACACTTGAATCAAGACGCGGCGAAAAGCCGATGTGCCTTTGCCGCGACTGTTAACCAACCTAGTAGTTTTTAGGGGTTGCGCTCGCTTCCCTCGCTACCGTTGATCGGTTAATATTTTGCTGCGGGATGTTCAATCCCCTTGGGCTGGGCTTTCCTTCGTTTCCGTTCGAAATCCGACAACAGCAAGTTCTTCGTAGATGAATAGTGGTGGGGGGAAATCCAGGCCCGTGTCGGCAACTCAGGGTTGGGCAGTCCCGATGCTCTGCGCCGCTGCCGCGAGCATCATCACGGGTATCGCGCTGGTGGCGACGCGCTACGTCGTCCAGCAGGCCGACGGCCTGACGGTCGCGATGCTGCGCTATTGCGTCGCAACTGCGTGCCTGCTGCCCCCCGCCCTGATCTTCCACCCGGTCAGCGTCGCCAAGCGTGACTTCGTCGCGATCACGGCGCTCGGCGTTGTCTACTTCGGCATCTTCCCGTGGTGCATCAGCGCCGCGATGCAGTTCACCACGGCGTCTGCCGGTTCGATTGTGCTCGCCTGCACGCCGGCCGTGACGCTCATCCTCGCCGGCCTGTTCGGCACCGAGGTAATGACGGCGCGCAAGTGCCTGGGCGTCACGCTGGCGATCATCGGCGCCGGCATCGCGATCGGCGGTACGATGGCGGTGCTCGCGGCGGCGGGGTGGTACGGCCATGCGCTGATGATCGCCGCGACGGTGTGCGGCGCCGCCTACGCGGTCTTCTCCCAGCCATACCTCGTCAAGTATCCGCCGATGATCGTGAGCGCCATCGCGATGGGCGCAGGCGCCGCGTCGCTGGTCGGCGTCTGGATCGTGCGCGACCTTCCGGCCGGATTGCCCGCGCTCAACACGCAAGGCTGGCTCGTCATCCTGTTCATCGGCGCGATCGGCGGGGCGCTGTCGTTCTTCCTCTATGCCTGGGCGCTGGGCCGCACCGCGCCCACCGCCACCATGATTCTTCTGCCGCTGAACCCGATGGCCGCGATCCTCACCGGTGTGCTGTTCCTCGGCGAACCGCTGACCTCCGGCCTTTTCGTCGGTCTTGCGTTTGTCATTTTCGGCATCTTCCTCGTCGTCGACATGAAAAGTGGAATGAAGTCTCGCGTGATGGTCGCCGCAAAGGTCAATCATGAAATCCCTCCTGCTTAGCAATGTGAACATGCAGCCGCTGGCGGGAAGCCTGAAGCCGCTCGCGGTCACGTGCGGCGGCTACAACAGCCTGCTCGCCGATCTCGCGACGGCGGGCTCGCCGGCCTGCGCGCCGGACGTATCGCACGTGCTATGCATCTTCGACGCCGACGCCATGATGGGCGGCGCGCTCTACGGCGCGGGCGCGCCCGAGCAGGGCAGCATGTTCCTCGACGCGATCGAGGGCTTCTGCGGCCGCAACCCCGAAAAGATCGTGGTCGCGCACACCTTCTGCCTCGGCTCGCAGCGCTGGCTCGGCTTCGCCGACCTGATCCACCAGCAGTCGCTCAAGGAAATCGAGACCTCGCTCAACAGCCGCTTGATCGCGATCGCCAAAGCGCATCCCAACCTGCTGCTGTTCGACATGGAGCTCCTGTTTCGGCGGCACGGCGAGGACGCGCTCGTCTCCAACGCTCTGTGGTACGCGGGACGCATCCGCTACACGGCACGCATGTTCGAGGTGCTGGCGACGACCATCCGCCAGGCGCTTGCCGCGCATGCGCAGAAGAGCCGCAAGGTGCTCATCCTCGATCTCGACAACACGCTGTGGGGCGGCATCGTCGGCGAGCTGGGCGCAACCGGCGTCGCGCTCGGCGAGGACGGCGCCGGCCGCTGCTACCGCGACTTCCAGCGCGCGCTCAAGGCGCTGCAGAAAACCGGGGTGCTGCTCGCCATCGCCAGCAAGAACAACGCCGCCGACGTCGACGAGGTCTTCGACGACAACCCGATGATGGTCCTGCGGCGCGAGGATTTCGCGGCGATTGCGGCCAACTGGGAGCCGAAGGCGGAGAACATCGCCAAGCTCGCCGAGCAGCTCAGCCTCGGCACCGACGGCTTCGTGTTCATCGACGACAACCCGGTCGAACGCGAGGCCGTGCGGAAGTTCCTGCCCGAGGTCGCGGTACCGGAATTTCCCGACCGCATCGAAAACCTGCAGACCTGGCTGCTGCGCGAGGTCGCGCCTGCCTGTTTCGGCAAGTATGCCATCACGGCGGAGGACGCGGGAAAGACCGAGCAGTATCGCGCCAACGCGGCACGCCAGAAGCTCGCGGCGAGCTTCGACCTCGACGGCTACCTGAGCGAGCTCAACATCGAGTGCAACATCCACGTCGATGCGCCGACCCGGCTGGTCCGCGCCGCACAGATGACGCAGAAGACCAACCAGTTCAACCTCACGACACGGCGCTACGACGTCACCGACCTCACCCGCTTCGTCGAGAGCGCCGAGCACGCCGTGCTGATGCTCGATTATCGCGATCGCTTCGGCGACGAGGGTTCGGTGGCGCTGGCGATCGTCGATCTCTCGGAAGGCCGTATTGACACTTTTTTAGCGAGCTGTCGCGTAATCGGGCGCAAGGTGGAGGCACAGCTCCTCGACAAGGCCGTCGAGCTGTGCCGCGACCGGGGTCTGCAGAAGGTGATCGGCGAATACATTCCGACGCGAAAGAACGAGCTGGCCGCGACGTTCTACGAGGAACACGGCTTCACCCCAATGTTGAGAGCACCTGATGGACGCATTACTTACGAGAAGCCGATCGACGGTTGACGTGCGGACGCAGGCGGTGATCGAGGTCATCGCCAAGGCGCTCGACGTCTCGACCGACGATCTCGGCCCGGACACCTCGATGGACAACACGCCATTGTGGGATTCGGTCGCGCACCTGACCATCTGCCTAGAATTCGAGCGACGGTTCGGACGGGCGCTCGATCTGGAAAAGATCTTCACGGCGTCGAGCGTGCGCGATCTCGCCGAACTGGTCCCCTGACCGCACGCGCTGAGGGCCTGTCTCTGATCGGCTTTTGCAGCTGGGCCGCCCCACCGCCCGGCTGTAATATTTCCGTCATACGCGCGGCCTAGGTGTTCGGTTCCCGCCGCCAAGACGGACCGTTTCCATGCTGACCCGCGGACTTGCATTCGCGCTTGCGTGCGCGCTCTTCCTCTCGCCCGCTCTCGCCCAAGAGATTCGTTCGACACGTCCGCACAACGTCATACTGTTCGTCCCCGACGGCCTGCGCGGACTGAAGGTGACGCCCGAAACGGCGCCGACCATGGCGATGATCCGCGACAAGGGCGTCAACTTCAAGAATTCGCACTCCCTGTTCCCGACCTTCACCACCGCCAACGCGTCCGGCATGGCGACCGGCCACTATCTCGGCGACACCGGCGATTTCAGCAACACCATCTACGCGGGATATCCGGTGCACGTCCCGAACGCGCCGTCGACGGTGACGCCGTTTCTCGAGAACGACGCCGTGCTCGGCGACGTCAATAGCCATTTCGACGGCAATTATCTCGACGAGGACACGATCCTCAAGATCGCCCGCACGCAGGGCTTCAGCACCGCCTCGGTCGGCAAAGTCGGCCCGGTGCTGATCTTCGACAGCACCGAGCGCAGCGGCTTGCACACGGTCATCGTCGACGACGCGACCGGCCAGAACGACAAGGAAGGCCACCCGATCGGCATCCCGCTGTCGGTCGAGGTCAAGGCGGCGCTGCAGAAGGCCGCGCTTCCGTTGATCGCGCCGACACGCGGCGCCAACGGCGCGACCGGCACCTTCGACAAGCCGGGCACGAAGTCCGCCAATGTCGAACAGCAGGCCTATTTCGCCGCCGTGGTCGCCAAGGTGCTGCTGCCGATCTTCAAGGCGCGCAACAAGCCGTTCATCGTCGTGTTCTGGTCGCGCGATCCGGACGGCTCGCAGCATAACCAGGGCGACAGCCTCAACGCGCTCACGCCCGGCATCAACGGCCCGACCTCGCTCGCCGGAATCAAGAACGCCGACGACAATCTGCGCGAGATCGTCCGGGCCGTGAACGACCTCGGCCTCGCCGACACGACCGACGTCATGGTGTCGGCCGATCACGGATTCTCGACCATATCGAAGGAAAGCAAGACGAGCCTCGCGGCCAGGACCAAGTATGCGAACGTGCCGGAAGGTTTTTTGCCGCCCGGCTTCCTGGCGGTCGACCTCGCGAAGTCGCTTGCTCTGCCGCTGTTCGATCCGAACACGGCCGGCAACGCGGCGGTCGCGGCCGACGCGTACCCCAAGGCCGGCAATGCGCTGATCGGCAACGATCCGAGCAAGCCCGATATCGCGATCGCGTCGAACGGCGGCTCCGACCTGATCTATCTGCCGAACAACGATCGCACGCTGGCGGCGCGGGTCGTGGATGTGCTGCTCGAGCAGGATTACGTGAGCGGGCTGTTCGTCGACGATCGGCTCGGCCCGATCGCGGGCACGCTGCCGCTCGGCGCGATCAACCTCGCGGGCAATGCGGTCACGCCCACACCGTCGATCGCGGTCAATTTCCGTTCGTTCGCGACCGGCTGCGAGATGCCGGTGCTGTGCAGCGCAGAGGTAGCCGACACGAACCTGCAACAGGGCCAGGGCATGCACGGCAGCTTCAGCCGCGCCGACACGATGAACTTCATGGCCGCCATGGGACCGGATTTCAAGGCGGGATTCGTCGACGAGGCGCCGGTCAGCAACGCCGACATCGGTCAGACGATCGCAAAGATCCTCAAGCTGAACCTTCCCGCCAGGGGCCACCTGATCGGCCGCCCGATCGACGAGGCGCTGCCGGGCGGGACGATGCCGCATGTGACGACGGGCGCCGAGCGGTCGGAGCCCGCGGCCAACGGCCTGCTCACGATCCTCACCTGGCAGCAGGTCGGCTGGACGCGCTACTTCGATGCGGCCGGCTTCCCGGACCGCACCGTCGGGCTCGACGCGGCAGCGCCGAGCCGCTGACGCGCGCGCTTTCGCACGGCGCCGGCGCCGTGCAAGCAAAGGCCGTCAGCCCACGGCGCGCTTCGGCGTCAGGTCGGGCGAGCGCACCTGCGAGCCCTTCGGCAGGTCGAACATGCCGCTCGGCAGCGTGTCGATGAAAGTCAGCACCTCCGACGTCTTCACCACGTCGGCGTACTTCGCGTTCATGTCGCACAGGTTGATGGCGTGGCTCGCCTGCGAGCGATCGAAGCAGCCCTCCTCGGCAAGCGTGATGCGGTAGTTGAGGCTGAAGGCATCGAGCACGCTCGCGCGCACGCAGCCCGAGGTGGTCGTGCCGGTGACGATCAGGCTGTCGCAGCCGAGCAGCGTGAGGTAGCTCGTGAGGTTGCTGCCGAAGAAGGCCGACGGCTTCTGCTTGTAGATCACGATATCCTGCGGCCCGGGCGCGATCGGGGCGACGATCTCGTTGCCGTCGATATTGGCGAGCGCCGTCTTGGTGGTTTGATCCTCGTCGGTGCGGTCGTTCTTCCAGCCCCAGCTGCCGGCGTCCCAGTTGTCGTCGCGCCGCACGCCCGTGGTGTAGATCACCGGCATGCCCTTGGCGCGGCACTTGTCGATCAGCGAGCGGATGTAGGGTAGCGCCGTCCACGCATCCTCGCCGCACGAGTTGCGCCATTTCTTGATCGACTCGAGGATCGGCTCGGGCTTGTCGCCGCAGAACGCCCAGTTCACGTCGATGATGAGCAGCGCAGGCCGCTTGCCAAAGCCCTGGCGCGCGCCATAGCCGGAAGTCGCGAACACCGCCTTGTCGCGCTCGGTGAGAAACTGGTTCCAGATCGGCTCGGACATGCAGTGATCCTTCCTTCGATTTGCTCGAATTCACCGTCCCCGCGCGTCACGCGACGCTCTTGACGAAGCTCATGTCGATGATCGCCTCGTAGGGGACGTCGGCCTTGAGGATGCCGGCATCGCGCACGACGCTCTTTGCTGTCTCCCACGACTGCGGGCTGATCATCCCGTCCTTGCTCCACATCTCGTCCTTGAACGAGCGGTCGAGGGTCGCACGCAAATCCTCGACCGGCATGGTGGGAAACTGTCCCTTGGCGACCGCGCTCGCCTCGGCCGGATTGGCATAGGTGAACTTAAGTCCCTCGACCATGCCGCGAACGAAGGCGCGCACGAGCTCCGGCTCCTTCTGGATGGTATCGAGGCGCACGTTGAGCGTCGAGTACGCGTAGGGCCCGAGCTCCTTGGGGACATTGTAGAACGGCTCCTCCCAGATGCCCTGGTGCACGCCCTGGGTAACGAAAGGCTCGGTCGCGACGCCGATCTGCGCCTGCCCGCCGCGCACCACGGCCAGGACCGCGGAGTTCGCCACTTCCATCAGCGTCACGTCGCGCTGCGGATCGAGCTTCCACTTCTTGAGCAAATAACGCGTGATCGAGTTCGGCGTACCGCCGGGCGAGCCGACCGAGATGGTCTTGCCCTTGAAGTACGCACTCCAATCGGTGCCGGTCGGGTGGGCCTGCTTGGTGGCGCAATAATAGATGTTGCCGCGGTCGACGCAGTTCACCACCGCGCGCAGCTCGGCGCCCTTGATCTTCGCATAGGCGCAGTGCTCGGGGCCACCGATGAACGCGAAGGCCTGTCCGGCCAGCACCGCATTGGTGTGGCCGGCGCCGTTCTCAATGGTGAGGACGCGCACCTTCACGTCGCCGAAATAGCCCTTGGCCATGCCGACATAGAGCGGCAGATAGCCGGTCGAGTGCACCGGCTCGGTGACGATGATCTCGCGCGCCGCCGCGCGGGCGACATGCGGGCTGGCCACCGCGGCAAGTCCGAGGGAGCCGACGGAGCCGAGAAACGTTCGCCTGTCCATGCCGATCACTCCTCAGGTTTTGATTCCTAGGATTTCACACCCTTGCGCAGCAGGCGTTCGAGCAACCCCACCGCCACGTACATGACCACCGAGAGCACCGAGAGCACCAGGACCGCGACCCACACGAGCGCGATGTCGTAGGTCTGGCCCGCATAGAGGATGGCGCGGCCGAGGCCGTGCTGCGAAGCGATGAACTCG
>DASXCK010000010.1:0-2436 GCA_036491235.1 Xanthobacteraceae bacterium | reverse complement strand
AGATCGATCTTCGCAGCATACAGCCCCTGCGCAAGCCGCAGCGCTTTTTCGATCCGCGGCTTGTCCCATCCGCCATGCGCCGCGCACAGCGCGAACTTGTCCTCGATGTCCTTGCGCGACAGCGGCTCGTGCGCGCCGCCGCGGATGTGGGGCTGGCGCTCCTCGATCTCGCGGCCATCGTTGAGCACAGCGCGGATGTGGCCCGTGAAGTTGTTCGGATAGGGATTGTTCGGATCGATCGCGTAGCGCACCTTGCCGGCGACCGCGACGACCGCCGGATCCTTCACGGCCGCGTCCGTGAAGGCGTCGAGCCCGACATTGCCGCGCACGAAGCCCGCCGCAACGCAGTAGGGCGTCGAGAATTTTGCGCTGTAGCCGTTGGGCGGCCGCTGCTTGTCGGCGAGCGGCTCCCACAGGCGGTGCACGGTCCCCTCGCCGACTTCGCAGATCATCTCCTTGATGTCGGCGGCCTTGATGCCACGCGCCGCGAGGCGGCGGGCGCAATCGATGTAGGGATGCGTCATCGTTCCGCACGGATAGAGCTTGAAGGCGATCGTCTCGGTGACCCAACGCGTGCCGAAGTCGCCGATGAGCAGATCATATGGCGCATCGGTCTTGTGCGCGAAGGCATGAAAAAAGCCATGCGTGCCTTCGAACAGGGTGCGCGGCCCGCTGAAGCCGTGCTTCGCCATCAGCGCTGCACGGATGCCGGACTGCGCCGACCAGCCGGCATGCATTCGCTTGGTCCAGGCGCCCTCGGCGAGATACTCGATGATACCGGCCGCCATGCTGCCCGCGATGCCGAGCGCATCGATCATCTGCCGGCGGTCGAGCCGCAACGCGGCGCCGACACCGGCAGCGGCCGCGATTGTGCCGAACACCGCGGTCGGATGGAAACCCGCCTTGTGCACCAGCTTGGGCGCGAGCAGGCTGAGCCGGCACATGGTCTCGACCCCGACCGCGATGCCGCGCAGCGCCGACGCGCCATCCGGATTGTGCCGCTCGCAGGCCGCGAGCACCGCGGGCACGATCACGGCGCCGGCGTGGACGGGCCCGCCCTCGAAGGTGTCGTCGAAATCCTCGCCATGCGCCGCCGTGCCGTTGACCAGCGCGGCACCGGCGGCACTCAGGGTGCGGGCATGGCCGAACGCCGTGCACGGCCCGTCGTCGTCGCAGGCCGCGAGCGTCGCCTTGACGTAGTCTTCATTACGGGCCGTGACACACAAGCCAAGGACGTCCACGGCGAGGTCCTCGCAGCGGCGTCGCAGCGTGTCGGGAAGGCGTGCGGGGTCGACCGCGAGGATGCGATCGACCAGCTTCTCGGCGACCGAGACGTCGGGAACGTGCGCAGGCATTTTTATGCAATCGCGTGTCGAGGATGAGGATCAGGTGCCCGTGAAGGCCGGCTTGCGCTTCTCCATGAAGGCGCGGCGGCCTTCGGTGTAGTCTTTGCTTTCGAAACAGCGTTTGACCAGGTCGGCGCAGCCCTTGAGGTCGCGCTTTCCCTCATCCGTCACGGTCTGGTTGGCGATGAACTTCACGGCCTTGATGGTGAGCGGCGCATTGCCGCCGATCGTTTCGGCGTAGTCACGCACATACGTCTCGAGATTATCAGCCGGCACGACCCTGTTGATCAGGCCCATGGCGATGGCCTCGGCGGTGTCGAACTGGCGCGCCGTGAAGAAGATCTCCTTGGCGAACGCCGGGCCGACGAGGTCGCTCAGCCGCTTGATGCCGGGGAAGCCGTAGCCGAGGCCGAGCTTGGCGGCAGGAATCCCGAAACGCGAGTTATCTGAGGCGATGCGCATATCGCAGCACACCGCGAGGCCAAGGCCGCCGCCGATGCAGTAGCCACGGATCATCGCGATAGTGGGCTTCGAGAAGTGATAGAGCGCGTCATTCGCCTTGGCGACGATCTCGTTGTAGCGGGCGACCGCCTCCTCGTCGGAGCGCTCCTTCTCGAACTTGGAGATGTCGGCGCCCGACACGAAAGCCTTGCCGCCCGCCCCGGTGATCACCACGACGCGCACGTCTTCGTCCTTGGCGAAACCGTCCATGATCCGGCTTGCCGCGTCCCACATGTCGAGCGAGACCGCGTTATGGCGCTCCGGATTGTTGAAGATCATGTAGCCGACGCGCCCCTCTTTGCGGGACAGCATCTTGTCGGTCTGGGTCATTGCCGAGCTCCCTTGCTCATCGTCATGGCCGGGCTTGTCCCAGCCATCCACGTCTTCCAGTCAGGCAAGGAAGGCGTGGATGCCCGGCCCAGGGCCGGGCATGATGGAGAATGTGGCATCAAATCGCATTCGCGGCGCGCAGCGCCGCGATCTGCTTGGGCGTATAGCCGAACTCCTTGAGCACCGCGACGGTGTGCTGGCCGAGCCCCGGCGGCGGCGCGACGAGCTTGCTCGGCGTGCGCGACAGCGACATGCCCTG
>DASXCK010000009.1:0-5892 GCA_036491235.1 Xanthobacteraceae bacterium | reverse complement strand
AAGCCGCTCTTTGCCGGCTTCGCGCGCGCCGCGCACGACCTCGGCGACTTCGGCAACGGCAGCAAGATGAAATACGTCGCGAACCTCCTGGTCGCGATCCACAACGTGGCGAGCGCCGAGGCGATGGTGCTCGGCATGAAGGCCGGCCTCGACCCGCAGCGGATTTTCGATCTCATCAGCATCGGCGCCGGCAATTCGCGCGTGTTCGAGCTGCGCGCGCCCATGATGGTCAAGAACAACTACGACGACGCCACCATGAAGATCAAAGTCTGGCAGAAGGACATGAACGTGATCGGCGCCTACGCCAAATCGCTGCACGTGCCGACGCCGCTGTTCACCGCCAGCGAGCCCGTCTATGACAAGGCCTTGGCGAGCGGGCTCGCCATGCAGGACACCGCGGCAGTCTGCGCGGTGCTGGAGAAGATGGCCCGCGTGAAGCGCGGCCGCAAGGCGCGCAAGAAGCGCTGAGCGCTCCCGTACGCGATCGGGGCGAAGCTCGGGAGGTTGGCGTGGCGTCAGACGTGAAACATCACACGACCCATCGACCGCGCACGGAAGTCCGCGACGGAATGCGCGTCGACTGGGACGTCGAGATCCGCATGGATGACGGCCTGGTGCTCAAGGCCGACGTCTTCCGCCCGGTGTTCGACGGCCGCTACCCGGTGATCCTCTCATACGGCCCCTACGCCAAGGGCCTCGCATTCCAGGACGGCTATCCGAGCGCGTGGCAACGCATGACGGACAAGCATCCCGACGTGGCGGCCGGATCGAGCAACCTTTACCAGAGCTGGGAGGTGGTCGATCCTGAGAAGTGGGTGCCGTACGACTATGCATGCGTGCGCGTCGATTCACGCGGCTGCGGCGTTTCGCCCGGCTTCATCGACCACTTTTCCCCGCGCGAAACGAAGGATTTTCACGACTGCATCGAATGGGCGGGCGTACAGCCGTGGTCGAACGGCAAGGTCGGCCTCAACGGCATCTCGTATTACGGCATCAACCAGTGGCACGTCGCATCGCTGCAGCCGCCGCACCTTGCCGCCATGTGCATCTGGGAAGGCGCCGCCGACTGGTACCGCGACATGACGCATCACGGCGGCATCCTGTCGACCTTCTGGGCCAACTGGTACGACATGCAGGTCAAGACCGTGCAGTACGGCGCGGGTGAGCGCGGCAAGCGCAGCCGCGTGCACGGCGAGTTGGTGTGCGGGCCCGAGACGCTCACCGAGGAAGAGCTCGCGAAGAACCGCGCCGACTTCGGCAACGAAATCCGCCAACATCCGCTCGACGACGACTATCATCGGGCGCGCTCGCCGGTGTGGTCCAAAGTGACGGTGCCACTGTTCTCGGCGGCAAACTGGGGCGGCCAGGGGTTGCACCCGCGCGGCAATTTCGAGGGCTTCGGACGCGCCGCATCGAAGCAGAAATGGCTCGAGGCGCACGGCATCGAGCACTGGACGCACTTCTACACCGACTACGGGCGCCAGCAGCAGCGCGAATTCTTCGACCATTTCCTGCATGGCAAGCCGAACGGCTGGGACAGGCGGCCGAAGGTGCTGCTGCAGGTGCGCCATCCCGGCGAAAAATTCGTCGAGCGCGCCGAGAACGAATGGCCCCTCAAACGCACGAAGTGGACCAAGCTCTACCTGCACGTCACCTCGGGCACGCTCAAGGAGGATCATCCGGCCAACCGGCGCATGCCGACCTTCGCGGCCATGGGCGAAGGACTCACCTTCATGACGGCGCCGCTTGCCGCGGCGACCGAGATCACCGGCCCGATCGCCGCCAAATTGTTCGTCTCGTCGTCGACCGGCGACGCGGACCTCTTTCTGATCCTGCGCGTGTTTTCGCCTGACCTGAAGGAAGTCGTCTTTCAAGGCGCCATCGACCCGCATACGCCGATCGCGCAAGGCTGGCTGCGCGCCTCGCATCGCAAGCTCGACAAGAAGCTCTCCCTGCCCTATCGGCCGTATCACACGCACGACAAGGAGCAGCCGCTCAAGAAGGACGAGATCGTCGAGCTCGACATCGAGCTGTGGCCGACCTCGATCGTGGTGCCGGCCGGCTATCGGATCGCACTCACGGTCCGCGGCAAGGATTACGAGTACGGCGGCCCGAGCGGTGGGCGGCTGTCGAACTTCAAGAACGAGCTCACCGGCTGCGGGCCGTTCCTGCACGACGACCCGCTCGACCGGCCGCCGGAGATCTTCGCCGGCACCACGACGCTGCATTCCGGGCCTGATCACGGGAATTACCTACTGCTGCCGATCATTCCGTCGACCGCGGAAGCGGTCGTGAAGAAGAAGGCCGCCGGAACGAAGAAGCCTGCGCGCAAGACGACGCCTGTGAGCACGAAGAAGGCGAAGAAGAAGCGCTAATCCTTTGCCGTCATGCCCGCGAAAGCGGGCATCCACGTCTTGACGGCGACGTATCAAAGAAAGACGTGGATGGCCGGGACAAGCCCGGCCATGACGGCGTCGAGGAGAATCAAATGGCAAACGACTGGAACCGCTACGCACCGACGGCCGCTCGCCCGGCGGGCAAACCCGGGCGAACCACGCGCCCGCAAAGCGTAACCGTCGACCTGCATGCGCATATCGCGCTCCCGCGCGCCGCCGAGTTCGTCAAGCCGCATCTCGACATCTCGACCATTCCGCTGGCGCGCTATGCGACGCCCGACTCCAAAGCGCTCAACATGCGTCAGGATGCGGACCGCACGGGGGTGATGACCACCTACGACCAGCGCCTCGCGGACCTCGATGCCATGGGCATCGACGTGCAGCTCGTAATGTGCGCACCGAACCAGTGTTACTACACGGTCCCGCTCGACATCGCTGTGCAGGGCGCGCGCCTGGTCAATGACGGCATCGCGGAATACGTCGCCGGCAAGCCGGACCGCTTCGTCGCGCTCGGCAGCGTGCCGATGCCCGACGCCGGCGAGGCCGTGAAGGAGCTCGAGCGTTGCATGGGCGAGCTCAAGTTCAAAGGCGTGCAGATCCTCACCAATGTGGCGGGCCGCGAGCTCTCGGACCCGGCGTTCGCCCCATTCTGGAAACGGGCCGAGGAGCTGCAGGCGCTGGTGCTGCTGCATCCGGTCGGCTTCACGGAAGGGCAGCGGCTGTCGCGCTTCTATTTCAACAACGTGATCGGCAACCCGTTCGACACCACGCTCGCGCTGCACTACCTCATCTTCGACGGCGTGCTCGAGCGCCACCCCAATCTTAAAATCCTCGCCGTGCATGGCGGCGGCTTCCTCGGCGGCTACTCGGGCCGCATCGATCACGCCTGGGGGGCCCGCTCGGATGCCAAGGCCGACTTGCCGAAGCCGCCCACGCACTATCTCAAGAAGGTCTATTTCGACACGGTCGTGTTCACGCCCATCCAGCTGCGGGCGCTGATCGAGACGTTCGGCGCGGATCACGTCGTGCTCGGCACCGATTATCCGTACGACATGGCGGAATACGAGCCGATCGAGCATCTCGTCTCGGCCGGGCTCGACGCGTCGACGGTCGCCGGGATCGCGGGCCTCAATGCGAAGAAGCTGATCGGGCTTTGATTTGATTTTCGTCATGCCCGCGCTTGTCGCGGGCATCAACGCCTTCCTCCCGTGGCGCAAAGACGTGGATGGCCGGGACAAGCCCGGCCATGACGATGCAGCAGATTACGCATACAAAAAATCCAGCACGGCGGTCTCGGCCATGACGGCCTCCGGGATGCCGTGCTGCTGCGAGCGCGTGCGCTCCTCGGCGGTCTGCGTCGCCTGAAGGTAGGCGCCGAGATGGCGCGCCCGCTCGATGATGCGGGTGTTGACCGGCAGGCGCTTCGCCTCGAATTGACGCAGCGCCGCCGCGACATCGTCCGTGGCATCGAGCGCTTCGGCCAGCACGGCCGCATCCTTGGCAGCCTTCGACACACCGGCCGCCACGTGCGGCCGGGCGACGAAGGCGGCGTCGCCGATGACTGCGACGCGGCCGAACGCCATGTGCGGGCTTTCGAGATCGTAGATCGGCTGCAGGATCGGCTCGGTCATCAGGTCAACGATCGCGCGCAGCTGCGGGCCGAGCAGCCGCTCGGCCGCCGCGCGCATGTCCGCAATGGCGGCGCGGCGGATCAGCGGCGGCGGAATCGAGATCGCATGCAGCATGCCGCTCTCGTCGGTGAGGAGACGCTTGAGCTCGGTCGCCTCCTCTGCGGGCCGGTACCACACCACGTTATAGCGGCGATGGCCGGGCCGCAGGTCATTGTCGGGGCCCGCGACCGCGTAGCCGAGGAACTGCTCGCCTGGCGGCAGGCAGAACGTCATGTAGTCGAAGAGCTCGGGCGGGATCGCGTCCTCGCCGAGGAGCGAGCGCCATGCCACATAGCCGGCGTAAAGCGGCGCGAGATCGGGCAGGCAGGCTTGGCGCACGGTCGAGCGCAGGCCGTCGGCGCCGATCATCAGGTCGGCCTCCGCGGTGCCGCCGTCACTCAGCTGGGCCACGACCGAGTGCTCGCTCTGCGTGAAGGAGCGCAGACCGATGCCGCGACGGTAGTGGCCGGGCGCGTACCCGTCGCGCAACACACGGTAGACGCGTTCCCAGGCGGTCAGGGTCTGCGGACAGTCGAGGCGGCCTGCCACGCGGCCGTCGGAACCGATGAGCTGCCGGGTTTGGATCTCGACGCCGAGGTCGCGGGTGTCGAGCCGGAGCGCCCGCAGAATCTCGATCAGCTCGGGCTGGGCGACGATGCCGGCGCCGCGCCCGGCGAGCTCGCTCTCGACCCGCTCGATGATCTCCACGTCCCAACCACGCTCGCGTAGCATCAGGCCGGCGAGCAGCCCGCTCATCGAGCCGCCGACGATCAGCGCGCGCCGTCCATTCCGCCGTGCCATGTTCCCTGTCCCGCCGCGAACGACTATATTAGGGCAGACATGACTGGAGGAATGCCATGGCGATGTCCATGACCGACAAGCAGACGGCGCATAGCGACAAGAGCGCCTGGTCACCGGCGCTGCAGCAGGAATTCGAGCGCGAGGCGCAGAGCCACAATGGCTGCGTCGGCAGCGAGCTCGTGTCGGAAAGTGATCGCGTACGGGTTTGGACCATCCGTCTCAAGCCCGGCCAGCGCTTCGGATTCCATCGCCACGTGCTCGACTATTTCTGGACCTCGGTGTCGGGCGGCCGGGGCCGGCAGCACCTGATGGACGGCTCGACCGTCGAGTACAGCTACCAGCCGGGCGAGACCCGGCACGAGACCTACGGCACCGGCGAGTACAAGGTGCACGACCTCGAGAACATCGGCGACAAGGAGCTGGTGTTCATGACGGTGGAATTCCTCGCCAGCGCCAACAAGCCGCTCGCCGTCCCGCAAGCGGTGCGCGCCGCGGCCGCCTGACCCGGCGCCACCGGGCTCCCATCAACGGCCCGACGCGGCACGCCCGCACCGGGCCGTTCGACATTGCGAAAACGGCCACAGCGCGCCGGCGCAGGCTAGCCAAGCCCTTGACCTTCCTGCACACTGTCCGCCAAGGACCGGCCGCGTACCGGCCCGCGCAGCCCACGTCATGCGCCGTTGCGCGGCCGTTCGCCGCGTCGGCGGCATCGGTACCGCGCTTGAGGGTAGCTTCGTCTTGGTGTGTGAATAGAGCATGATCCGAAGCCGGTACGGGTCTTCGGAAAGGTCGTGCTTACGCTTTCGATCCCGTTCGAGGCGCGGATGGACGTTTCAGCCAGTCTTCTGTTGAACGCGCTGGTCGCGGGAGTGCTGCTCGGCGGTTTCTATGCCGCCGTGACGGTGGGCATCTCGATGTCGTTCGGCATTCTCGACATCGTCAACATCGCGCATCCGGGCTTCATCATCGTCGGGTCCTATGTCGCCTACATCCTCAACGCGCGCTTCGGGCTCGATCCGGTGCTG
>DASXCK010000008.1:0-11180 GCA_036491235.1 Xanthobacteraceae bacterium | reverse complement strand
ACAGGCAGCGGTCGTCCCACGGCAGGCCGCAATACGCGATGATGCGGCGCGCCTGCCCTTCGAGGTCGGCGACCACGTCCTCGTAGCGCACGTCGAGCATGCGGCCTTCCGGCAGCACGCGGCGCCAGTGCGCCATCAGCTTCTCGTAGCGTCGATAGTAGCGGCCGAGCTCAGCGAGATCGTAGGTATGGTTCTGCTCGGCGCTGAACAGCTTGGAGAAGCACGAGACGCAGGTGTCGACCGGATCTCGGATCGTGTGAATGATCTTGGCATTCGGCAGCGCGAGGTGGATCAGCGCGGCGAAATAGTAGTTCGACGGCATCTTGTCGGTGATGCGGTCGCGGCCCTCGCCCTTCTTTCCGATCTGGCTGCGCACCAGCGTCACGTAGCGCTGGCCGATCGCCTTCAGGGCGGCAGCGTCGAGCGTCGGCACGAAGTCCGGATAAGGAAGCGGCTGGCCGTTGGGACCACGCACCTCGAGCACGACGTCGTTGAACGTCTGCAACTCGCCCGCGCCGTGGACGATCGGATGGCTCGCAAGGATCTGCTCGACCAGGGTGGTGCCGGAGCGCGGCATGCCGATGACGAAGATCGGCATGCCGGTCGGATCGCCGCTACCGGCCTTCGCGGCGATCAGCTCGCGCGTGAACACCCGCGCGACGCGCTCGAACAGCCCGAGGGCCTCGGTCTCGTCATACTTGATGGTCGCGCGCTTGGCGGCGGCGCCACGCAGCAGATGCCCGAACGAGCGGCCGTGGTCCTTGAGGTCCGCGTATGCCTTGGCCAAAGCGAAATCGAGCTGCAGGCGGTCGGTCTTCGACAGCCCGTCGGGTTGTGCCGCCAGCGCCTCCATGGCGGCAAGGTGCCGGTCGCCGGGCACGAATTTCTTGGAGTCGGCGAGATTGACGTAGACGCCCGAGACCTTGGGATCGATTTCGAGCGCCGTCAGATAGGCCTTCTCGGCCTCCGCGAGGCTGCCCAGCTCTTTCAGCACATTGCCCATGTTGTTGTAGGCGTCGGCGAGGTCGGGCTTGAGGGACAGCGAGCGCCGATAGTGCGCGAGCGCATCCTCGAGCTGGCCACGCTCGAAGGCAACGCGGCCCATCAGGTTGATGGCATCGTGATTGGTCGGATTGAGCGCAAGCGCGCGTTCGGTCGCAGCCGCCGCGTCCTCGGTCCGGTGCAGGTCGAGCAATACGGTGCCGTGATGCAGATGGATCTTGTCGCTGCGCGGCTCGATCGCGAGCGCGGCGCGCAAGGTCTCGTCGGCCGCATCGAGCCGCTCGAGGTCCTTGAGCGCGAGCGCGAGGTTGTCGAGCGTCTCGGGATCGTTCGGGCGCAGCTCGAGCGCCTTGCGATAGACGGTCTCGGCCTCCTCCGGGCGCTTGAGCTCGCGCAGGCAGGTGCCGAGATTGTTCCAGGCGTCGGTGAACCCCGGCATGAGCTCGATCGCGCGGCGATAGCAGGCTTCTGCTTCGGCGAAGAGCCTGAGGCGCTGCAGCGCGTTGCCGCGGTTGGAATGCGCTTGCACGAAGCCGGGATCGATGGCGACGGCGCGTTCGTAATGCTCCAGCGCCTCCTCGAACTTTTCCTGCTCGAACAGCGCGATACCGACATTGCTGAGCGCGCCCGAGTGATTGGGCTCGATCGCGAGCGCCTTGCGCCCGGCTGCGATTGCCTCGTCCGTGCGCCCGGCGAGCCGACACATCTCGCCCAGATTGGCGAAATAGAGCGCGACGCCGGGCCCAAGCTCGCTCGCGCGGCGTACGTGCGCGATCGCCTCGGTCAGCTTGCCTGACTGATGCGCGATGATGCCGAGCATGTGCTCGGCCTCCGCATTACCGGGCTCGGCCGCGATCGCCCGACGCACCAGTTCGTCGGCGTCGGCCAGAAAGCCGTGCCGGCGCTTCTGCTCGGCGAGCAGCAGGAGCTGGCCTGGGTTCGTGGCGGCAGGCGCGAGGGCGACCTGCGGCCCTTGCTGTTGGGCCGCTGGCGCCGTCGCGGACGCATGCCTTGCCTCGATCGCGATGATGGCGGCCGCCTGCGCGGCACGCGCCTCGCCGTCGGCGCGAAATGGGGCAAGCGGCGCCGTATCGCC
Source organism: Xanthobacteraceae bacterium (assembly GCA_036491235.1). GTDB lineage: Bacteria > Pseudomonadota > Alphaproteobacteria > Rhizobiales > Xanthobacteraceae > JAVDCA01. The sequence continues at coordinate 9,082 of DASXCK010000008.1, read as the reverse complement.
CGACGCGACTGTGCGCAGATCGTTCGCGATCCGCGCGATGATCGGACCCCATTCCCCGCCGCGTTTCTGCCGATAGAGCCGCATGGTCGGGTACCAGGGATTGTCTTCGCGCTCGAACAGCCAGCGCCAGTCCGTGACCCAGGGCAGCGGCACCCACACGGGCTTGCCGAGCCCGCCCACCAGATGGCAGGCCGAGGTATCGACCGTGATGACGAGATCGAGCATCGACACGACAGCGGCGCTCTCGGCGAAATCCGTGAGCTTGTCCGATACGTCGAGGATCTTGCGGGCCTTGTGCTCGCGCGCCTTGAGGTCGGCGGCGGCCCGACCTGCAGGCTCACGAACGAGACGCCGGGCACGTCGAGTACCGGCGCAAGCGAGCCGAGCGACTGCGAGCGGCGTATGTCGTTGACGTGCTCGGGATTTCCCGCCCACACGAGACCGACCTTGAGGCCGGGCAGCGCCGAAATCCGCGGCGCCCAGCGTTTGAGTGCGTCCGCGGGCGCGCGCAGATACGGCACGCTTGCCGGAATGGTCTCCAGCCGCGTCCTGAACAGGCGGGGCAAACTCAGCAGCACCGCGTCGCATTGATACGGCGCCGGATCGCCGCGGTCGCCGAGCACGTCGATGCCCGGCAGGCTCTCGCGCAGCAGCGTCACGAGCTGCTGATGCACCCGCAGCGTCACCTTGCCGGCGCGCGCCGCGAGCAGCGGCGCATAGCGCGCGAACTGCAGCGAGTCGCCGAAGCCCTGCTCGGCCTGCACATAGATGTGCCGCCCCGCGAGGCTTTCGCCTTCCCACGGCCGTTCGGGAAAGCGCGGGCCCTTGCGCTCGGACGAACGCAGCCGCCACTCGTACGCGTCCCAGCCCTCGCCGAAATCGCCGCGCATGAGCAGCAGGATGCCGAGGCCCGAACGCGCGTTGGCGTGGCCGGGCGCGAGCGCGATGGCGCGGCGCAAAGCGGCGGCGCCTTGCGCGAACTCGCCGGCATGATGCAGCGTGGTGCCGAGATTGGCCCAGGCGTCGGCGTAATCGGGATTGAGCTCGATGGCGCGACGATAGGCGGGGATCGCCTCGTCAAAGCGCTTCAACGCATGGAGCGCGTTGCCGAGATTGCTGTGCGCCTCGCAGAAATCGGGCTTGGCGGCGATCGCGCGCCGCTGCGCGCGCGCCGCCTCCTCGTAATCCTTGAGCTCGTAGAGTGCGACGCCGAGATTGCTCAGCGCCGCCGGCATGGTCGGGTCGATCTCGAGCGCGCGCCCGGCTTCGTCGGCCGCGAGCTTGGGGCGGCCGGAAAGGCGCAGCATCTCGCCCAGATTGGCATGAAACAGCGCATTCTTCGGCGCAAGCCGCACCGCGCGGCGCACGTGCTCGATCGCGTCGGCAAGCTTGCCGTTCTGGTGTGCGATCACGCCGAGCAGGTGCTCGGCTTCCGGCAGGTCCGGCTGCGCCGCCAGCACGCGGCGGCACAGTCCCTCGGCCTCGATCAGCCGTCCCTCGCCACGGTAGCGGTCGGCGAGGCCGAGCGCCTCGCCGAGCGGCATGATCTGCTGCACCGGGCTCCCCGCGATCTGGTTCATGCTCCGGGTCGATAACATGGCCCCATCGGGCGGCAAAGATGCCCTCGATCCGGGCATGGGGCCCGCGTCACGTGAGAGCCACCGCCGGTTGCAGGCCTGTCACCCTACGGCAACATCGGCGACAAATCCGTCGAAAGCCCCCCTCAAAATGCCCTTTCCGCGGCAGCCACGGTTTCCCTGGCCCGCCCCCGGAAGGTAATTTGCAACGTGGGGCTCATTTTATGACCACGTAGTTAGGGCGGGAATGGCGGGACAGCGACTAAGGCACGGGCCCAGGCTCGGCCTGCTGGCATCGAGTTCGTGCGCCGCATTGCTCATGGCGAGCGGCGGCGCGACGGGGCTCACGTGCTACACGGGCCCGTTTCCATTCACCAATGTCGGCGCGCTGTCCTGCATCACCGTCGGCGGCACGTCGTTTGCGGGCAATGTCGTGAACAGCGGCACAGGGGTGATCAGCCCGGGTAACCCGACCGGCATCCTCGTCACCAATGCGAGCACCGTCACGGGGCAGATCTCCAACGCCGGCTCGATCTCGGTCAGCGGCACCGGCATCCGGGTCGACACGGATTCCGTCGTTACCAATGGCATCGTCAATACCGGCACGATCACGTCCGGCACCAGCGCGGCCGGCATTCAGGTGGTTGGGGTCTCGACGTTCGCGGGAGGCATCACCAACACCGGAACGATCGCGGCGGCGGCGTTCGGCGCCGGAATTGTTGTGACCGATACCACGGTCTTCACCGGAGGCATCACCAACACCGGCACGATCGTGGCCGCCCCGAGCGGGGTCGGCATCGCGGTGGGCGGCCCGGGGATCGGCGTTCCGACGTTCACGGGCGGCATCGTCAACACCGGCACGATCGGCGCAGGCGCAACAGGCATCCTGCTGGCCAACGTCGGCACGTTCTCGGGCGGCATCTCCAGCAGTGGCACTATCGCGGCCGGCAGCATCGGTATCGACATCTGCTTCTGCGTCGGGACCTTCACGGGCGGCATCACCAACGCTGGCTTGATCTCGGCGGGGCGCACCGGCATTGCGGTCAGCGCGACGCGCTTCGATGGCGGCATCCTCAATACCGGCACGATCACGGCGCGCCGCACCGGCATCTTCGTGGAAGGTGTCGCGACGTTCACGGGCGGCATCACCAATGCGGGCGTCGTCCAGGGGCGCAGCGCCGGCATTGTGGTCGCGTCGTCCGGTTTCCTGCCGGCGAGCGTGACCTTCACAGGAGGCATCACCAACTCGGGCACGATCGCCGCCGGACGCACCGGGATCTTTGTCGGATTCAGCGGCGGTTTCGGCGGCGGCATCACCAATGCGGGTCTGATCTCGCTGGCCTCGAACGGCGTCGGCATTTCGATCGACTTCGTGTCGCAATTCGCGGGCGGCATCACCAACAGCGGCACCATCACGGGCGGGGCCGCAGGCATGATCATCTGCGGCTGCGTCGGTACGTTCTCGGGCGGCATCACCAACACCGGCGTCATCTCGGCGCGTAGCGCCGGCATTGTCGTCGAGGCGGCGAGCTTCGACGGCCACATCGTGAACTCGGGCACGATCAGTGCTGCCACCGCGATCGACGTCTCGTTCGCCCAAAATGCGATCAAGATCGACCAGAATGCCGGAATGATTGCCGGCGACATCCTGTTCTCGTCCTTCGGCGACACGCTCACCATCCGCGGCGGCGCCGTCAACGGCAACATCGTCGGGCAGAACGCGGGCGATACGATCAACTTCTCGCTCGGCGCCGGGCATACCTTCATCTACGACGCCGCGTTCGGCTTCCAGTCCGTGAGCACCGTCAACGTCAACTCCGGCACCGTGATACTCAACGGCAACAACGGGGCAGGCAGCACCGCGATCAACGGCGGCTTGCTGCAGGTCGGCGACGCGGGCAATCCCGGCGCGACACTGACCAGCTCGGTCGACGTGATCGGCGGCACGCTCTCGGGCCACGGCACGGTCGTGGGCGACGTGACGATCGAGAACGGCGGCGTCCTCTTCCCGGGTGGCTCGATCGGAACGCTGACGATCAACAACGGCCCGCTCACCTTCAATACGGGCAGCACCTACCTGGTGCAGATCCGGCCGGGCGCCGGCAGCAGTTCGGCAACAGCCGTGACGGGCGCGCCCGGTAATGTCGTGATCAACGGCGGCAACGTGCTGGCGCTGCCGCAGCTCGGCCACTACACGGCAACGAGCTACCAGATCATCACGTCGAACGGCGGCCTGACCGGCACCTTCGCGGGCGTCGGCTTCGCGGCGCCGTTCACCTTCACGGGCACCGCGTCGCTAAGCTATCCCGACGGCTTCGACGCCTTCCTCAATCTCACCGACGGCTTTGCGCTGTTCACGCCGACGGGCCTGAACCAGAACCAGCAGAGCGTCGTCAACGGCATCAACGGCGCGATCCTCGGCGGCACGACGCCGCCCGCCCAGTTCCAGAACCTCACGAGCCTTTCGGGACCGACTTTGCTCAACGCGCTGAGCCAGCTTTCGGGCGAGAATGGCGCGGGCTTTCAGCGCGGCGCCCTGCAGGCCGCCGATCAGTTCCTGTCCTTGCTGCTCAATCCCTATATCGACGGCCGCGACGATACCTTCACGCCCGCGATCCCGTTTGCGGCCGAGCAACGCCCCGCCCTGCCCGACGCCACGCTCGCCTTCGCACAGTTCGTCAAAGCCAACCCGCGCGACGCGACGCTCGGCAGCGCACCGCAGTTCCGCGTCTGGGGCGCCGCCTATGGCGGCTCCGGCACCATCGACGGCAACGCAGCCGTCGGCTCGCAGCGCACGAGCGCGAGCGACGCCGCATTTGCGGCCGGCGTCGATTATCTGCTCTCGCGCGACACCACCTTCGGGTTCGCGCTCGCCGGCGGCGGCACCAACTGGGGCCTCGACGGCGGCCTCGGCAACGGCCGCTCCGACATGTTCCAGGCCGGGCTCTACGCGCGCCATCGCTTCGGCGATGCCTACGTCGCGGGCGCCCTCGCCTACAACTTCCACGACGTGACGACCACCCGTACCGTGACGGTCGCCGGCACCGACACGCTGCAAGGCCGCTTCCAGGCGAACGGCCTCGGCGCCCGCATCGAAGGCGGGTACCACATCGCGATGCCGTTTGTGCGGCTCACGCCCTACGGCGCCGTTCAGGTGCAATCGATCTTCCTGCCGTCCTACGGCGAGACCGCGACCGCGGGCTCGAACCAGTTCGCGCTCAACTACGCGGCGCAGACCGCGACCACGACCCGCACCGAGCTCGGCTCCTGGATCGACCGCTCGTTCCTCGACCACGGCCACTTGTGGACCTTTTACGGCCGCGCAGCCTGGGCGCACGATTTCGGCGACACGCCTAACGTCAGCGCGATCTTCCAGACGCTGCCGGGCTCGAATTTCGTCGTCAACGGCGCGGCGCCCAACGCCGACAGCGCGCTCGTCACCGCGGGCACGAAGTACGACCTGCTCAACGGCTGGTCGTTCCAGGTCAAGTTCGACGGCGATTTCTCGTCCAACTCGTCGATCTACGGCGGCACCGGCATGGTGCGGAAGACGTGGTGACGCAATGGCGGCCGCGCGCGATTGCCGCCGCGCGGCCGGCGCCGATAATCGCTGTCTTTTTGCTGCGATCTGGTGCGTTAACCGCCTGGCGACGAGCCGACTTCTGCGCCGCGTCAGGGCGTGGTAAACCCGCCGCGCACAGCACGGGTGAAACGATCCCATGACGAAATGGACAGCCACCGCGGGGACGCTGCTCACGGGCCTATTGCTGACCGCGATCCCGGCCACAGCACAGCAACCGGCGCCGCGCCCTGCCCCGCGGCCGGCCCCGGCGCAACGGCCGCAGCCGCCAGCGGCTCCGCCCGCGCAGGGGCCGCAGCGTACCTCCGCGACGTACGGCGACTGGATCGTGCAGTGCGAAATCGCCGAGGGCCAGACGCAGAAAAACTGCGAGATGCAGCAGCTCGCGCACATGCAAGGGCAAGCGAATCCGATATCGCTCGTCGCGATCCCGCTGCCGGTCAAGGGCCAGGAAGCCAAGCTGATCGTCCAGCTTCCCGTCAACGTCTCGCTCGCCGGCGGTGTCAAGATCGAGGGCGACGCCAAGGATCGCGGCCTGAACATTCCGTTCACGCGTTGCATCCCCGCCGGTTGCTTCGCCGAAACGGCGCTCAAGGAAGAAGAGATGAAGCGCTTCCGCTCGGAAACGCAACCGGGCAAGATGCTCTACAAGAATGCGGCCGAGGGTGTCATGACGATCCCGCTGTCGTTCAAGGGGTTCGGCCAAGCCTTCGACGCGCTGGCCAAGCAGTGACGCGTCGCGCCGACGGCGCAGCCTGATCCGCCGACATTTCCACGATTTGCGAACGTGCCTGGGTCAACGTGGCCGCGCCACCTGGCTCGGTTACGGCTTGCCGTGCTCGTGGCTGTGGTGCGCATGATCGTGCACATGTTCGTGCTCATGATCATGATGATGACCGTGCGCGTGGGCATGGTGATGATGCGCATGGTCCCCATTCGCGCGCGCGCCATCCGGCTCGAACGGCGCGGTGAGCGGCGTCAGCTTCGCGGCGGCGCCGGCGAGCAGCGCCTCGATCTCAGCATTCGGGCGCAAGCGCAGCCGGTTGGCGAAGATCTGCGCGGGCACGTGCCGGTTACCGAGCTGCCACGCGATGCGAGCGAGCGCCGCCGGATCAGCAACGCGTGCCTCGATCAGCGATTCCGCATCCGCCACGATGTCGATCAGGCTGCCGTCATCGAGCACCAGCGTATCGTCGGTGGCGAGCGCCGGCGGCTCGGCGAAATCGAACTCGACGCAGGTGCCTTTGCCGGTGAAGAAGAAACCTTGCTTGGTCTGGCGTTGGTCGAAACCGAGGATGAGCGCGTCAGCGGCACCGGTGGGCCGCGGCTCGCCCGCTCGCAGGACATTGGTGGCGCGCGGCATCGTTGATTTCCGGTTTCGGATCAGTTGAGGCGGGAGGGCCGCTCGTCGTCGTCCCGTTCGGATACGGACGGCGGCGGCTCAAGGGCGACACCGGCAGGCGACGGGCTCGCGGCGGCGGTCGCGGCCGCTGCTTCGGCATCGCGCCGTGCGTGATCGCGATAGGACAGCCAGCCGAACGGCAGGCTCGCCAGATACCCGACCGTGCCGATCGTGAGCACCGCCCACGGGTAGCTCACCAGCAGCGCGAAGAACAGCACCACCACGACGAAGACCGGCAGCACCATGTCGGGTGGAACGCGCGCGCCGAGCTTCTTGCCGGAGAACACCGGCAGCTTCGACACCATGAGGAAGGCAATCCCGAGCGTGTAGATGAGCGTCACTGGCGCCATGACGGCGAGCTTGGGAAGGCCGAGAAACTCGAGGTAGATCGGCAGCAGCACCGTGATGGCGCCGGCCGGCGCCGGCATGCCGACGAAGAAATTGCCCGCCCATGCCGGCCGGTTGGGGTCGTCGATCATCACGTTGAAGCGGGCAAGGCGCAGGCCTGCGCAGATCGCAAACACCATCGCGGCGATCCAGCCCGCCGATTTCAGCTCATGCAAGCCCCAGAAATAGAGGATCAGTCCAGGCGCGACGCCGAAGTTGACGAAGTCCGCTAGGCTGTCGAGTTCGGCGCCGAAGCGTGAGGTGCCCATGAGCAGGCGCGCGACGCGCCCGTCGACACCGTCGAGCAATGCCGCCAGCACGATCGCGGCGAGCGCGATGTCGAGCTTCCCTTCGACCGAGAAGCGGATCGCGGTCAGCCCTGCGCACAAGGCCAACAGCGTAATCAGGTTCGGCACCAGCGTGCGCACCGGAATCGGGCGGAACCGCCGCCGCAGGCGCACGCGCTCGCCCCGATCGGGCCGGTCAGGATCGAAAGGCAGGAAGAAGTTCGATGGCATGGTCGTGAATATAGGCGCTTCTGCCGCGCAACGCCACGGCTGGTCACCCCACCCGGAATGTCCGTCCGCTGTCGGGCGCGCGGAGGTCTGCGATTACGGTCTCGCCCGCGATCGCGGTCTGGCCTTCGGCCACCATCGGGCGCACGCCGTCCGGCAGATAGACGTCGAGGCGTGAACCGAAGCGGATGAGGCCGAAGCGCTCGCCCGCTCCGATCGTGCCGCCCTCGCGCACGAACGCGACGATGCGGCGGGCGACGAGCCCGGCGATCTGCACCACCACGATGCGCACGCCGCCCGCAGTCGTGATGACGAGACCGTTGCGCTCGTTGTCCTCGCTCGCCTTGTCGAGATCGGCGTTGAGGAATTTTCCGGGATGGTACGCAATCCGCTCGATGCGTCCGCTGACCGGGCTACGATTCACGTGGCAGTTGAACACGCTCATGAAGATCGAGACGCGCGTAAGCGGCTTGGCGCCGAGGCCGAGCTCCGCCGGCGGCACCGCGTCGACGATGCGGCTCACCCGTCCATCGGCCGGCGACACCACGATGCCCTCGCGCACCGGCGTCACGCGCGCCGGATCGCGGAAGAAGTAAGCGCACCAGACGGTCAGCACCGTCCCGATCCAACCCAGCGGCGACCACAGCCAGAAGAGGAACAGGCTGGCAAGCGCAAGTCCGCCGATGAACGGGAAGCCCTCGGGATGGATCGGTGCGAACTGCGAGCGGATGGATTTGACGACGGACATGGGCTCCCGATCTCACATCTCAACCCGTCATCCTGAGGCGCTCGCGCGTTTGCGCGGCCCTCGAGGGATGATCAGCCGAGGCGATACGACAAATGGTGCAAAACGCGGCACGGTGTCTCTTCGCGACCCGCACGACGATGTCGTGCGAGTACCTCGGGGTAAAGGGCCGACGCTTGGGGGCACGGCGGAAAGACATCGCCCGGTCCTTACTCGGCCGCATCGGCGCGCGCCGGGACGACGTCGATGACCGGCGGCGGATTGCGGTTGGGCGCGGCCTCGTCTCCCTCGAAGCGCGCGAGCGCCGCGCGCGCCTGCTCGGCTTCGCGCTGGCGATTCCACATGCTGGCGTAGAGGCCGCCGCCGGCAAGCAGCGCCTGATGCGTCCCGCGCTCGACGATCGTGCCCTGCTCGAGCACGATGATCTCGTCGGCACCCACGATGGTGGACAGGCGGTGCGCGATGACGAGCGTGGTGCGATTGTGCGACACCCGGTCGAGCGCATCCTGGATCTCGCGCTCGGTGTGGCTGTCGAGCGCCGAGGTCGCCTCATCGAGCAGAAGGATGGGCGGCCCCTTGAGAATGGTGCGCGCGATCGCGACGCGCTGCTTCTCGCCGCCCGAGAGCTTAAGGCCGCGCTCGCCGACCTCGGTGTCGTAGCCCTTCGGCATCAGGCGGATGAAGCCATCGATCTGGGCGAGCCGCGCCGCCTCCTCGATCTCCGCGTCGCTCGCGTCCCAGCGGCCGTACCGGATGTTATAGCGCACCGTGTCGTTGAACAGCACGGTGTCCTGCGGGACCATGCCGATGGCCTGGCGCAGCGACGCCTGGCTGACGTCGCGGATGTCCTGGCCGTCGATGGTGATGCGGCCGCCG
>DASXCK010000007.1:0-15510 GCA_036491235.1 Xanthobacteraceae bacterium | reverse complement strand
CTTGAGCCGGCCGATCACCGCCGGGATGGTCTCGCCGTCGGCGCGCGCCGCGAAGGTCAGCGCCATGCGATGCTTCAGCACCGGCTCGGCGAGCGCCACCACGTCGTCGACCGACGGCGCGTAGCGGCCTTCGATCAGCGCGCGGGCGCGCACCGCGAGCATCAACGACTGGCTCGCGCGCGGCGAGGGGCCCCAGGCGATCAGCTTGCCGAGGTCGCCCGCTTCCGGGCCGGGACGCGCCGAGCGCACCAGCGCGAGGATCGCGTTGACGACCGACTCGCCGACCGGCAGGCGGCGCACGAGGCGCTGCGCCGCCATCAGTTCGTCGGCGGTCATCGCGGCCTTCGGCTTGGTCTCTTCCGCGCCAGTGGTGTCGAACAGGATGCGCCGTTCGGCGTCGCGGTCCGGATAGTCGACGTCGATCTCCATCAGAAAGCGGTCGAGCTGCGCCTCGGGAAGCGGGTAGGTGCCTTCCTGCTCGATCGGGTTTTGCGTCGCGAGCACATGGAACGGCTTCGGCAGGTTATGGCGCGCGCCCGCGACGGTGACGTGCTGCTCCTGCATCGCCTGCAGCAGTGCCGACTGCGTGCGCGGGCTCGCGCGATTGATTTCGTCGGCCATCAGGAGCTGTCCGAAGATCGGCCCGGAGATGAAGCGGAAGCTGCGCTTGCCGCCCGGGTTCTCCTCCAGCACCTCGGTGCCGAGGATGTCCGGCGGCATCAGGTCGGGCGTGAACTGCACGCGCCGCGCCTCCAGGCCGAGCACGGTGCCCATGGTGTCGACGAGCTTGGTCTTGGCGAGGCCGGGCACCCCGACCAAAAGGCCGTGACCGCCCGACAGCACCGTGACCAGCGTCTGCTCGACCACCTTGTCCTGGCCGAAGATCACCGCGCCGATCGCGGCGCGGGCGGCCTGGACGTGCACGGCGGTCGATTCGGCCGCGCGCACGATCATGTCCTCGAGCTTTTCGGGGCTTTCGCTGCCGGTCGCGACCATCACCTGCTCCTCGTTGAATTCCTGTCACGTTTCATACACATAACGCATCATGTGCCGGCTGCGACCTATCACAACCGGGCCCCACGTCGGGCCTTCCGCCCCATCCCATCGCCATGGGTCATCTGCATCCGCGCCAAGCTTACGCTATTTTCGCGCCATGCGGGCCGGACCAGCACCCTCACGATCGCGCGAGCGGACGTCAGATACGCAACTTTGAGGCCAACAATGGCGAAGGAAGGGCGGACGGCCCGGCTGGAAGGGATCGCTGGCGCGCTCGCGCAGCCCGGCACCCGCGGCCCGCCGCCGGTGCATTTGTGGGATCCGCCTTATTGCGGCGACATCGACATGCGGATCGCGGCTGATGGTACCTGGTTCTACCAGAAAACCCCAATCGGCCGGGCCCCCCTGGTGAGGCTGTTCGCCTCGGTTCTCAAGCGCGAGGGCGACCACTATTTCCTCGTCACGCCTGTGGAAAAATGCGGCATCACGGTCGACGAGGCGCCGTTCCTCGCTGTCGAGCTTGCGGTCGAGGAGGCTGACGCACGGGAAGGCGCAGGTCCGCCGGCGAGTCGCATTTTGCGCTTTCGCACCAACGTCGACGACTGGGTCACGGCCGGCCCCGACAATGCGCTGCGTTTCGAGCCGGAGCCCGCGACTGGCGGGCTCAAGCCGTTTCTGCACGTGCGCCGCGACTTGTGGGCCAAAGTGACGCGCGCGCTGTTCTATGATCTCGTCGAACTCGGCGAGGAGCGCGAGGTCGAGGGGCGGCTCATGTTCGGGGTTGCTTCGGGCTCGGCCTTCTTCGCGATGGCGCCGGCCGAGAGCATAGCGGGAATGCGATGACGGATCAGCAGATCGATGCGAGCGCCGCGCCGGTTATCACGCACGCGTTCTTCGCCGACGCCCGTGCGCGTCTCACGCTCGACGTGCCGCCCGGCCTTACCGATCCGAACGCGCCGGTGACGCGCGGCGACCTCGATCTCGACCCCACCATGTGGGAGCGCGCCGGTGTGGCGGCGACGCGGCCGGCTGCCGTGCTCATCCCGGTGGTCGACCGCGCGGAGCCGGGCATCATCCTCACGATGCGCACCTCGGACCTCTCGAGCCACGCCGGCCAGATCGCGTTTCCGGGCGGCAAGATCGACAAGACGGATGCAAGTCCGCTCGCCGCGGCGCTGCGCGAGGCGCACGAGGAAATCGGCCTCGACGCCGCATTGATCGAGCCGCTCGGCTATCTCGATCTCTATTTCACGTTTTCCGGCTTCCGCATCCTGCCGGTGGTGGCGCGCGTCAAGCCGACCTACCAACTCACCGTCAATCCGTCGGAAGTCGCCGACGCCTTCGAGGTGCCGCTCGATTTCCTCATGCGGCCGGAGAACCACCAGCGTCACGCGCGCGACTGGAAGGGGATCCAGCGACAGTACTACGCCATGCCGTACCAGGAGAGGTACATCTGGGGCGTCACCGCCGGCATCCTGCGTAATTTATATGAGCGGGTTTACGGTACCTGATGTATGAGTACCGGCCTTTTGCGATTCCGGTTCCGATCTGCGTCGCGGCTGGCCCCCGCCGCGGGCGGAATGGAGGTCCCGACGTGATCCGCCTGCTGTCGTTCGAGCTGGCGCTCTTTGTCTCGCCGTTCATCGCCTACGCGTTGTTCCTGTGGGTGGTGCGCAAAGGCATCGTGCACCCCGCCGAATGGTCGGCGGGGGTGCTGGCGGTGCTCGTCGTCGTGGCGGTCGTGTTGACCGCCATCGGCTTTGCGGCGGTCGCGCAGCTCAGCGGCGCGCCGGCGCATTCAGACTATATTCCGGCGCATCTCGAGAACGGCCGGGTCGTTCCAGGGGTAAGGAAGTGAATCGCAGTTTGCCGGATCCCGCCTGGCTCTCGGCAGGCGCGCTCGCGCACGTACTCGCCGTGCTCGACCACGCGGGCGAGCAGGCGCGTGTCGTCGGCGGCGCCGTGCGCAACGCCATGTTCGGCGAGACGCCCGGCGAGATCGACATCGCGACGACCGCGGTGCCCGACACCGTGATCGAGCGCGCGCGTGCCGCCGGATTCAAGGCGGTGCCGACCGGCATAGACCACGGCACCGTCACGGTGATCGCCGACGGCACGCCGTTCGAGGTCACGACGCTGCGCGCCGACATCGAGACCTACGGCCGCAAGGCCAAGGTTGCGTTCGGCCGCGACTGGAAGGTCGACGCCGCGCGGCGCGACTTCACCATCAATGCGCTGTCCGTCGATCGCGCGGGCGAGGTCTTCGACTATGTCGACGGCCTTGCCGACATCGAGGCGCGCCGCGTGCGCTTCATCGGCGATCCCGCGAAGCGAATTGCCGAGGACTACCTGCGCATTCTGCGCTTCTTCCGTTTCCACGCGACCTATGGGGCGGGTCCGCCCGACGCGGACGGTCTCAAGGCCTGTGTCGCGGCGCGCGACGGGTTGAGCCATCTGTCGCGCGAGCGCATCCGCATGGAGCTGATGAAACTCCTGCGCGCCGCGCACGCGACGCCGACGCTTGCGGTGATGACCGAGGCCGGCCTGCTCGAGACGGTGCTCGGCGGCGTGCCGCTGCTTGCGAGCTTCGAGAACATCTGCAAGGCCGAGGCCGAGATCGGCGTCGATGGCGACCCGGTGCGGCGGCTCGGCGCGCTTGCGGTCTCGGTCGTCGAGGACGCCGAGCGCCTGTGGCAGCGTCTGCGGCTCACCAGCTCGGAGCACAAGCGGCTGATCGCGATCGGCGAGGGCTGGTCGCAGATCACGCCGGCGCGCGGAGAGACGGCGGCGCGCGAGGCGATCTATCGCCTCGGACCCGATCGCTACCTTGATCGCGTGCTGATCGCCTGGGCGCGCTCGCCGGCCGGCGTCGCCGACGAGGCGTGGAGGAATCTTGCCACCTTGCCGACGCGTTGGATCGCGCCGAGTTTTCCGCTTCATGCGAAGGATTTCGCCAAGCGCGGCGTCGAGAAGGGCCCGCGGATGGGCGCCGCGCTCGCCGCCGCCAAGGAGGCTTGGATCGCGGCCGGCTTTCCGGCCGACCAGGCGGTGCTGGCGACGCTCGCCGACGCAGCAGCCGCAGCGGTGCCCGGAGAGAACCCGTGACCGCGTCGGCGGTGCTTGCGGCGTTCGCCGGCATTTCAGGCCTCCAGCTCCTCCTCATCGCCGCCATGGCGGTGCTCACCTCGCTGATCGGCGGGGTCGCGGGCTACGGCACCGGCGCGCTGATGCCGCTCGTGCTGGTGCCGATCGTCGGCGCAGCGCCCCTGGTGCCGATCACGACCATCTCGGCGCTCATGACCAACGCGAGCCGCGCGACCGCCTTCCGCCCGTCGATCGACTGGCGGCGCGCCGCCATCGTGCTGGTCGCCGCCCTGCCGACCTGCATGATCGGCGCCTGGGGCTACACCCGCCTGACCAGCGTCGGCGTGCTGATCCTGATCGGCTCGATGCTCATGCTGTCGGTGCCGCTGCGCCGGTTTTTGCGCGCCCGCGGATTCCGTCTCGACGATCGGCGCCTTGCCGGCGCCTCGCTCGCCTGGGGACTGCTGATGGGTGGCACCAGCGGCGCCGGCGTGATCCTGCTCGCGATGCTGATGGGCGCCGGCCTCGACGGCGCCGCCGTGATCGCGACCGACGCGGTCGTCTCGGTCGCGCTCGGCTTCATCAAATTCGGCGTGTTCGCGTTCGCCGGCGTGGTCACCGCCCAGGTGATCGCGGTCGCGCTGCTGATCGGCATCGTCGCGTTGCCGGGGGCGTTCTTGGCGCGCGCGCTGGTCAAGCGCATGCCGATCCATGTTCACGCGGCGATGCTGGACGCCGTGGTGATTATTGGCGGAGCCGTGATGATCGCGGGGGCGCTGAAGAGGTATTGAGCGCCACGTCCGGCGGCCCTGAACCGATTATGCATCCTCGTGTTCGCGCCGCTGCGCCGGATGCTTGATGTTGAGGATAATGACTTCCTCGGCGCCTTCATTCACCGTGTAATAGACCAGATACGAATATTTGCGGGTCACGAATTTCCGAACACCCTCGGCTGCTGAAGGCGGCCCACATGAGGAAATAGATTCAGATCTTGCAGACTTTCGTAGATCGCCGCGCGCACCCTTTGCGAAGCAGCCGGGTCGTATTCGCGGATATATTCGGCAATGGCGGCGATGTTCCCGACTGCTCGCGGCGTGAAGCGGAGCTTCATTGATCGAAGCGGCGAACGCGGCCTCGACCTCGGCGTCGGTTGCGAATTGACGGCGTTTTGCCTGCGCGAGGCTTTCAAGCACGTCAGGCAAATGAGCGGGATCGACGGCTTCGGGCCCGCCTTCATCGCGTGCCAGCACCAGCATAGCGCGCGCGATATCGTTTTGTGCCTCGGGCGGCGGGCGGCGTACTGCCTCTAGTGCCCGTTCGAGAAGCTTCGTCATGCAAGGACAATATCTCTTTATCATGCCATAGAAAGGCTTGTTCGGATCGCCTTTACCGGATGGAGAACTGTAAAGTCAGCCCTCGCGCGTGCGGCATTGCGTGCCCGCCGACCGCCTTGTGGCGGCGCCTCCTTTCACCCATTATCCGGCCGAAATCTGCAACACTTTCAGGGGATAAAGATGCCCGGTCACACCAGCAAATTCATTATGTCGCGCCGCAAGCTGCTTGCCGGCGCAGCCGCGGCGGGCGTGCTTTCGGCGCCGCGCGTGCTGGCGCAATCGGCGGCGCCGCTGCGCATCGGCTTTCTCACCGTGAAGACCGGCCCGCTCGCGGCCGGCGGGGCGCAGCAGATCGAGGGCGCGGCGCTCTTCCTCAAGGAGCGCAACAACATGGTCGCGGGCCGCAAGGTCGAGCTCGTCACCAAGGACACCGCCGGCAATCCGGCGACCGCCAAGACGCGCACGCAGGAGCTGGTCGAGCGCGACAAGGTCGCGGTCACCATCGGCCCGCTCGCGACCAACGAGGCGCTGGCGATCGACGGCTACATCCGCGACACCAAGGTGCCGCTCATCACCACGACCTCGGCCGCGACCGTCGACCTCAAGGCGCACGCGGTCAATCCGTATGTGCTGCATGCTTTCGGGACCGCGCCGCAGGTGACCTATGCGCTCGGCGATTACGCCGCGAAGACGCTCAACTACAAGCGCGTCGCAATCGTCGCCGAGGACTTCACCTACGGCTACGAGGGCGCCGGCGGCTTCCAACTCGCCTTCGAGGCGGCCGGCGGCAAGATCGTGCAGAAGCTGTGGCCGGCGCTCAACGCGCCCGACTACGAGCCGTATCTCGCGCAGATCCAGCACGACGTCGACGCGATCTACATGGGCTTCGCGGGCAGCAATCCGCTACGCTTTTTGCGCCAGTTCCAGGATGCGGGGCTCAAGCAGAAGATCGCGGTGCTCGGCAACACCACCAGCACCGACGAGGGCATCCTCAAGGCGATGGGCGAGGAGGCGGTCGGCGTGGTCACGGCGGGCTGGTACGCGGCCGGGCTCGACACGGCGGACAACAAGAAATTCGTCGCCGCCATCAACGCCGACTACAAGCACGATCCGGGCTTCTACACGGCCGGTCCATACACGGCGCTGCTCATCATCGAGGAGGCGCTCAAGACCACGGGCGGCAAGACCGACGACGCGGCGGCGTTCCTCAAGGCCATGCACGACGTGCGCCTTACCCACGGCCCGATCGGCCCGGTGCGGCTCGACGAGTACGGCACGCCGATCCTCGACATCCACATCCGCAAGGTCGCGCGGGTGAACGGCAAGCTCGTCAACACCATCATCAAGACCTATCCGCAGGTCAGCCAGTTCTGGACTTACGACCCCAAGAAGTTCGTTCAGCAGCCGGTGTTCTCGCGCGACTTCCCGCCGAGCAAGTAACTGGAATAGGGCGGGCTCGCCCTGAATCACCACCTCATGCCCGGGCTCGTCCCGGGCATCCACGTCTTTAGGATCCGGCAAGAAAGACGTGGATGGCCGGGACAAGCCCGGCCATGACGGAGAGGTGCGGTGGATATCCGTTTCACTGTGCCCGCTCGTGGGAGAATTTTTCAAACGTACTCTGCACGTATTGGGCAATTCGCCTCTTATCTTAAGCATTCGCGCACGAAACGATGGCGGCTCGAGTTACCGACCCTTATTTCTGTAGGCCGATTGCGAGAAAAGTGCGTCGAGGAGACGGGTAATGCGTGCCAGCCTGACTCGCACCGATGATGTCCCGCGCGTCTACGTCATCCACGAGAACGACGCGTGGGTCGAGCCGCTGCGGCGTGAATTCGACGCGCGCAAGATTCCGTACGCCGAGTGGTACCTCGACCAGGGGCTGCTCGACCTGCGCGCGGCTCCGCCGCAGGGTGTGTTCTACAATCGCATGAGTGCGTCCTCGCACACGCGAGACCACCGTTATGCCCCCGAACTCACCGGCGCCGTGCTCGCCTGGCTCAAGCGTCACGGCCGCACCGTCGTCAACGGCGAGCGCGCGCTCGCGTTGGAGATTTCGAAGGTGGCCCAGTACGAGGCGCTCGCCGCCTTCGATATCACGACGCCGCCGACGCTCGCGGCGGTCGGTCGCGGCAACATCGCGGAGGCGGCGAAGCGGCTCGGCTTCCCGCTGATCCTGAAGCACAACCGCGCCGGCAAGGGCCTCGGTGTCCGGCTTTTCCTGTCGGCCGAGGCGCTCGACGAGCATCTCGGCGGTCAGGCCTTCGAAGAGCCGATCGACGGCATTACGCTGGTCCAGCGCTACATCAAGGCGCCCGAGCCGTTCATCACCCGTGTCGAGTTCGTCGGCGGTCGCTTCCTCTATGCGGTGCGTGTCGACACCTCGCAAGGGTTTGAGCTCTGCCCCGCCGATGCCTGTCAGGTGGATGCGACGGCTTTGGCCGGCGTCTGCCCGGCGGTCGCGCCGAGCGATAAATTCCGCATCCTGCCCAAGTTCGACAACCCACTCATCGCGCGCTGGCAGGCGTTTCTCGCCGCCAACGACATCGGCATCGCGGGCGTGGAGTTCATCGTCGACGAGCGCGGCCGCGCCTTCACCTACGACGTCAATACCAACACCAATTACAATCCCGATGCCGAGGCCAAGGACGGCCGCCGCGGCATGGGCGCGATCGCGGACCACCTCGGCCGGCTGTTGGCGCGCTCGAGCGAGCAGCCGGTGCTGCGCACGGGCACACGGTAACGAATCGGTTCGTCATGGCCGGGCATAGCCGTTCGAAGAACGGCGTCGCTTCGCTCGCCTATGTCCCGGCCATCCACGCCTCTCTTCATTGCACCAATGAGCCAGCACGACGTGGATGCCCGCGACAAGCGCGGGCATGACGGGGATGGCTGTCAATCGCCGCGGATGAGTTCCACGAGCCGCCGGATGCCGATCTCCGGTGTTCCCACGTTCTCGATCACGACGTCGAGATCGAGACCGCCCTCCGCCACCGGCGAGCGCGCCATGCGGTCGGCCAGATTGCCGTCGCTCGCGCGCTCGCGCGCCGCAAGACGCGCCTGGAGAATTTCTGGCGGCGCCCTTACGTGCACGACCGCGACCGCGGCATAGCGCGCCCGTGCCGGCGCCGCGATGGTACGCGACACGTTGCACACGATCGTCCTGCCCGCGCGGATGTCGGCGTCGATCGCGGCCGGGATGCCGTAGCAGAGCCCGTGCGCCACCCACCACAGCGCGAAGCCGCCGGCCGCCGCGGTCTGGCGGAAGGCCTCGTCCGATACCGTGTCGTGTGCCTCGGATGCGGTCGCGGCGCGCGTGATCACGCGGCGCGGAAAGACGATGGCGTCATCGCCGGCATATGCGGATCGCGCGCCGGCGATCAGCGTGTCCTTGCCGGCGCCGCTCGGGCCGACCACCAGGATCAGCCGGCCCGGCCCGATGCGCGTTGCCGGCGCCTCGATCCGATCGCCGCCCGACAGGGTGCTCATGCGACGCGGCGCCCGCGCTGCCAGGTCGCGCGCACCGCCGGCACGTCGCCCGCAAGATGCACGCGGATCAAATCGCCGCGCTTGCCGGGCGCGATCTCGCCGCGATCGTCGAGGTCCACGGCGTCGGCGGGCGTCTTCGTCACCGTGCGGATGGCGGCCGGCAGATCGATCGCGGGCACGACCTTCGGCAGCAGCAGCGCCGCCATCAGCAGGCTGGCCGGCATGTAGTCGGACGACATGACGTCGAGCACGCCGGCGCGGGCGAGGTCCGCCGTCGCGACATTGCCGGCATGCGAGCCGCCGCGCACCAGGTTGGGCGCGCCCATGAGCACGCGGATGCCGGCGGCATGCAGCGCCTGTGCGGCCTCGATGGTGGTCGGAAACTCGGCAATGGCGACGCGGTCGCGCACTGCATCGCCGACGTGGTCGAGGGTGGTGTCGTCGTGGCTCGCCAGCGGCACGTTGTGCGCCTGCGCCAGCGCGACGATGCCGCGGTAGTTCTGGACCGAATGCTTGGCCTGATACGCGATGCGCTTGGCGAACATCGCGTCGAGTTCGGCGTCGGACAGACCGCCCTTCTTGCCGCGGTAATAGTCGCGCAGCTTCTGCTCGTCGCGGAACTGGCGCTGGCCCGGCGTGTGGTCCATCAGCGAGGCGAGGCGCACGTCGCTGCGACCGATCAGCGCCGTCGCCTCGGGGATCACGCTCGGCATCGGAATCTCGCAGCGCAGGTGCAGGAAGTGTTCGATCCGCAGCAGCGCGCCGTCGCGCGCCTCGCCGATCGCGCGCGCGAGCGTCGCGGCCTCGCCGTCCGCCTCGCGGATGCCCGGCTCACTCCACACCCGCAGCGAATCGAGCACCGTCGTGATGCCGCTGGTCGCGAGCTGGCCGTCGAACGAGACGACCGCGGCGACCGGGTCCCAATGCACCTTCGGGCGCGGGGAGTAATGTGCCTCGAGATGGTCGGTGTGCAGCTCGACGAGGCCGGGCAGCAGCAGGTCCCCGTCGAGATCCTCAGCCGCCTCGGGCGGCGGGCCTTCGCCGTATTCCGCGATGACGCCGTCGCTGACCGCGAGCCAGCCACGCTCGATCACGTGGTCGGCGAGCACGATCCGCGCATTGGCCAGGATGCAGTCGGCGCCCTGCGGCTTGGCTCGGAGTCTTGTGACGTCTGCTTTCATGACTTCGCTCACGCGGCCGCGCCGAAGCGCGTGATGTCGATGATGGTATCGGCAATGCGGTCACGGACGCCCGCATCGTGCACGATCGCGACGATCGCGGTGCCGCGCCGTTTGCGCTCGGCGATCAGGTCGACCACGACGGCGGAATTCTCGGCATCGAGGGACGCAGTCGGCTCGTCGAGCAGGAGCAGCGGGAGGTCGGCCAAAAATCCGCGTGCGATATTGACGCGCTGCTGCTCACCGCCCGAGAAGGTCGCCGGCGGCAGGCCCCAGAGCGTCGGCGCGATGTTGAGGCGGCGCAGCAGGTCGGCCGCCTGCTTGCGGGCGGCCTCGCGGTGGTGGCCGGCGGCAACGAGCGGCTCGGCAACCACGTCGAGAGTTGCGACGCGCGGCACGGCGCGGAGAAACTGGCTCACATAACCGACCGTGCTCCGCCGCAGCGCAAGGATCTGGCGGGGCGCCGCGCCCGCGACGTCGATCGCCTCGCCGCCGCGGTGCACCAAGATCTGCCCGTGGTCGCAGCGATAGCTGCCGAAGATCATCTTGAGGACGGACGACTTGCCGGTGCCGGACGGCCCCGCCAGTACCGCGCATTCGCCGGGGTGCACCACGAAGCTCACGCCCGATATGATCGGCAGCCGCACGCCACCCTGCAGGTGCATCGTGAAGGCCTTTGCGACCCCGGAGAGTTCGAGTGCGACGGTCATGTGGGTCTCGCAATTCTCGCCCCGTCTGCGGCGTCATTGCCCGCGAAAGCGGAAACGGGCAATCCGGTATTCACGAACAGGAGAATGGGACCTCGGCCATGCCCCATCGGTGTGCCGCGGCGTACTGGATCGTCCGCGTCCGCGGACGATGACGACGGTGTGCGGGGCAGGGTCATTCTCATCACGGCGGCAAAATCGACGCGACAAGCAGCTGCGTGTACGGCTCGCGCGGATCGTCCAGCACCTGGTCGGTCAATCCGGTCTCGACCACGCTCCCGCCTTTCATCACGATGATGCGGTGCGACAGGAGGCGCGCGACAGCGAGATCGTGCGTCACGATGACGGCCGAGAGCTTGAGGTCGGCGACGAGGCCGCGCATCAGGTCGAGGAGGCGGGCCTGCACCGAGACGTCGAGGCCGCCGGTCGGCTCGTCCATCAGCACGAGCCGCGGCTGGGTCACCAGGTTGCGGGCGATCTGCAGGCGTTGGCGCATGCCGCCCGAATAGGTGCGCGGGCTGTCGTCGATGCGGCCGCGGTCGATCTCGACGCGGTCGAGCCAGTTCGCCGCCGTGTCGCGGATGCGGCCGTAGTGGCGCGCGCCCACCGCCATCAGCCGCTCGCCCACATTGGCTCCGGCCGAGACGCCCATGCGCAGGCCGAGGGTGGCGTCCTGGTGCACGAAGCCCCAGTCGGTGCGCGCCAGGAACCGGCGCTCCGCCTCGCCGAGCGCCGCGAGGTCGCGCGTTTCGCCGTCGCGCATGCGATAGCGCACGCGCCCGTCGGTCGGCTCGAGCTGCCCACACAATAGCTGCAGCAGCGTCGTCTTGCCGGAGCCGGATTCACCGACCACGGCGATCACCTCACCCTCGTACAGGCTGAACGAGACGTCGCGGCAGCCGAGCTGGCGGCCGTACCACTTGCCGAGCCCCTCGGCGATCAGCAACGGTTCGTCGTGCCCGGTCATGATCTTGTCCGCGGCGACATCCGTCATGGCGACCTCGGCGCGACATCGAGACGGAACGAGTAGCCGTAGATCTGGTAGCCGAGCCTTTCGTAGAAGGCGTGCGCGCGCTCGCGCTTGACGTTCGACGACAGCACGACTTTGTAGCAGCCCTTCTCGGTGCTCCGGTCGCGCGCGAAGTCCATCATGATCTGGCCGATGCCGAGGCTCTGCATGTGCGGCGCGACGACGACGCCTTCGACGACCGCCGAGGGCGTGCCGAGGTGCCCGAAGTTATCCATGATGAGGAGCGCGAAAGTCCCGACGATCGAGCCGTCGAACTCGGCGATATAGAGCGTGTAGTCCGGATAGCTCCTGAACCGCTCCAGCATCTTGCGCGCGTCGGCGATCGACAGCATGCGGCAGTCGTCGTAGCCGGGCTGCGCATAGAGGCCGAGCACGGCTTCGAGATCCGCTTCGTTCGCGGGGCGGATGGCGACGGCAGGCGTGTCAACCACGGCGTTTCTCCGTCTCGTCGCCGGCGGGCGCCGCGGCGCGGCGCCCCTCGCAATAGTCCGTGTCCGAGCACACGAACATGCGGCCGCCGCAGTCGTCCATGATCACCTCGTCGAGATAGCTGTCGGCCGCGCCGCACAGCGCGCAGGCGCCGGCGAAGCGGTAGCGCTCGAACGGATGATCCTCGAAGTCGAGCGAGACCACCTCGCTATAGGGCGGGATCGCATAGATGCGCTTCTCGCGGCCGGCGCCGAAGAGCTGCAGGGCGGGGCAGTCGTTCATCTTCGGATTGTCGAACTTCGGCGTGGGCGAAGGGTCCATCACGTAGCGGCCCTCGACCTTGACGGGATAGGCGTAGGCGGTCGCGATGTGGCCGTGCCGGGCGATGTCCTCGTAGAGCTTGACGTGCATCAGGCCGTATTCCTCGAGCGCGTGCATCCGGCGCGTCTCGGTCTCGCGCGGCTCGAGGAAGCGCAGCGGCTCGGGGATCGGCACCTGGAAGACGATGATCTGGTTTTCGTTGAGCGGCGCCTCGGGAATACGGTGGCGGGTCTGGATCACGGTCGCGTCGGGTGTGCTGGTGGTGGTGCGCACGCCGGCGGTGCGCACGAAGAATTTGCGGATCGACACCGCATTGGCGGTGTCGTCGGCGCCCTGGTCGATCACCTTGAGCACGTCCTCCGGCCCGAGCACCGCGGCCGTGACCTGCACGCCGCCGGTGCCCCAGCCATAGGGCATCGGCATTTCGCGGCTCGCGAACGGCACCTGGTAGCCCGGGATCGCCACCGCCTTGAGGATGGCGCGGCGAATCATGCGCTTGGTCTGTTCGTCGAGGTAGGCGAAGTTGTAGGTGGGCGCGATCGATGAGACGCTCGATGTGGCGTTCATTCGGCGGCCTCCTGCGCGGGCGCGCCGGTCGGTTCCTCGGCGCGCCGCGCCGGCACGCCCGCCGCGAACTCGGCGCGCAGCCGGCGCACGAGGCCGAGCTCGGCCTGGAAGTCGACGTAGTGCGGCAGCTTGAGGTGTTCGACGAAGCCGGTGGCCTGCACGTTGTCGGAATGGGAGAGCACGAACTCCTCGTCCTGCGCCGGCGCCTTCACGTCTTCGCCGAGCTCGCGCGCCCGCAGCGCGCGGTCGACCAGCGCCATGCTCATCGCCTTGCGCTCGCAATGACCGAAGCCGAGGCCATAGCCGCGGGTGAAGCGCGGCGGCGTCGTGGCCGAGCCCTTGAACTGGTTGACCATCTGGCATTCGGTGAGCGTGATCCGGCCGAGCGGCACCGCAAAGCCGAGCTCCGGCGGTGTGAACTCGATCTCCACCTCGCCGAGGCGGATTTCGCCCGCGAATGGGTGGGTGCGGCCGTAGCCGCGCTGGGTCGAATAGCCGAGCGCCAGCATGAGACCCTCGTCGCCGCGCGCGAGGTTCTGCAGCCGCAGGTCGCGGTCGGCCGGGAAGCTCAGCGGATCGTGGGTGAGGTCGCCGACCGGCTGATCGGGCGCGGCTTGCGGCGACGGCTCGATCAAATCGTCATGGGCGAGGAGGTCAGTGACACGCGGCATGCGCGCCGCGTCGGGCGTCGCACGCGCCGGCTCCGCGGCCGGCGCACCGTCGCCGTTCGCCTGCGTGTCGAGCAGGCGGTGCGTGTAATCGAACGTCGGCCCGAGCACCTGGCCGCCCGGCAGGTCCTTGAACGCGGCCGAGATGCGCCGGCGGATGATCATCGCGGCGGTCTCGACCGGCTCGCTCGCGCCGAGCCGCGGCAGCGTGGCGCGGAAGGCGCGCACCAGGAAGACTGCCTCGATCAGGTCGCCGCGCGCCTGCTTGATGGCGAGTGCCGCGAGCTCGCGGTCGTAGAGCGAGCCCTCGTTCATCACCCGGTCGACCGCGAGCGTGAGCTGCGCCTCGATCTGCGCGGTCGTGATCTCCGCCACAGCCGGTTCGCCGCGCCGCTCGTGCGCGAGCAGCCGGTGCGCATTCTCGATCGCGCGTTCGCCGCCTTTGGCCGCCACATACATCTCAGGCCTCCTGCGTAACGCGCACCGAGCGCGGGATTGCCGCGACCGCGTCGTCGGTCGCGAGCAAGAGATCGACGCCGCGGGGAAAGAGCGCGTGGTTTTGCGCGAGCCGCGCCGTCATGTCGTGCGGCAGCGGTTCGGCGAGCAGCCGGCTGTGCCCGCGAATGCCCGGGCCGGTCAACGTCAGGCCTGCGCCGGCAGCAAGTGTCCGCACCTGCAGGACCAACGTGGTGGAACGGTCGGGATAGTCGGCTGTGCCGAGATTGAACGCGGCAAAATCCGGCACGTCGGCCGGCTTGCCGGCGAACGCGAAAGCCGCGCGTGCCGGCTCGGTGACGAATTCGCAGCCGCAGTGGAAACGCAGCCATGCCGCTACGTCGTCATGCGCGGCGAGCGCGGCGCCGAGCCAGACCGGCGTGTCGTGGTCGGCGAGCGTCAAGGCGATCGCGGCAGCGCCGCGCGACAGCGGGGAGGGCGGCGACAGTGCGGCATTGATCTGCGGCACGCTGCCGGGCCGCGCCATCGCGTCGAGCACGGCGCGGAACGTCGATTGCGCCGCGAGCACCGGTTCGGCAAAGCCTGCGGTCAGCATGGTCACCCCTCGCCGCGCACCAGCGTGAAGAATTCGACCTTCGTGGCCGCGACCCGTTCGGCGTCGATGCGGCGCGCGGCCGTGAGGCGCGCGCGAAGCGGCGCAAGCACGTGGCGCTCGATCGCCTCGGCATGCGTGGCCGTCTGCACCAGCGCGTCGACGAGCGCGATCAGCCGCGCGTGCTCGCGGTCGCGGCCGAGCACGTAGCCGACGCCGGTCTCGCCGCCGGCGAGCCGCACGGCGGCGCGCGACACGGTCGCCTCGCCGAGATTGAACGGCGCGCCGTCGCCGCCGATGCGGCCGCGCACCATCACCATGCCGTTCTCGCCGGCGCGCAGGCTTTCGTGCGGCGGCAATGGCCCCAGCGATTCCAGGCTGCGCGCGATCTCGCCGGCATCGCTGGACGTCAGCACCGACATCGCCTCGCGGCGCCGCTCGCGCAGCGCGGCCTCGTGCGCGGAAGTCTGGTTGGTCGCCGTTGCCATGAATCCGGTGGGCGTTGCGTCCAGTTGGCCTTGAATCCGGTTGTTCGACCGAGTTGTCTATGATACTAGACAACCATGTTCTAGCCCGCAAGGGTGAAGATCGCATGACGCAGCTGTGACAGATCGAGTTGTCTATGAAAGCGCGAACATGACACGCCGGGCCTTGCAGCG
>DASXCK010000006.1:0-10672 GCA_036491235.1 Xanthobacteraceae bacterium | reverse complement strand
CACTGAGCGACCCGATGACCGCCCCGGACTGGTCGCGGATCGCGGCCCCGACGCAAATGACGCCGGGCCGGAATTCCTCGCGGTCGAGCGAAAAGCCGTGCCGCCGCACCAGACGCAGGTCCTCGATGAGGACGTCGAAATCGGTGATCGTATTGGGCGTGAATTTCGTCATTCCATGTGCCGCCAGGATCCGTCGGATCTCGTGCTCGGGAAGCCAGGCCAGCATGGCCTTGCCGGTCGCGGTCGCGTGCGCAGCGTTCGAGGTGCCAATCGCGCCCGCATCGACCCGGACGGCGTGGTGCCCCTCACGCTTGAGCATGGTGACGAGTTCGTCGCCGTGCAGCGCCGCAAGATGTACGGTTTCGCCGGTCGCTTGGTTTATGCGGTCGAGCGCTAATTGTGCGCGCTTGGGCAAATCGACCTGCAGACAGATGTGGCTGAGGTAGAGGATGCGGGCGCCGAGCGCATAGCCGCGCCGGCCGGCCCCCTTGGTGACGAATCCGCGCTGGGCGAGCGTCGCCAGCAGATGATGGCAGGTCGAGATATTGAGGCCGGTGCGTCCGGCAAGTCGCGAGAGGGTGGTTTCGCCGCCGAGTTCGGCGATGGTTTCCAGCAGCGTGAGCGCGCGGGCGACCGACTGGATGCTGGCCCCCTCCGAGCTACGGCGGGTGTCGCCGCTCGTGTCGGACTTCGCCTTGTCGGCAATTACTGCGGCCGCATCGGTCATTAGGAAACCTCCCACGCCTAGGCCGACCGGGCCTATTTCCCTTAATTAGCATGGAAAAAGGCGCCGCCCTGCAGGGGGAGTCAAGCAATTTTTGAGATTGTGAGAACTGTATTTCAGAATACGAAATTTATGGACTGGGACCCGACTGGGCGCGGTCCCCCTCAGGCATCCTGGGTGGTGGCCGCCGCCATCCAGCTCAGCGTCGTGGCGGGCACCGGCTTGCCGAACAGGTAGCCCTGCACATGATTGCAGCCGGCGGCGCGCACGAGGGCGAACTGCTCCTCGGTCTCGACCCCCTCGGCGGTGGTGACGATGTTGAGGCTGCGGGCAAGTCCCGTGATGGCGCAGACGATGGCGGCGCAGTCGGTGCGGCTCGCCAGCTCCTGGACGAAGGAGCGGTCGATCTTGATCTTGTCGAACGGAAACATCTGCAGGTAGCCGAGCGACGAATAGCCAGTGCCGAAATCGTCGAGCACGATCGATGTGCCGAGTTGCTTGATCGCGTGCAAGGATGCGAGGTTGCCTTCGCTCTTCTGCAGCAGCACTGACTCGGTCACCTCCAGCTCGAGCCGCTGCGCCGCAAGGCCGGAGCGCGCGAGCGCGCCGCTGACGACATCGGCGAGGTTGCGACGGCGAAACTGCGCGGGCGACAGGTTGACGGCGATCCTGATATGCGCCGGCCACCGCGCCGCTTCGGCGCAGGCCTCGCGCAGGATCCATTCGCCGAGCGCATCGATCAACCCGATCTCCTCGGCGAGCGGAATGAACTGGACGGGCGCGATCAGTCCGCGCTCCGGATGGCGCCAGCGCACCAGCGCCTCGGCACCGCACGGCTCGCGGGTCGCCGCGTCGATCACGGCCTGATAGTGCAGCTCGAATTCATTGCGCGCCAGCGCGTTGCGCAGATCGATCTCGAGCGCGCGGCGCAGCTGGACGGCCGCGTCCATCTGCCTCTCATAGAAGCGGAAGCAGTTGCGGCCGTCCGACTTTGCCCGGTAGAGCGCGAGGTCCGCATTCTTGAGCAGCGCGCCCGACTCGGCGCCGTCCGTCGGCGCGACCGCGATGCCGATGCTGATGCCGATTACCACCGGATGGCCTTCGAGCTCGTAGGGCGTGCCGATCGTCTCGATCAGGCGATGAGCCAGCGCCGTCGCTTCGGCGCGCGGGTCGCGTCTGATCATCTGCAGAACCGCGAATTCGTCGCCTCCGAGGCGGCCGACCACATCGGGCTCGCTCACGATTTCACCGAGCCGCGTCGCCACCGATTTAAGCAGTAGGTCGCCGATCGGATGGCCGAGCGAGTCGTTCACCGCCTTGAACAGATCGAGGTCGAAGATGAAGACGCAGAACTGGGCGCCGTCCGCGGTGAGGTGGCCGAGCGCCTCGTTCATCTTCTCCAAAAAAAGCACGCGGTTCGGCAGGTCGGTGAGCGCGTCGTGCCGCGCCATGTGGGCGATACGCGCCTCGCTGCGCCAGCGCTCGGTGACGTCCTCGTGGGTCGCGACCCAGCCGCCGCTGGCGATCGGCCGGTTGAGCACATGCACGAAGCGGCCGTCGCTCGCCTCGACCACCCATGAGAACGACTGACCCGTGGCGACGCTTTCCTTGACCCGATTGCAGTATTGCTCGACGTCACCCGTGAAGAACCCGGTCTGCTTGCGATGAACCATGAGGTCGCGCAGTGTGCAGCCGGGCCGCGCCACCATCGGCGACAGGTTGTACATCTGCAGATACTGCTGATTGCAGACGACGACGCGGGCCGAAGCATCGAATAGGCAAAGGCCTTGTGACATGTTGTTGAGCGCGGCATCGAAGCGGACATTGGTGCGTTCGAGCTCGCCGGACTTCTCGTTGAGCCGCGCCTCACGCTCCGTCGCGATCTTTTCCGACGCCGCCAGGGCGCGGAACTGGCCGAGGAAGGCGCGCAACAGGAACGCAAATCCGAGCAGCGTCAGCGCAACGCCGACGCCGATCAGCATCGCGCGGCGCCGCCACAGGGCGAGCGCTTCCGCTTGCGATATGCCGACATTGACCACCAGCTGGTAATTCGCGAGCGGCCGCGCCGCGACGATGCGCGGGACGCCGTCGAATACGCCGGGCGTGCGGAAATAGCCCCCGCCGGTCGCGACCACGTGGTACCAGGGCGAATTGGAATGGATGTGATCGGTCGAGCGCTTGGCAACCTCAGGATGGCGCACCAGCACGGTGCCGTCGCCGCGCAGCAGCAGAAAGGATCGGCCGCTGAGCGCGGAGGCCGATTGGTAGACGTTGCGGAAAAAACTGGTCTGGACGCTGGCGATCGCGACGCCGAGAAATGTGCCGTTCACGTTTTCAAGGCGACGACTGAACACGATGGCGCGCGTGCCGCTGTAGCGGCTGGTGAGCGGCGTGCTTACGAACAGCGGCGCGGCGGCGGTCTCTTGGGCGGCACGGAAATAGTCACGATCGCTGAGATCGATTGAGCGTGATGGGAAGCCATGCGAGCTGACGACGATGCGGCCGTCAGCATCGACGAGCGAGACAACGTCGGCCTCCGTCAGATGTCCGATCTGCTCGCGCAGGACGGCGAGCATCTGCGCCGTCCCGAACGCAGCGCGGAATTCCGCCGGCGTCGCCACGGTCGACGCCGTGATCCGGTGCTGCAGCCCAGTCAGCAGCCCGTCGATCGCCTGCACCGAATGCGAAGCCTGCTCGGCAAGTACGGTCGCGATGTTGCCGGCGTCGCGCTCGGCATCCTGCGTCGCATCGCCATACAAGCCGATGATCGTGAGCACAGTCGCGATCACCGCCAATGCGATCAGCGCGGCCGCGGTCGCGATCAGGCCGCGGAAGGTGTGCTGTCGCTTGCGATCGGACATCGGCGGGGCAACCCTCGTTCCCGCCTAAAAAGGTACCGGTTTGAAGTTGAAAAACCTTGAAGCCCAAGTATTTACGCAACGGAAAGCATACCCGTACAAGATGTAGGCGAATGTCCGCTGAACTCCACGGGGTAGACATCATCGGCGCGGGCCGGCCCGATTTTGCCGATGATCTGCCGTCGATGACGCACCGCACAAGCCGGTGGCACGGCTGTCTCCCAAGAGCCGGCTACTCCTCCGGCGCCTCGACGATCGGATCGTAGCGGCCGGCATCGAGGCCGAGGAGATTCCACGACTGCTCCATGTGCGGCGGCAGCGGTGCCGTTACGTCAATCTTGCCGCCACGCGGGTGCGGGACCGCAATGCGGCGGGCCAAGAGGTGCAGTCGGTTCTGCACGCCGCCCGGCAGCTCCCAGTTCTGCTTGTCGAAATATTTTGGGTCGCCGAGAATCGGGTGGCCGATGTGCGCCATGTGGGCGCGCAGCTGATGCGTACGCCCGGTCACCGGCTTGAGCGAAAGCCAGGCGAGCTTGGAGCCCGCGGTGTCGACCACCGCATAGTAGGTAACGGCGTGGCTGGCACCCTCCTCGCCGTGCTGGGCGATGCGCATGAAGCTTTCCTCGTCGCGCTCGGCCTTGGCGAGGAAGGTGGAGATGCGGCCCTGATGCGGCCGCGGCACGCCGGCGACGAGCGCCCAGTAGATCTTGCGCGCCGCGCGGCTGCGGAAGCTCTTTGCCAGCGCAGCCGCCGCAAAACGCGTCTTGGCGACGAGCAGGCAGCCGGCGGTGTCCTTGTCGAGCCGATGCACCAGCCGCGGTCGCTGCCCCTCGCGGTCGCGCAGGACCTCGAGCATGCCGTCGAGATGGCGCGTCATGCCGGACCCGCCCTGCACCGCGAGGCCCATGGGCTTGTTGAGCACCATGACGTCGGCGTCCTCGTGGAGCGTGATCGAGCGCAGAAAGGCGCGCGTCTTCTCGTCCGCGATGGCCGAGGCAGTGCGCGGCTTGGGCGCATCGAGCTTGAGCGGTGGAATGCGCACCGACTGGCCGGATTCGAGCCGGTCCTTGCCGTCGACGCGGCGACCGTTCACCCGCAGTTCGCCTTTGCGAATGATCCGATGGATATGGGAGAAGCTCAGCCCCGGAAAGCGCGCCTCGAGAAAGCGATCGACCCGCATACCGGACTCGTCCGGCGCGACCGCGACGGTCTGAACGGCCGCCGCCTGAGCGAGGCTCGATGACTCCGAGCCGCCATCCCGAGCCCCCACCCCAGCCTTGACCCGGGGGGCGACGCGGGGCGGCCGCGCCTTGAAGGACGACGGCCCGGACGACGGCTCTGCCGCACCGCGTCGACCCGGCCGATCGGAGCGCGTCCGATGACGCGGCCCTGGGCTATGTCGCCCGCCGCCCGGCTGTCGTGGTCCACTTCGCTGCTTCACGCGGTCCTGCCAAATGTCATGCGCAACGCATCAGTCGCACAAGCTCACGATGGCCACAAGCTTCGGTCACAGGCTTGCGATCCGACGATCCTGACGGAGAACGATCCTAGTCCCCGCCCCGCTCCTTGCGCAGCTTCGCCCAATATTCGAGCCGTTTTCTGATCTCGCGTTCGAACCCGCGCTCGGGCGGTTGATAGAAGGTCTGGCGACCGAGGGCCTCGGGAAAATAGCTCTGGCCCGAGAAGCCATCGGGCGCGTCGTGGTCGTAGTCGTAGCCCGAGCCGTAGCCTTCGGACTGCATCAGCTTGGTCGGCGCATTGAGGATGTGCTTGGGAGGCAGCAGCGATCCCGCATTCTTGGCGACCCGCATGGCGGCGCCGTAGGCCACATAGGCGGCGTTCGACTTGGGCGCGGTCGCGATGTAGATCACGGCCTGCGCGATCGCGAGCTCGCCCTCCGGGCTGCCGAGGAAGTCATATGCCTCCTTCGCCGCATTGGCGACCACCAGCGCCTGCGGGTCGGCAAGCCCGATGTCCTCGACCGCCATGCGCACGATGCGGCGTGCGAGATAGAGCGCGTCCTCGCCGGCATCGATCATGCGGCAGAAGTAGTAGAGGGCCGCATCCGGGTCGCTGCCGCGCACCGATTTGTGCAGGGCGGAGATGAGGTTGTAGTGGCCGTCCTGCGACTTGTCGTAGATTGGCGCGCGCCGCTGCACGATCTCGGTGAGCTTCTCGCTGTCGAACACCTCGCCCTTGCGCGCCGCCCGCCAGAGTTCCTCGGCAAGCGTTAGCGACGCGCGTCCGTCGCCGTCCGCCATGCGGATCAGCGCGCCCCGCGCGTCTTCGTCGAGCGGCAGCGGCTTGCCTTCGATCGCCTCGGCGCGCGCCAGCAGCTTCTCGACCGCGGCCTCGTCGAGCGATCGAAAAACCAGCACGCGCGCACGCGAGAGGAGCGCGGCGTTGAGTTCGAAGGACGGGTTCTCGGTGGTGGCGCCGACCAGCACGACGGTGCCGTCCTCCATCACGGGCAGAAAGGAATCCTGCTGCGCCCGGTTGAAGCGGTGCACCTCGTCGACGAAGAGCAGCGTCCCCTTGCCGGTCTCGCGCCGCGCGCGCGCCGCATCGAATGCCTTCTTCAGGTCGGCGACACCGGAGAACACCGCGGAAATCTGCTCGAAATGCAGGTCGGTCGCGTCGGCGAGAAGCCGCGCCACCGTGGTCTTGCCGGTGCCCGGCGGTCCCCAGAAGACGAGCGAGCCGAGCGAGCGCGTCTCCAGCATGCGGGTCAGCACGCCGTCGGGCCCGAGCAGATGGTCCTGGCCCACGACATCGGCGAGCCGCTCTGGCCGCAGCTTGTCGGCGAGCGGTCGCGGCGCGTCACGGTCGAGGCCGGCGGCGGCGAACAGATTGGGTGTGCGGGCGGGTTGCTTCGCCATGCATGCAAAGGTGGGGGCAAACGCGCCACGCCGCAAGCAGTTACGCGTCGCCGCGAACGTTGCTACCGGGGCACCAGGCCTGAAAGAGCCATATAGACAAGGAAAATGCCTAACGCGACCACGCCCGAATTGAGGATGACGCCGAGGATGCCAAGACGACCGCTATCGCCGGCGCGAAAGAATGCGACGACGCCGAGCACGAATCCGGCAAGGTGCCCGAGCGGCGCTACCACGAATATCGCCGCAACCAGGATATGCCGCCACCTGGTGCAGCGTCGACGGAAGCTTGTCCGGCATCCGGTAGAAGGCGATCAAAAGGGCAGCCACACCGACGAACAGCAGAACGCAATGCAGATCGACAACCGGCCGAACGATACCCGGCGTGCCTCCGGTTGAAGGGCGGGCATCCATCAGCCCGCCCGCTATCCGCCGAAGACCAGCGATATCTGCTGGCCGCCGCGCATGATCGTGACGCGCCACAGCCGGGTCGGTTCTGCGACCAGGCGCTTGAGCTCGGCGGTCGAGCCGACCCGCTCGTTGTTCACGGCCACCACCACGTCGCCTTTCTGAAAACCGAGGTTTTGCGCGACCGATCCGTCCTGGACGCTGAGTACCGCGACGCCCTGGGTCGTGCTGTCGAGCCGCAGTTCCTCGTTGAGCGCCGGCGAAAGGTTGGCGACCTTGGCACCGAGCAGCGGCGAACGCGCTTCAATCAGCACCTCGTCGAGCGGGGTTTCCGGCGCTGTCTCGAGCGCAACCGCAAGCCGTGTCTCGCGGCCGCCGCGCATGACCGTGAGCTGGGCCTGGCCGCCAACCGCCTTGGTGGCAAACCGGTAGTCGAACGCGTTCGGATCCTCGACCGTCTGGCCGTCGATGCTTGCGATCAGGTCACCGGTCTTGAGCCCGGCGCGCTCCGCGGGGCTTTTGGGGAAGACACTCGCGACCAGCGCTCCGGTCGGTCGCGCGAGACCGAGGCCCTCCGCGATGTCCTGCGTCACGGTCTGCAGCTTGGCGCCGAGCCACGGCCGGCGCACGACCTTCGAGCCGCCGCGCGCCGAGGCGATCACGCCGCGCACCATGTTGACCGGAATGGCAAAGCCGATGCCCTGCGAGCCGCCCGAGCGGGAGAAGATCGCTGTGTTGATGCCGACGAGGTGGCCGTTGAGATCGACCAGCGCGCCGCCCGAATTACCCGGATTGATCGCGGCGTCGGTCTGGATGAAGAACTGATAATCCGTGATACCGACCTGCGTGCGTGCAACCGCCGACACGATGCCGTGGGTCACGGTCTGGCCGACGCCAAACGGGTTGCCGATCGCGAGTACGACGTCCCCGACCTGCAGGGCATCGGAGTCGCCGAGATCGATCGCGGCAAAATGGTCGCCGCGATTGCCGATGCGCAGCACCGCGAGGTCGGAGTGCGTGTCCTTGAGCACGACATGCGCCTCGAACTCGCGCTTGTCGGAGAGCGCGACCTTGATCTGGTCGGCCCCTTCGATGACGTGGTTATTGGTGACGATGAGGCCGGAGGGGTCGACGAGAACGCCGGAGCCGAGCGAACGCTGGATCTGCTCGCCCGAGCCTCCACCGCCGAAGAAGCGGCGGAAGATCGGATCGTTCATGAACGGGTTGCGGTTCTCCACGACCTTCGCGGCGTAGACATTCACGACCGCAGGCGCGACCCTTTTGACGACCGGCGCGAAAGACAGCGTCAACTGCGCCGGCGAGGATGGTACGGCCCGCCCCTCCTGCGCGGCCACCGGCCCAAGGCCGAAGGCAAGCAGCAGAATCAGTGGAGCGAGCCGGCGCAAGACCATGGGAAATCTCCGAAAACCCCCCGCTAGATATAGATGGTAAAGCGCGGCAATAGAAGGGCGCAGCCCTCCGACGGGGCGTTGCACCTGGTCGCGCATGGCGCATGCGCCCCCCTCTTCAGGCGGAGGGCGCGGGCGTGCGCCGGGCCAAAACCGTCTATGACGGCTAATCGATCGCCGGCACCGTGTGCAAATAGGCGACGATCGCGTCGAGATCGTCCGGTGTCATCTTGGCGTAGAACTGGAAACCCATCGGCGGCCGGAGCTTGCTGCCGTCCTTGGAAATTCCTTGCGTGATCGCGCGCTTGATCTCGTCGTCGGTCCACCCGCCGATGCCCTTGGTCTTGCTCGACGTGATATTGCGCGACACCGTCACGCCCCACGGCCCCTTCAGTTCGAAGCCGCCAGCGCCCATGCGGGTGAAATCGCGCCCCTTCGGGCCGAGCGGGGAGTGGCACTCCATGCAATGCGAAATGGTCGCGAGATAGAAGCCGCGCTTGACCTTGTCCTTGAGGTCGGCCTCGGTCATCGGCTGCTGCGCGTTCGGCACGAAGGTCTGCGGAAGCGCGATCTTGTAGATCGGCGCCGGCACCTTGTTCTTCACCGGCGGCACCGAATGCAGATAGGTTGCGATCGCATCGAGGTCGCGCGCGGTGAGGATCTTGTAGAACCCGGTCGGCATCACGTTGGCGAGAGGAATGCCGTTCGGCCGCACGCCGGTGGTCAGCGTCTTCTTGATATCGTCGACGCTCCAGGCGCCGATGCCGGTCTCGCGGTCGGACGTGATGTTCGCGGCAGTCACGTCGAACGGCTTCTCGTCGAAGCGCGCCCCACCCGAAAATGCCTTGTCCATCATCGGGCCGTTCGGCCCGCGCGGCGTATGGCAGTTGTGGCAGGTCATCAACGTATCGACCAGATACTTGCCGCGCGCCATCAGCGGGCCGTTCTGCGCCTGCGCGGCGCCCGCGCCGACGACAAGCGCGGCAAGGCCGATCGCGATTTTCCGGATCATCATAGTCCCCTCGTCTGCCCCAGTTGCACGCCCGACTCTCGGGACGGGTTCGCGGGGGGAGACTACAGATTGGACACAGGATGGCAACGGGGCACCGCTGCTATTCGCTGATATTCGCTGCGACGATCGCGAACCCCCGACATGAAAAAGGGGCCTTGCGGCCCCTTTCGTCAATTCGTCCGCTCGGGCGTCTGCCGCGGGCTCACGCCCCGGCGGGCGCGGGCTCAGCCCTGCTCTCCTGCACGGGGCCGGAGTCCTGGCCCTTGGCGTCGACATCGCGATCGACGAACTCGATCACGGCGACCGGCGCGTTGTCGCCGTAGCGGAAGCCCGCCTTCATGATGCGGATATAGCCGCCGTTGCGGTCCTTGTAGCGGGGCCCCAGTACGTCGAAGAGCTTCTTGACCATCGGCACGTCGCGGATCTCGGCGATCGCCTTGCGCCGCGCATGCAGGTCGCCGCGCTTGCCGAGCGTCACCAGCTTCTCGACGATCGGCCGCAAGTCCTTGGCCTTCGGCAGCGTGGTGGTGATCTGCTCGTGCTTGATCAGCGCGGCCGCCATGTTGGCGAACATGGCGCGGCGATGCTCGGCCGTTCGATTGAGCTTGCGGTGGGCGTTACCGTGACGCATCCCCGTCGTTCCTTCTCTACCTTCTCACATCGTCATCGCGAGCGAAGCGAAACAATCCCGTGCCGCCCGCGCATGCGATCGTTGATCGAGATTGCGTCGGGCCGCTGCGCCCCTCGCAATGACGCCTTCGGCGTCAATAATGATCCTCGAAGCGCTTCGCCAGCTCGTCGATGTTCTCCGGCGGCCAGCCCGGCACTTCCATGCCGAGATGGAGGCCCATCTGGGCCAGCACCTCCTTGATCTCGTTGAGCGACTTGCGGCCGAAGTTCGGCGTGCGCAGCATCTCGGCCTCGGTCTTCTGCACGAGGTCGCCGATGTAGACGATGTTGTCGTTCTTGAGACAGTTGGCCGAGCGTACCGAGAGCTCGAGTTCGTCGACCTTCTTGAGGAAGGCCGGGTTGAACGCGAGATCGGGGATCGCCTCGATCGCGATCTCCTTGCGCGGCTCCTCGAAATTGACGAACACGTTGAGCTGGTCCTGCAGGATGCGCGCCGCATAGGCGAGCGAGTCCTCGGGGCTCACGGCGCCGTTGGTCTCGATCTGCATCGTGAGCTTGTCGTAGTCGAGGATCTGCCCCTCGCGGGTGTTCTCGACCCGATAGGAGACCTTCTTGACCGGCGAGAACAGGCTGTCGACCGGGATCAGTCCGATCGGCGCGTCCTCGGGCCGGTTGCGCTCGGCCGCCACGTAGCCCTTGCCGGTATTGACGGTGAACTCCATGCGGATTTCGGCGCCCTCGTCCAGCGTGCACAG
>DASXCK010000005.1:0-30963 GCA_036491235.1 Xanthobacteraceae bacterium | reverse complement strand
CTGCGCCACGGCGGGACACGCCGCCAGGAGCGCCAGCACGACGCCGGCACCCCGTAGCATCATGATGCGTCTCCCGCACGAAAACCGCCGCACCGTATTCGTCACCACCGCCGCCACCGACCTGCTGTGAGAGAAATCGCTTCTCTCCCGTCCGGGGCAGATGCCGCAATGTGCCCGTCGACCTCGCTCGCCGCGCTGCTCATCGGCGCCGGCACGCCGGCCGCTTTTGCGGCCTGCACGATCGCGCCCACGACCAACCAGGTCGCCGTCAGCAATTCCGCCAGCATCAACTGCATCGACATCACCGGCATCACGGTCACCAACGACGTCACCAACACCTCCGTCGGCGTGATCACCGGCACCGGCAATGCCGCGCCGACCCGCACCGGCATCACCGTCAACAACAGCTCGATCGGCGGCGCCATCGTCAACGCCGGCCGGATCACTTCGGCGACGACCGGAAACGGCATCTTCGTCACCAACAATGCGACCGTTTCGGGCGGCGTCGCGAACTCCGGCACGATCTCGACGCTCCTGACCGGCATCATGGTCAGGAGCGTTTCGACTTTCGCGGGCGGCATCAGCAATACGGGCACGATCTCGGCAGCCGGAGACGGCGTTTTCGTCGCCAGCGTCACGAGCTTCGCGGGCGGCGTCGGCAATGCCGGCATGATTTCGGCGGGGATCGGCCTCAGCGTCTCGAACGTCGGGACCGTGACGGACGGCATCAGCAACGCGAGCACGATCGAGGCGGCGGTCGCCGGCATCTTCGTCGATGCCGTCACGACGTTCGCGGGCGGCGTCAGCAACTCCGGCACCATCTCGGCGGCGCAGCAGTCCGGCATCATCGTCGAGAACATCACGACCTTCGCGGGCGGCATCGGCAACACGGGCACGATCACGGCGAACCAGGTCGGCATCGTCGTCACCAACGTCGGTGCCCTCTCGGGCGGTATCGCCAACATCGGCACGATCTCGGCAGCGACCCGGACCGGCATCGCCGTCGCGACCGTCGCGACCTTCGCGGGCGGCATCAGCAACGCCGGCACGATCGCGGCGGCGCAGAAGCATGGCATCAACGTCGATGGTGTCGCGGCCTTCGCGGGCGGCATCGGCAATGCCGGCACCATCTCGGCGGGCCTGACCGGCATCATGGTGAGGAACGTCTCGACCTTCGCGGGCGGCATCAGCAATACCGGCGTGGTCTCGGCCGTCGGGGATGGCGTTTTCCTCACCGCCGTCACGAATTTCGCCGGCGGCATCGGCAATGCCGGCACGATCTCGGCGGGGATCGGCCTCAGCGTCTCGAACGTCGGATCCGTGACTGACGGCATCAGCAACTCGCGCGTGATCACGGCGTCGGTAGCCGGCATTTTCGTCGATCAAGTCACGAGCTTCACGGGCGGCGTCACCAATTCCGGAACGATCTCGGGGGCGCTCAGGTCTGGCATCATCATCGAGAGCGTAAGCACCTTCACGGGCGGCGTCGGCAACTCGGGCACGATCTTGGCGCATGGGACCGGCATTTTCGTCAACGGTGTCGCCGCAACGTCATCCATCTTCGCGGGCGGCATCAGCAACGCCGGCACGATCTCGGCGCAGAAGCGGGGCATCTTCGTCGACAACGTCACGACCTTTGCGGGCGGTATCGGCAACTCGGGCACGATCTCGTCCGCGACAACGGCCGGCATTCACCTCCTGAACGTCCAGACCTTCCTCGGCGGCCTCGGCAATAGCGGCGTGATCTCGTCGGGGCAGAACGGCATCGACATCGTCGCGTTCGGCGTGACCTTCGCGGGCGGCGTCAGCAATGGCGGCGTGATCTCGGCGGGCAACGTCGGCATCTTCGTCGACGCCGTCACGAGCTTCACGGGCGGCATCAGCAACTCCGGCAGGATTTCGGCGGCAGCCGCCGGCATCTTCGTCGACGACATCACGACCTTGGCGGGCGGCATCAGCAACTCCGGCACGATCTCGGCGGCGAACCTCCAGGGCATTGCGGTCTCCGGCGTCGCTGTCGTCGCGGGCGGCATCAGTAACTCTGGCATGATCTCGGCCAATCAGGCCGGCATTCTCGTCGATATCGTCAACAGCTTTTCGGGCGGCGTCAGCAACTCCGGCACGATTTCGGCGGCTCAGACGGGCATTCGCGTCACCCCCGTCGCGACCTTCACGGGCGGCATCAGCAATAGCGGCACGATCAGTGGCGGGGCCCGCGGGATCCTGGTGGAGAATTCCAGCGCGGTCAGCGTGTTCGACTCCGGCGTGATCGTCGGCGCCGGTGGGACGGCGGTCGACCTGCACCTCAATGCGGCCGGTAACACCTTCACGCTCGGTTCCGGCTACAGCATCACGGGCAATGTGCTGGGCCAAGGCAACGACACGTTCCAGCTCGGCGGCACCGGCTCCGGCGCGTTCGATCTGAGCACGGTGGGGGCGGCCGCGCAGTATCGGGGCTTCACGACCTTCAATGTGGTGAGCGGCGTCTGGACGGTGTCGAACGTATTCGGCCAGGCGCAGGCGTGGAACGTCAACGGCGGCACGCTCGCCGGCACCGGCACGCTGCCGGCGGTGATCGTCAACAGCGGCGGCACGCTTTCGCCGGGCACGATCGGTGTGCCGGGCACCGCCATGACCATCACGGGCAACGTCACGTTCCACCCCGGCGCCAGCTACCAGGTGGCGCTCGACGGAACGACGTCAACGCTCGCCAATGTCGGCGGCGCGGCCTCGCTGGCCGGAGGCGTGCAGGGAACGCTGCTGGGCGCCCGCGGGAACGTCACTTACGACATCCTCCATGCCGGCGCCGTCAGCGGCACGTTCGACGGCTTCAGCGCGCCGAACTTCGCCGGCACGCTGAGCTATACGCCGACCGACGTGCTGCTCAATCTCACGGCGGCGCTCGGCAACGGCGGCGGGCTCAACCAGAACCAGCAGAGCGTCGCCAACGGGATCAACACCTTCTTCAACAACGGCGGCAGCCTGCCGGCGGGTTTCGCCAACCTGTTCGGACTCACCGACGGCAATCTCGCGAACGCGCTCACCCAGCTCTCCGGCGAGAACGCGGCCGGCGCGGCGACGAGCACGTTCCAGCTCGGCAACGACTTCTTCAATCTCCTCACCGGCATCGCGCTCGGCACCGGGGGCGGGGGCGGCGGCGTCAATCTCGGCACGCCCGGCTTTGCGGCGCAACCCGGCGATGGCTTGCCGCCGGAGCTTGCGCTCGCCTATGACCAGATCTTCCGCAAGGCGCCCGTCGCGGCGCCGAGCTTCGAGCCGCGCTGGACCGCCTGGGGCGCAGGCTTCGGCGGCAGCGCAAAATATGACGGCGATGCCGTCATCGGGTCGAACAACCTCACCGCCGCCGACTTCGGCTTCGCGGCCGGCATGGACTATCACGCCGCGCCCGACGCCAAGTTCGGCTTCGCGCTCGCCGGCGCCGGCACCAACTGGTCGCTGGCGCAGGGTCTCGGCGGCGGCCGCAGCGACGTCTTCCAGGCCGCCGCCTACGGCATCGAGCACTTCGGTCCGCTCTACGTCACCGGGATGGCGACGTTCGGCAATTCCTGGTTCACCACCACGCGCACCGCGCTCGGCGACCAGCTGCGCGCGACCTTCACGGGCCAGAGCTATGGCGTGCGCGGCGAGAGCGGTTACCGCCTTGCGGTGCTGCCGGCCGCCGGGATCACGCCCTACGCGGCGATCCAGTCGCAGTGGTTCCGCGCGCCGGGCTACAGCGAGACCGATCTCAGTGGCGGCGGCTTCGGCCTGACGTTCAATTCGCAGAGCGCGAACGACACGCGTGGCGAACTCGGTGCGCGCGCCGACGACCTCACGTCGCTCGGCAGCATGCCGCTGCTGCTGCGCGCCCGGCTCGCCTGGGCGCACGACTGGGTCGGCGATGCGTCGCTCGGCGCCGTCTTCCAGGCGTTGCCCGGCAGCGCCTTCACGGTGAACGGCGCCGCGGTGCCGGCGAACTCGGCACTGGTGTCCGCCAGCGCGCAGCTCTTCCTCGGCGCCAACTGGTCGTTCGAGGGCCGGTTCGACGGCGAGCTCGCCTCCTCGGCACACACCTACGCCGGCACCGGCACGCTGCGCTATTCGTGGTGAACGGACGCGTCGTCGAGGTCGCGCCGGGCGCGGGCGCGGGCCTGAGGGGCGCCGCCGGGCCGCGTGCGCCTACAACCAACTCCGCCTCATGGTGAGGCGCGCCGAAGGCGCGTCCGAACACGCAAGTCGGGTTTGCCGACTTGCCCATCAATCGTGCCGATCTCGGGCAAGCGAGCCCGAGATCGGCGACCGCGCGTCACGGACCGCCACGCAAGTCGGGCTTGCCCGACTTGCGCATCAGGTGTGCCGGCGTGTTGCGGAATGCGTACCTACTCCTGCGCCTTCAGCAGCGGGATCGTCTTGTAGTCCGCCGGCTTCGGCAACGACTCCAGATAGGCATAGATGTCGGTCAGGTCGGCGTCCGACAGGATCTTCTCGCTGTAGGGCGGCATGGCGCGGTTGGTGCCGCGCACGAAGCCGATGAAGGCCTCGACCGGCAGCTCGGTGTTGTACAGCACCTTGCCGCGGCTGGTCGCGACCGAGCCCTGCCCGACCGTACCGTGGCACTCGAAACAGCCGTGCTTGATGAACGCGTCCTTGCCCTTCTCGGGCGAGCCGGCCGCGAGCGCCGAATGGCCGAGCGCGAGCGCCGCGGCTGCCGCAAGCGCGGCGCGAATGACGAACCGATACATGATGCTTGTCCTCAGCGCGGCTGCGTGACCATGTCGACCAGCGCGGGCTGGCCGGATTTCACCACCTCGACGGCCTTCTTGATCGTCGGCCCGATGTCCTTCGGGTCGGTGATCGGCCCGGCCGACCACCAGCCGAACGACGACGCGAGCTTGGCGTAATCGATGTCCGGGTTCTCGATGCGCGTACCGAGCGGCCCGAGGTCGTTGCCGAGGTAGGCGACGCGGTTGCGCCGGTTCGCCATGCGCTGCACGTGCATGACTTCCTGGTGGTAGCCGCGGTTGTTGTGCATCACGGTGAGCATCGGGATCTTGTGGCGCGCGGCGGTCCACAGCACGCCCGGCACGTACATGAAATCGCCGTCCGGCTGCAGATTGAGCGAGAAGCGCCCGAGGTCGCGGTTGGCGAGCGCGGCGCCGACCGACGCCGGCGAATTGTAGCCGACGCCAAAACCGCCGGGGCCGCCGATGTGGCGATAGTGCTTGTCCATCGGCCACAGCCGCGACGGCCAACTGCTCATCTGCCGCTCGGAGCCGACCATCGACCAGTCGAGGTCCTTGATATGCGGCCAGATCTCGGCGCACAGCCGCGCGGTCGAGATCGGCGTGGCGTCCCAGCCGATCGCGGCGAGTTGCAGGTTGCGCTCGCGCGCCGCCTGATGCGCCTTGCGGCTGGCCTCGCCGCGCTTCTCGATCGCCGCCTTGCGGTCGTTCGGGATCGCGGCGCGCACCGCCTCGATCAGCGCCGGCAGCGTCGCCTCGGCGTCCGCCGCCATGCCGACGTCGACCACCTGGAAGCGCTGGAAATCCTGGTAGTTCGACTTGGTGTGCAGCTCGACCGAGTTGATGCT
Source organism: Xanthobacteraceae bacterium (assembly GCA_036491235.1). Classification (GTDB taxonomy): domain Bacteria; phylum Pseudomonadota; class Alphaproteobacteria; order Rhizobiales; family Xanthobacteraceae; genus JAVDCA01. The sequence continues at coordinate 25,373 of DASXCK010000005.1, read as the reverse complement.
GATGAGCTTGGTGCCGGGCTTGACCTTGCTCTCGTTGAGCCCGTGCCCGTCATACTCGCCGTTGTCGACATGGGTGTTCACGGTCGCCCAGAAGTCGGTGAGCTCGAGGCCGAGGATCACGTCGGCCTGCGGGATCACACTGGGCGCGCGGCTCAGGTGATGGGTGTTGGGGAAGTTCATGCGGCTGCGCTGGTCGACCACCGGCGCCTGCAGGAGCTCGGCGAGCTCGACCAGGAGCTTGACGCCGTTCTCGGTGCGCGCCGAGCGGTCGGCGACGATCACAGGCCGCTCGGCGTTCGCCAGCAGACGGGCCGCCTCGCGCACCGCACCCGCGTCGCCCTGCGGCGGCCCGGCCGCGATGTAGCGCGGGATGTAGAGCTTCTCGCCTTCCTCGTGGATCTGCGACTCCTGCAGCTCGGCGTCGCACGCGATCGCGACCGGCTCGTAGGGCGGCGTCATCGCGAAGCGGTAGGCGCGCACGAACGACTGCGCGAAATGCTGCAGCGAGGTCGGCTGGTCGTCCCACTTGGTGAAGTCGCGCACGATCGTGTTGATGTCGACCGCCGAGTGGGTGGTCGGCACGCCGGGCGGGCGGTGGGCGGCGTCGAGGTCGGTGCCGCCGACCACGATCACGGGGACGCGGTCGCACCAGGCGTTGTAGAGCCCCATGGTGGCGTGCTGCAGACCGACGGTGCCGTGCACCACGGTCATCAGCGGCTTGCCGGCGATCTTGAAGTAGCCGTGGCACATCGCGACGGCCGCTTCCTCGTGCGTGCAGGTGAGGAATTCGGGGTTCTTGTTGCCGCCGTAGTTGATCAGCGATTCATGCAGCCCCCGGAAGCTCGAGGCCGGGTTGCACGGCATGTACTTGATGTCGAGCGACTTGATTACGTCGACCATGAAGTCGGAGCCGGCCGCGCCCTCTTTGGCGGCCGCCGGCAACTCGCGCGGATTGCCGACCTCGGCGGTCGCGACCATCGCGGACGGCCGCGTCGCCGCCGGCAGCTTTTGCGGTGCTGCCGATTCAGGCGCGGTGGCGGCGAGGACGCCGGTCGGCGCCGCGCCCGTCGCGGCCGCGCCCGCCACCGCCGCGCTCGCGATAAACCCGCGGCGGCTCACGCCCGCGGGACGGCCGGATCCTGATTGTCGACGTGCCATGCAGTCCTCCCTCGTGGCGCGCCCGTGCTGGCACACGGACGACGCAAATTCCGCGGATGGTTCCGCGATGATTGGGGGCGACGTTAGCACGCGTGCGCGGCCCGCAACACCGGCGCCAAGCCGGCACAATGCCGCGCCTCATGCAATCTCAGGAAGTATGCGCGAGAGGTCTCAGGCGGACGGCCCCGATCGGGCCGTCAATGCGTCCACGGGACACGGCGCGCGTAGGAGAAGTTGTCGGAGTAGCTGATGCCGCGGCGCGCGGCCTCTTTCGCCTCCGAGAGCTGATACGGAATGCCGTGGCGCTCGCAATAGGCGATCGCCTCGTCCTTGGTCTCGAAGCGCAGGCGCAGTTGCTGGCGCATGTCGCCCGAGGAAGTCCAGCCCATGAGCGGCTCGATCTCGCGCGGCTCCGCCGGCTCGTAGCTCAACACCCAGTCCTTGGTGTTGGCATGGCCCGACTGCATGGCGGTCTTGGCCGGCTTGTAGATGCGCGCGACGCTCATCGTCCGTATCTCTGTCTCACATGCACACCCTGGTCGGAGCAGCAGGATTTGAACCTGCGACCCCCTGCTCCCAAAGCAGGTGCGCTACCAGACTGCGCCATGCTCCGTCAGGGCAAGCCGCCACTCGATACACGCTCGGCCTGCGCGCGGCAAGGCGAGGGGCTTAACCTCTCCCCTTCGCGGAGGGAAGAAAAACGTTAATGCCCGTTGAAGATCGGATACCCGACCTTGTCGCCGGGCGCGATGCCGTACTTCTTGGCGGTGCCGCCGGCCACCTCGAGCACGGCGCGCACCTGCTCGCCGGACGGGATGATGTGCTCGGACTTGATCTCGGTGTTCTCGGCGATGCGCGCGATCGTGCCGTCCCGCCGGATAAAGATCATGTCGAGCGAGACGAGCGTGTTCTTCATCCACATGGTGACCAGCTGGTCCTGCTTGAAGTCGAACAGCATGCCGTAGCCGTCCGGCACGTCGGTGCGGAACATGAGGCCCTTCTCGCGCTCCTCGTCGGTCACCGCGACGTCGACATTGAACACCCGGATGCCGGTCTTGGTGACGATCTCGAGCGTGCCCTTGTCCATCGCGGGGACGCTGGTCACCCCGAGCAGCGGGACGAAGCCTAGTGCCAGCGTAAGCAGCAGGACGGATTGGCGGACCATTGCGGCGCTCCCAACACACGGATTGCGGTGCAACCTTGCCCAAGATCAAAGCACGGGACCGAGGTGCCGTCGCCCGGCGCTTTATAGGCGAGCGGTCGCGGGCTGGGCAACGGCGTCCTGCACCGTTGCGCGCATGCAACAGGTTTCAAAAAAAATGCGGGCGAGGCGCCTGCGCGGCCTCGCCCGCCGTATTGAAGCGTAGCGGCCTAGTGCGACGCCAAGCCGTGCGTGCCGCCGTCAGGACGCACCTCGGTCGCCATGTTGCCCTTCGGACCGGGGCCAAACCGCACCAACACGGTCTGGCCGGGGCGCAGCTCGGTAATGCCGTAGCGGCGCAGTGTCTCCATGTGCACGAAGATGTCGGGCGTGCCCTCGCCGCGCGTCAGGAACCCAAAACCGCGCAAGCGATTGAACCACTTGACGATCGCGCGCTCCAGCCCGCTTGTCGGCGCGACCACCACATGGGTGCGCGGCGGCGGCAGCTGTGCGGGGTGGATCGCGGTCGATTCATCCATCGAGACAATGCGGAACGCCTGCAGGCCCTTCGGCCGCGCCAGCGCCTCGCACACGATGCGCGCGCCCTCGTAGGCGGTCTGGAAGCCGTCGCGACGCAAGCAGGTGACGTGCAAGAGCACGTCGGCCATGCCGTTGTCGGGCACGATGAAGCCGTAACCCTTCGATACGTCGAACCATTTGATGACGCCCGTCACCTCGATGACGGTCGCCCCCGGCTCGTGCAGGAGATCGCCGAGCAGGTCCGCAGCGGACGGAAGGTTGGGAAGAGTGCCCTTCGGGCGCATTTCGTCCGACGTCATGACGACGGAGGCTTTCTGTTTAGGAGGCGCCGCCAAGCGGGCGCATTCGACGAATCTCTAAGATGAGGATAACACCGCGCGACGGATCAAAAAGTATAAAATGCAATCGCGCAACGCCGATGACGCCTTGCCTGTGAACATCTGGCAAAAAACGAGTCACTTCACCGCGTGCGACAAATCGAATCAGTTCGTGATGAAGCGGGAGAGCACGGTACCGATGTCCTCCCTGATCACCAGATCGGCGAGATCGTCGAGTTCTGTTGCATCGCGGTTGAGAATGACCAGCTTGGCGCCGTTGCGCTTGGCCAGTTGCGGGAAACCGGCCGCCGGCCACACCACGAGCGAGGAGCCGATCGCGACGAACAGGTCGCAGGCGAGCGTGAGCTCCCCGGCGCGCGCCATCGGGCCCTCGGGCATTGTCTGGCCAAAGGAAATCGTCGCCGTCTTGATGTAGCCGCCGCAGTCGCAGTCGGGCGAACGGCCGCTGGCCGTAAAGCGCTCCCGGATCGAGGGCAGCTCGTAGCGCCGCGCGCAGTCGAGGCAGGTCGCATAGGTCGTGTTGCCGTGCAACTCGACGACCGCATCGTCCGGAATTCCAGACGCTTGGTGCAGGTTGTCGATATTCTGCGTGATCACGGCCGGCACCTTGCCGGCGCGATGGAGCGCGGCCAACGCCCGATGACCCCGTCCGGGCTGCGCTGTGGACAACTCCTGATCCATGGCGAAACGCCGCCGCCACGACTCGTCGCGCATCTCGGCGCTCGCCAAAAAGTCCTCGAACATGATCGGCCGATACTTTGTCCAGATGCCGCCCGGCGAGCGGAAGTCCGGGATGCCGCACTCGGTCGAGATGCCGGCGCCCGTGAACGGGAGCACGGTCCGGGCGCTGTCGATCAGGTCGTAGAAGCGGTCGGCGTCAGTGGACGGCATGGAGGTCACAAGTCGTTTCGATTGCACACGCGGCGTGAAGGGGGCGGTCCCTGAGGCTCAGGGGCTGGGTCCGGGTCGGTCCCGACGGGTGTCGCGGGGGCGCATCGTCCCCTATTATTCCCCTATTATAATGTGATCCCTGCCGTTGAACGAGCCGCGTCCGGCGGCCGACCCTGAACGTGAGGCTTTCATGCGATTTCTTCATACGATGCTGCGGGTGCGCGATCTCGATGCGGCGCTCGACTTCTACTGCAACAAGCTCGGCCTCAAGGAGACGCGCCGGCGGGTCGACGACAAGAACCGCTACACCCTCGTCTTCCTCTCCGGCCCGGACGACCAGGGTCTCGTCGAGGCGAGCAAGAAGCAGGGCCGTCCCGGGCCTGAGGTCGAGCTCACCTACAACTGGGACTCGGAGGACTACGGCGAGGCGCGCTACTTCGGCCACCTCGCATTCGAGGTCGACGACATCTACGCGACCTGCGACCGCCTGATGAAGGCAGGCGTCACCATCAACCGCCCGCCGCGCGACGGCACCATGGCGTTCGTGCGCTCGCCCGACAAGCACTCGATCGAGCTCCTGCAGAAGGGCGTCGCCAAGCCCCCGCAGGAGCCGTGGTCCTCGATGAAGAACACGGGAAAGTGGTGAACTGAACGGTTTTTTGCGCAGGCGCCTGCGCTCTCTCGCCGTTCTTCGGGGGAGAGGGAGCGCTGGCGCCGTGCGGGAATCGCGACGGCCCCCTTCCCTTGCCGGCCCCCGCAAACGCCTCTATACGTCCGCTCGTTTCACGCGCCCTTCGTCTAGCGGTCCAGGACGTCGCCCTTTCACGGCGAAAACACGGGTTCGATTCCCGTAGGGCGCGCCAGCAGATTCAATCAGTTGCATCCTCGATAGCTGATTGGCTTGCACCGGAGTCGCGCAAGATGAAGGCCTTCCGGCTTGTGCCAATCCGGCTTTCTCCGTATCAACCCGGATGATCGCAAAGATTTCGCGCGCGCTCGCATGGGCTTTTGCCGCCGCTATCGTAGCCCTCTCGGTCGTGCCCCCCTCGTTGCGGCCCGTGACCGACCTCCCACACGGCGTTGAACATTTCGCGGCCTTCGTCCTGTGCGGCCTCGCGTTCGGCTTGGGCTATCGGACGGCCACGCTCATCGAAGGGGCGGCCCTGGTGGCGTTCGCCGGCGCAGTCGAACTGGTTCAGCTTCTCGCACCGGGACGCCATGCACGACTGATCGATTTTGTCGTGGATGCCGTCGCGATCTGTGTCGGGCTGCTGATCGGCCGCGCGGTATCGAGGGTCGCGGCCGACCGACAGCGCAAGCAGGTTTGACCGCTCGGTTCGCCGGTCCGCGCACGCACCGGCGAGAGCCGACCGCCCGATAGGATTTTGTTTACCACGAATCGGACACCGTAGCCTTCTCGCGAAGGAGCGTTTGCATGAACAGTGTGCTGTTCTTGGTAATGTCCGCTGAGACTGGCGTGATTGCCGCCCTTCTTTGGCGCTTCGTCGTATAGTCGGCGATGACGCGGGGCGGAACCGCCCGCGTCATTAGCTTCAAGCCGGCCGACCTGTAGGCAGCGCGTCTCGCGCCTCCTGTGGGCGTTCGCCCGTACGGCTCGTCAGTCGCCACGGCAACGCATTCGCAGGGTTGCCCGGCCTCCTCCAATCCCGACGTCGAGGCTGATTCACCGCCGCTCATCGTCTACGATCGGTTGCGCAGCCGGGGGAGCCGCACATGACGACGACAGCACGCCAAATTGCCGACGTCCACGGCACGCCCAGCCTGCGTCTGCCCCATGATGCCGCGATGGTCGCCGCCCTCGCGTTTGCGCTCGCACTTGCAGCATCGCCCGCCCTTGCGCAATCCGCCGCCGCGCCACCTGCGCCGCCCGCAGTGTCGCCCGCCATCCAGGGATATGGCGACCACGACAAGACCTGCCTGGCGTGGAGCGACGGCTGCGTGAGCTGCCGGGCCGGGGCCGACCATGCCGCCGCCTGCACCAACATCGGCATCGCCTGCCAGCCGCAGGCGATTGCGTGCAGCGAACGCCAGGAAAAGCAGGACAAGCCGGCCAAGTAACGTCGGCTGAGTAACACGCTGTCGCGCCCGGAACTTCTCCCCCTTTGCGGTCATTTCCCAACAGGCGTCCTCGCGGCGCAGCGCCTGATCCATGGGTTGCAAATGACCGACCACCCGAAGTTTTCCGAATACGACGAGCCGGCCGGCGGCTGGGGCTCGGTGGGATCGCTCCGCCGGAGCCTGATGAAGGAAAAAGTTCCGTTCAAAGGCGCGCAACTTCTGATGCATCAGAACAAGCCGCACGGCTACGCCTGCGTAAGTTGTTCGTGGGCAAAGCCGGCCGAGCCCCGCCCGTTCGAGTTCTGCGAGGAAGGCGCCAAGGCGACGGCCTGGGAGATCACGCGCCGCCGCTGTACGCCGAAATTCTTCGCCGCACACACCGTGACGGATCTGGAAGCGTGGACCGATCACGATCTCGAGGAGCAGGGCCGGCTCACCGAGCCGCTGCGCTGGAATGCCGCGACGGACAAATACGAGCCCGTCACATGGGACGCCGCCATCGCCGACATCGGCGCCGAGCTCAAGCGCTTCGATCCTGAAAGCGTCGTGTTCTACAGCTCCGGCCGCGCCTCACTGGAAACGTCGTACATGTACGCGCTGTTCGCCCGGCTCTACGGCACCAACAACCTGCCGGACAGCTCGAACATGTGCCACGAAAGCACATCGGTGGGCTTGCCGCTCAGCATCGGCGTGCCGGTCGGCACGGTCACGCTCGATGACTTCACGCACACCGACTGCATGCTGTTCTTCGGTCACAACACCGGCGTCAACGCCCCGCGCATGCTGCATTCGCTGCAGGAATGCGCCAAGCGCGGCGTGCCGATCGTCACGTTCAATCCGTTGCGCGAGCGCGGTCACGAGCGCTTCACCAACCCGCAGAGCCCGGCCGAAATGCTGGTCGAGCGCCCGACGCGGATCAGCTCGCAATATCACCAGATCAACGTCGGCGGCGACAAGGCCGCCCTGATGGGCCTGTGCAAGGCCGTGTTCGAGCTCGACGACGCCGCGAAATCGGGTTCAGGTCCGCGCGTGCTCGACGTCGATTTCATCGCGCAGCACACCCATGGCTTTGCCGAGTTCGAGACCGCCGTGCGTGGCACCTCATGGGACGAGATCGTGCGGCGATCGGGACTGAGCAAAAGCGCGATCGAGGATGCGGCGACCGTCTACGCGCGCGCGAAGTCCGCGATGATCGCCTACGGCATGGGCCTCACCCAGCAGGTCAGCGGGGTCGAGAACGTGCAGATGGTCGTCAACCTGCTGCTGTTGCGCGGCAACATGGGCAGGCCTGGCGCCGGCGTCTTGCCGATCCGCGGTCATTCCAATGTGCAGGGCCAGCGCACCGTCGGCATCACCGAAAAGCCGAAGCTCGTCCCGATGGAAAAGCTGCGCGAGCTCTACGGTTTCGAGCCGCCGCAGAAAAAAGGCCTCAACTGCGTCGAGGCCGCCAAGGGCGTGATCGAAGGCAAGGTGAAGGCCGTGTTTCAGCTCGGCGGCAACCTCACGCGCGCCCTGCCCGACCATAACCAGCTCGTGCCGGCGTGGCGCAAGCTCGGCCTCACGGTCCAGGTTCTCACCAAGCTCAACCGCTCCTGCCTCGTCCATGGCGAGAAATCCTACATTCTCCCCTGCCTTGGACGCATCGAAATCGACGAGCAGGCCACCGGACCGCAGGCGGTCAGCGTGGAGGACAGCACGGCGTGCATTCACGGCTCGAACGGCTACGCCAAGCCCGCGAGCAAGCATCTGCGCTCGGAGCCATGGATCGTCGCCGCGCTTGCCAAGGCGACGCTGCCGCCCAACCCCAAGGTCGATTGGGATGCTTGGGTCGCGAACTATGCCGGCGTGCGCGACGCCATCGAGAAGACCTATCCAAAAAGGTTCAAGGACTTCAACAAGCGCATGTTCCAGCCCGGCGGCTTCCATCGCCCGCTGGCCGCGCGGCACCGCGAATGGAACACCGAGACCAAGAAGGCGAACTTCATCACACCCAAGAACCTCGCCGACAATATCGGTACCGACCGGGCGCAAGCCGACGTCTTCCAGCTCGCGACCATCCGCAGCCAGGGCCAGTTCAACACGACGGTCTACTCGGACCGCGACCGCTTCCGCGGCGTGAGCGGCACCCGCATGGTGCTGTTCATGAACAAGCAGGACATGGGGCGGCTTGCGCTCGCCGAGGATGCGACCGTGAGCCTGGTGACGGCGATCGAGGACGGCGTCCATCGCCAGGTCGATGGCTTCATCGTCCATGCCTATAACATCCCGAGCGGATGCCTCGCGGCCTACTATCCGGAGTGCAATCCACTCGTCCCGGTCTCGCACCATGCCGAGGGCAGCTTCGTGCCGGCGTCCAAGGGCGTGCCGGTGCGGCTGCTCGCGCGTCCGGCGGTTTGAGCGGACGCCACGCGAGTTCGCCGTCTCCTACGATACCAAGGAGGCGGCATTCGCGGCCGGCGCTGGGTCCGGCCTCCGACGCGATCAAGCTTGGCCATGCGGTCTCGATCACCGTCCCGCACGCGACGGCCAGGAGCCGGCGCTCGGTGCCCACTGACCGCCGCATATCCCCATGTCGGCATCGCCTCTTAAAGCGGGGCAATGACGGCGCGCGTTGGGATTCCATCATGAAAAAAGTCCGGCGGCCGCCGGGCCGTCGGACTTTGTGCAAGGTGCGAGAGGGTCACGCACCCCGGGATCGATCTCTTCTGAAAATTGCTTCGTTATGTTTGGCCAACGGAATGAACGCGGGTGCGCGTTCCTGTGGTGAGAAGATTTTTTCCTCGGATTGTTCGCCGCCGAGCATTTCGTTCATCGCTTAAAGAGCCCGCAGGTTGGGTCGAGCGCGAGCGAGACCCAACATCGCAGTCGCGTGCGCCTGTTGAGTCTCGCTCGCCGCCGTCGGACAGCCGCTAGACGGCCGCCGCGTACGGGGCGGATTCCTCGACGTCATTGCCGTCCGCCGTCGCCAGCGGAATCGACTCGGCGGCCGCATCCCAAAAGCCGAGGCCGCGTCCCAGCCGAGCGCATCCGAGTCGCAATTCCGACCACGCGCGAAAGGCGTCCGCCGTCACCATGGCGAGATCGCCGAGTTGGCGCGGCATGCGGGCGACCGATCGCATCACGGCAATCACATCGCTCGTTCCATCCGCGCGGAGCGGTGCCAGCGCCGCCGGCGGAAGCGTACGCCACGCCGGATCGAGCACCACGCGGGCAACGACGAAGGGAATGTTCTTCCGCGCGGCGACTTCGGCCACGACGTGGGATTCGTTGTCGACCGCAATCGTGCGCTGCTCGCGCCCGAGGGCGAACTTCGCGGCCGGAGCCGCGATCGGCTCGTCGCAGCCGGAGATGTTCGCGAAGCGTGCCGTCGGCAGCGCCAAGCACAACCGCCGCGCCCACGATGCGTCCGTACCGTAGCGGCCCGTGTCGGTGACGACATTGGCGGCAACGACCCAATCGCCCGAGCGGAGTCCGGGATCGAGCCCGCCCGCGACGCCAAAACTGATCAAGCCGCAGGCGCGTTCGGCGGCCCGCTCGACCTGATCGCGAAGGTGCTCGCGGCGGCCGTTGCACAGCACGGCGACGCCGCTGCGGCGCGCAATGCGCCCTTCGAACGCCAGGCAAGTTACCGCAACGACGTCCGGTCCAGCCGATGTTGCTGCCGTCATCAAAAGATGCCCCTGTTGTTCCGTTCCCACCGGCGCCGGTCGATCGGCCAGATGCCCACGCCATCTGGCTCGCAACGCGCCCCCGTGACTCGGCCCAGGGAATATGACATCGAAATTGGCGCTCGTCGCGGGGGTCTTTCGGGCCGCCGCGGCTCGCCGCAATATTGCTCGCTTTTTGAGGAACGGCCACGCCGGCACCCGGGTTGCGTTTCTCCAGCGCCCCGTTGACGCAGCCCTCAAGCCGCTGCCCAAGCTGCTAATGACGCGTGCCATGCGCCCGGCTCAATTACGGGCCGCCCCATCGACGCTCGCGGAACCCTCCTTCTCGTCAAAGCGTTCGTCTTGCATGAAAAGGTTTGTTGCGAGATGCCCGGCGACCGAAATCGCCGTCATCGTAGCGGTGCCGGAATCGGTCCTCGTTCCTCCCGATGGGACGAACGTCGCCATCCCGTGCCCATGCTGCCACACCGTGCACGTCATGCGGATGCGCGACGCGAAGGACTTCCGCAAGGCGTCCTGATCGGGCGCGGTGCTCTGAATGATGCCGCGTCAGATCTCGCGCATCACCTGCGCGTAGGCGAGGAGCGCGAACAGCGCTGTGCCGCCGACGATGTTTCCGATCAGCACCGGCGCGAAGAAATCGGCCAGCATGGGCCATACACCCATCTTCCCATTGAGCACGAGCATGAAGGCCTCGATGCTGCCGGCCACGACATGGACGAACCCGCCGATCGAGATCAGGTAGGCCATGAGCACGATCACGTAGAACTGAGCCGCCTCCGCGCCCGGCAGGAGCCACACCATGGCGGCGACCAGAAACCCCGCGCCGATCGCCCTGAAAAATGCTTCCGCCCATCCGAGGTGCTGGATCTCGGCGCTGACCGCGAGCATGCTCGCACGCAGTTCGGGCGGCAGCACCGGCGTAAAGGTGCAGAAGAGGGCCGCGACCAGCGTGCCGACCATATTGGCCAAGAACACCACGCCCCACATGCGTACGAGGCTCTCGACGTTCTCACGTTTGGAGTCGGCCATGACGGGAAGGACGACCGTGAGGGTATTTTCGGTGAAAAGCTGCTGGCGCGCGAGCACCACCATTACGAAACCCGTCGTGTAGCCGAAGCCGGTGATGAGTGGGCGCCACGGTGCATCCGGCAGATGCATGCGCAGGACCGCCTGCGCGAACAACGAGAAGCTGATCGAGAGACCCGCCGCTACGCCGGACCACCATAACGAGGTGACCGGCCGCGCCATCTCTTCTTCGCCGAGGCGGGAAACGATTTCGTAGATGACCGGGGTGCTGGGGCTCGATCGCTCCTCGACATCCTCGATCTCGCGCTCGGTGAATCCGCCGCCGGCCTGTTCGCGATCGTCGGGCCTTTCGTCCGTGCGATCACGCGACTTGCGGTCAGCCATCGGCCCGCTCCATCACCGCGACGGCGCGGTCAGGGATAACGTTCGTCTCGTTGGAACCGTTCCCATTGCAGAGACACCCTGAACGGGCGCCACGACGGCGAGACCAATTTTGCGGGAACAGCTTTCCGCCGCGACCGTTGGTCTGCTGACGTCCAGTCCAAAGGAGAAACGTCCATGCGAACCTTACTCGCCGCAACCGCGGCTTCCGCCCTTCTGCTCATCCCCGTCGGCGCCTACGCGCAGCGATCGCCGCAGACGACCGAGGCGCAGCAGAATTTCCGCGACAGCGTGAAAGCCCAGCACCCCACGGCCAAGCGCCGGCATATCCTGCGCAGCGAGACGAACAAGAACGAGACGACTGGCGTCGCGCCGATGCGACGGCATTACGAGCACTGACTTCGCCTTCCGCATCCGCCCCCGTCCCCCTCTCGCCTGCATTTGCGTGAGGAGGACGGGGGCATCGTTTTTTCCTCCAGCGAGCAGGCACCCGGCGGACGGTTCAAGTCGAGAGGGATTTTCTGTTCGCGACGCCGATCATGATGCGGAGCCGCGCGGGCTGCGCCCGCGCTCCTGGAACTCGACGCCGCACGGGCGCGTTGCATCGGCGGCGGCCGACGCGCCGCAAGGAGCCATCATGCCTCGCGCTTATTGGAAGGGATTTCTGCGGCTGTCGCTGGTGAACTGCCCGATCGAGCTTTTCCCCGCCACCTCGGAAGCCCAGAAGACGCATTTCCATCAGATCAATACCCGCAGCGGTCATCGCCTGCGCCAGCAAATGGTCGACGAGGAGACCGGCCGGGTGGTCGACGCCGAGCACAAGGGGCGCGGCTACGAGCTCAAGAAGGGGAAGTACGTCGCGATCGACGAAAAGGAGCTCAAGGCGATCGAGATCGAGAGCACCCGCACGATCGACATCACCGGCTTCGTGCCGAAGGACGAGATCGACCGGCGCTACCTCGAGCGGCCGTACTACATCGCGCCGGCCGGCAAGGTCGGTGCCGAGGCCTTCGCGGTCATCCGCGATGCGATGAAGGACAAGGACCGGGTTGCGCTCGCGAAGATCGTCATGGCCCACCGCGAGCACATCATCGCGATCGAGCCGCTCGGCAAGGGCCTCCTGGGCACGACGCTGCGTTTCGATTACGAGGTGCGCGACGAGAAGGACTACTTCGCGTCGCTGCCGTCCGTGCGCGTCGGCAAGGACATGGTCGATCTTGCGGCGCACATCCTCGCCAGCAAGGAGACGCGCTTCGATCCGCGCAAGTTCAAGGACGAGTACGAGGCCGCCCTCAAGAAGCTGGTGGCGCGCAAGGCCAAGGGTCACGCCATCGAGGAGCCCGAGCCCGCCGAGGAGCCGTCCGGCAACGTGATCAGCCTGATGGATGCCTTGCGGCAGAGCCTGGGGAAGCGTGCCGGGCCCGCGCCGCGCAAGCGCAAGGCGCGCAAAGCCTCCCGCTCGCGCAAGGCCGCGTGACGCCGGGTCCGAGCGCGCCCCCATCCCGAAGAACGAATACCGGCTTCCAGAAGAGATCAGACAACACGCCAAGGCGTCATGACAATTCGCAGAGAAGATGGAGTCATCACGCTTTAGCTGTCGATGTTGAACTGATGATAGGCGGCGCGGCGCAAGCCCTCGCGGTCGTATTCCCCGCTGCTCGCGAGCTCGATGATCTGCTGCGCCACGAGGCGGGTGGCGGGATCGGCCTTGTCGGTGAGCCTGAGCCGCTCGCAGACGTCGACAAAGACCGCATTGAGCGCGGCCAGGGCTTCGGGATCGAAGACCTTGCCCTGCAGAAACGGCGTAATCGGCACCAGCCACTCCCCCCGACACCAACCCCCGCGCCAGAAATCCCGTGCCCGTTAGCACGGCGGTTCCCACCCTGACTGTGCCATTTGGCACATTCGTCCGCCAGCCGGCGTTTTTCCGAAAGCACCGGCGCGGAGAGCATACCGGTCGCGCCGCCGGCCTCGCCGCACGAGACGTGTCGCGGGTCCGACCGTCCACACGGCATCCACAAGATTTTCCATGTACCGGATCGCGCCCGTGTTAATATCCTCGGCGGCGTCTCCCGATGGGGTCCGTAACGTGCTCCAGGCGCAAAGCCATAACGTCGCGATGTACCTCACATGGGCCGAGAAGGCGCGCAATCGCGCCCGGCACGCGACGCTCAAGAGCGAGCGGGCCTTCTACCAGCGCATGGAGCAGCGGTGGACGGACCTTGCGGCCAGCACCGCTTCCGCCGAACGCGTCGATCTCTTTCTCCTTACCGTGAAAGACCCGGTCCTGCCGCTCGACACATGCTCGACGTGCCACGGCGTCATGGCCACCGAGGTGCTCGAAGCCACCGGCTCCCGGGAAATCTACACGCTCCGTTGCCGCCATTGCGGCGGCACCGAATGGCGCACCGTCCTGCGCTACACCATGCGCGACCGCATGCCTCCTGGCGTGGACGCCGCGGCTGCGACGCAGGCCCCGCACGCTCCCCGGCCCGCGTAGGAACGAAATATCCCGCGTCTGAATTGACCCGAAGCCCTGCGCGGCGCGGTCGCCCGCGCATCGTTTGCAAAAAGCGCGGGCTGACCCGAGGAAGGCCGGGCGCCTGCCGGAGCCCGCTGCGGGTCGGCTGGAGGAGCGTTGAGAAAGAGCCCGAAGACCACAAGAACCGCGGCAGCGCCGGCGCCCGCGAAAGGCAAGAAGGCGCCGGCCCGCGCGCCACCCGATTTCGTCAAACCCCAGCTCGCCACCCTCGTCGCCGAGCCCCCCAAGGGCGACGGCTGGGTGCATGAGATCAAGTTCGACGGCTACCGGCTGCTGGCGCGGATCGACCGGCGCAACGTCACGCTCGTCACGCGTGCGAACAACGACTGGACCGAGAAATTCAAGGGCGTCGCGGCGCAGTTCGCAAAGCTCGACGTGGGCAACGCGCTGATCGACGGCGAGGTCGTGCATCTCGCCAAGGGCGGCGCCATCAGCTTCCATGCGCTGCAGGACGCGCTCAGCACCGGCCGCCAGCAGGACCTCCACTATTATGCGTTCGACCTGCTCTTTCTCGACGGCGCCGATCTGCGCGAGCAGCCGCTGCTCGCGCGCAAGACCGCGTTGGCAAGAATCTTGAAGAAGGCGCCGGCGCATATTCATTTCAGCGAGCATGTCGGCGCCAGCGGCGCGGAGGTCTTGCGCCGCGCCTGCGAGCTTGCGCTCGAGGGCATCGTCTCCAAGCGCGCGGCCGGCCCCTATCACGCCGGCCGCAGCGATGCCTGGCTGAAATCGAAATGCATCAAGGAGCAGGAGCTCGTGATCGGCGGCTTCACCGAGCAGCCGAAGCATCCGGGCACGCTCGGCGCCCTCCTGATGGGCTACCACGAGAACGGCGCGCTGGTTTTTGCCGGCAAGGTCGGGACGGGCTTCTCGCACCGCGATCGTCGCGCGCTTCTGCAGCAGCTCAAGGCCCTCGCGCAGAACGCCCCGCCATTTCGCACCCTTCCCGTCGCAGCCCGCCGCGGTGCGCGCTTCGTGAAGCCGACGCTCGTCGCGCATGTGAACTTCACCGAATGGACGACGGACGGCGTGATGCGCCATCCCTCCTTCCAGGGCTTGCGCGCCGACAAGGCCGCCGCCGAAGTCGTGCGCGAAAAGCCCAAAGCGCCGCCTGCAAGGTGAGCACCGCGCGCCCGCAGAGGGAGAACGGGCGCAGTGCACGGGGAGGGAGCACAGGCGCGGTGCGCTTTTTCTCCGTGAGGGAACCCTCTTTTGCCCCCGCGCGTTGACGCAAGCCTGCCGGGTGACAACCGGCCACAATGGGGACGACGGACGCAGCTCATTTTGCCGGTTTCTGGCTGCGACACCAACGCATCGGTACGCGCTGACGTCTGACCTGTTCCCGGCGGGCAACATCCCGCCCATGCAATTCCGCCGGCCCCGCGTGTGCCGTTACGGCTCGTTGGACCGGCGCACCGCTTTTGCATCAACGCGCGTCCTATGTCTTTCCCTGGTTCACCTCGGTAAACACGAGCCGGATTCCCCATCCGGCGCGCGCGTCCCGCGCGCCAAAGGAAAGATCATGACCGACGATGAGGTGCCTGCCCGGCACGGCCAGCCGCTGATGTCGGCGGTCGCGCGCTACGCCGGCGCCGAACCTCTGCGGCTCGCGAGCGTCGTGTTCTGGAACGTCGCCGAAGTCGGGGGTCTCGCCGCGCTGCGCCGGCCGGCGCAATCGGCGCCGGGCGCGACCGGGCAGGCGCCGACCGGCCGCTTTACCTGTGACGTCGGCGTCATCGCGGTCGGCGAGCGGCGGGTGTTTCGCCTGCGCCTCGGCAAGGCCCCCATGGTCGGCGCCTCGGCGCGCGAGGCCACCTTGCCGGCCGAGCTGCTCGCGCGCTTCCCGCGCGACTTCTTCGCCGACGAGATCGCCGCGATCCGGCCGCTCGCCGTGGCGGTCGACGGCGATCAGCTCTTCATCCGCGCGCTCGGTCGCCGCGGGCCCCATCTCGTGGTCCGCACCCTCGAGGGCCAGCACGACGAGCTCGCGGTCGGTGCCGAGGCCATCGCGGCCGCCGTGCGCACGCTCGCCGACTGGCCCGCGCCCGAGGACGCCATCGCGACCATCGTCACGGCGCCGCGCGGCGAGGTCGATCCGGCGCTCGCGCGCGCGTTCGCCGACCGCGATTATGCCGAGGCTTTCGTCGGGATCAGCCAGGGCCAGGCGCCGGACGTGCGCCGCGCCCTGGCGCTTGCAGCGCACGCAGGCCCGCGGCTGCTGCGCGACCTGATCGATCGCAGCATGCGCGCCGGCGCACCCGGCCTGCGCATCATCATCTTCACGGTCGCGTTCTGCGCGCTGCTCGTCGGCGGCGGCGTGGCCGCGACCGTCCTGCTCGGCGCCAGCCTTTTTGCCGGCTCGCCCGACCTGCACGGCCGCATCGCGGCGCTCGCCGCCTTCAGCAAGTTCGGCCTGATCGCGGCGGTCTCCATCTTCGGGTTTGCTTCGGTCATCGCCGGCGTCGCCCTGATGGTGCGCGCATGGCGCTACATCGAGGCGCGCGGCGCCGAGCGGCGCATGCTGGAGAGCGGCCGGGTGGGTGCCGGTCCAAGTGCGGGGCCTGGTACAGACCTCGGTCCCCGGCACGAGGCGCTGCTCGCGCTCGCGGCGCTGCGCGGGCCGCGGCTCGCGCCGGCCGAATGGCGCGACATCGAGGCCGCCGCGACATCGGACGCAGCCTTCACGGATCGTCTGGGCGCCTCCCTCCTCGCCATGCCGGCCGCCGATCGCGAGGCTTTTCTCGCGGCCGCGCCGGCCGGCGTCAGGCGCTTCCTCGTCCGCGCCCTGCTCGCGCGCAAAACCGCGGCCCGCTCGCCCGCGGCGCAGATCTTCGTCGGCGCCTGGCTTCTTTGTCTGGTCGTCGGCGCCGTCGGCGCCGGGGTCGAGCCACCGCGGGCATCGCTCTCGGCAACCGACTGGCTGCTCCTGCTCGCCGGCGCGACCGCCCTGCCCGCGATCATGCTCGCCGTGATGCAGGCCACCCAATGGGTCCGCGCCCGCCGGCTGCTGCGGCTGGGGTGAGGCGCGCAGCCAAAAAGTTCATGCGACGCCCCGCCTCTTCCGACCCGGCCGGCCATCGCGATACCATAAAGGCACCCTTGAATCGCCACCGCCCATGGTAGACGACCCGCGATCGCAGCCACCCCGCCCGTCCGAGCCGCAGGACCCCTTCGATCTCCTGCGCGAGCTCGCGCGCAACCGTGCGCCCGCCGCGCCGCGCGAGCAGCCGGCGCCCGACCGGGCGGAACCGGGCAGCGAGAAGATCGAATCGCTGCGCTCCCTCGCCGAGACCCTCGACCGCCAGCTCCGCGCCGCGCACGGCGCCGCGCCGGACCCGGCGCGATATCCGGGCGAAGGCCCGCCGGACCCGGTGCAGGATCTGCCGCCGCGGCCGGCACGTTCCCGCCGAGACGCCTGGCGGCGCGCGGCTCAATTCGAGTGGACCGCATTCCGCGACGGGCTGCCGCCCGCGCGCGCCCTTGTGCCGCGCTTTCGCCTGCTCGAGATCGTCTTCGTCGCGATCGCCGGCGCGGCGCTCGTGGCCGGGGCGATCGGCGCCTATCTCCACCATCGCAACGCGATCGCGCTCAACGAGCCCGTGGTGCCGCCCGTGCCGAACGCGATCCCGACACCCGGCACGCCGCCGGCTCCGCCGGAGCTGCGGCCGCCCACCGTCGCCGACGTGAAGAAGGCGATGTCGGACTGCGACGCCGCCGCCGCGAACGATCCCGACACGCTCTATTTCCTGGTCCTGCCGCTGCTGCGCACCGACGCGCGCGACACGAACTGGAAGCCGGCCGCGCTGCAGGCCGTCGGCAGCAACTACGCGCTGCTCGGCGGGAACGACGCGCTCGACGCGATGCGCGACGGCAAGGCCAAGGTACGCCCCGGCCGCTACACCTTCGCGGTGCTCGATACCCATAGCGGCGCCACCTATTCGTGGACCTCGGCCACCGGCATGATCAATCTCGCGCGCAAGGGAACGGGCGGCGTGACGACGTTCAAGCTCGGCTTCGATTTCTCCCCGACCCAGGTCGGCGCGCAGTGGAGCGCCGAATTCAACCGCACCCACGGCACCTGCTACTGGGTGCCCGTGCTGGTGCAATGAATAAGATCATGGCCGGGCTTGTCCCGGCCATCCACGTCTTTCCTACTGAATCGCGGTAAGCAGCAGTAGGTCGGGTCGAGCGCTTCGAGACCCAACGCCGTGGGCGCTCATGTCGGGTCTCGCGAAGCGCTCGACCCAACCTACGAGGCTCAATCGCGGCAACGAAGACGTGGATGCCCGGCACAGGGCCGGGCATGACGGCGTCACTACCTCAGCGCGACGAAGGCCCATTCATCACCGGCGAGTCCTTGGCCGGCGAATTCGCCGGCGCGAAGGCATCGCGAATAGCTGCCGCGTAGGTGCCCGTCAGCTTGCCGTTCGGCCCCGCGACGGCCACGAAGGCAACGCCCTTCTCGGCGATGCAGCGGATCGCCGCCGTGAAGTCGTCGCGCTCGCCGTAGATCGTGCGGTTGCCGATGACCTCGAAGTTGGCCGAGAACTTGTTTTGCCGCATCGCGTCCGACGCCTGCTTCACGCACGTGTCCTGATCGGGCCCGGCATCCGTCCAGTTCACCGACATGGGCGGCCCGGCCGCCAATGCGCCCGATGCGGCCACGATGCCGGCCAGCGCGACGCTCGCCACCGAAAGTATCCGCCTCGCCACGCCAGCCCCCCTTGCGCATCCGCCGCCTGAGCCTACGTCACAGCCCCGATCGCTGACAAGAACAGAGGGTCGGTCGCCGTCATGCGGGTGGCTCAAATCGCGCCGAAAATACGCTAAGGTCCGCCCCGCGCGGCGCGCGTTCGCCGCGTATTCAGGAACGCTCCAGGAAAGTCCCAGGAAAACCGATGACGCGCTTTTTCTCGTCTGCTCTCGCGCTGACCGGCCTCGTGCTCGGCCTCGCCGTCGCGCCGCCGGCGCTCGCCGCCGATATTTCCGGCCTGTGGCTCACCGGGCCGGGCGACGCCCAGGTCCGCGTCGCCAAGTGCGGCGCCAACATGTGCGGCACCATCGTGTGGCTGCGCGAGCCGAACGATTCGGCGACCGGCCGCCCGCGCACCGATGCCCAGAACGCCGACGCCGCCAAGCGCGGGCGCCCGATGATGGGCATCGAGGTCGCGATCGGCTTTCACCCCGACGGCGGCAGTTCCGACAAATACGTCGGCACGTTCTACAACGCCAAGGACGGCAAGACCTATCGCGGCTCGATCGTCCCGGCCGGCCCCGACAAGCTCGACGTCGAAGGCTGCCTCCTGGTGTTTTGCCAGAAGCAGGTGTGGACCCGCGTCAAGCGGTGAGCCGCGCGAGCGTTGGAAACACTGCGCCGCGCACTGCGCTGCTCTCCCGCTCCCCCTCTTTGGGGAGAGAGTCGGGGTGAGGGGGCGTCGCCACGCGTTCATCGCCAGCGATATCCTTCCCTGAAATTCAGCGCCCCTCACTCCGTAAGAACGGAGGAAGGGAGCGCCGGCGAGCCCGAGAGGAAGTGCAGGCGCGGCGCAATCCCCCGTTAAGGTTGCTGCCGCCCCGCCTGCTCGCATACGGCGCCATTCAGCCGTTATTCACATGGCCCGTGAGATATGCCCATCGACCGCACATCCATTTTGAGGTGATATGCCGGCGGGCACACGGGCTGGGGTTTTGGACATGGGGCGCGGCGCAGCGATCGCGGCGATCTTGCTGCTGTGCGTCGCGGGACATGCGGATGCCGGCGAGATGGCGCCGCCGCGCATCGCGCGTGCCGACGTCGACTGGGCGAGGGCCGCCGAGGCGATCGGCGCGGTCGTCGCGTCGCGCTCGCTCGATGCCGCCGCGGCCCCGCGCATCGATGCCGCCATGGCGCGCCTCAACGGTGCCACCGCGGTGCGCCTGCCCGGCATCGCGCAAAGCCCGATCCCGGTGCTGCTGCCGTTCGACATCGACGCATTCATGCGCGACCGATCACAAGTCGGACTTGCGCAGAACAGCGCCCCGCTCGATCCGCCCGGCGATCCCGATGCGACCTATTACGCCGGCTTCGGCCATCCCGACTTCTTCGCCGCCGGCCCGTCCGGCTTCGACGCCGCCTTCCGTTTCTCGCTCGCGAGCGTGCCGGGGCTCGCCGATGTCCATTTCGCGCGGACCGCCGAAATCGAGATCACGGGCTCGCTCCTGGTCTACGATCTCGATCCGCCCGTGCCGGACCAGGGCAAGGGCGTGCCGGCGCTCGAGGCGGATTTCCCCGGCATCCGCCGCAGCTACGCCGAAGACTATGTGCGCTACACCTTCGTGCGCTACGGCGTGCCCTACATGGTCTCGACCGTGTGCTTCGACTCCGCCTATTCGCGCTTCCGCCACATGGCGTGCCGCGATGCCGATCGGGTGATCCAGCTCTTTCTGCACAAGCTGCGCATCGTCGGCGGCATGCCGCGACCGGTGGCGCCATTCGTGATCCCGCCCGTGCGGCGCCCCGCCGCCGCCTCGCCCACCTTCACGTATTACGGCCCCGGCCGCCTCATCCCGGGCACCGGCTATCGCGGCAACGCCGGCCGCGCCGACGCCACGGTCTATTCAAACATCCGCTTCCCGCTCGCCGAGGCGCCCGCCTTCGCCAACACGCAGTATTTTGGCCGCCGCGTCCCCGGTGGCGTGCGCGCCTATCCGTGGCGCGACAATTTCTGCGAAAGCCGCTCGTTCTATGTCAGCCAGTGCCCGGGCGGGGCCGGTCATCAGGGCCAGGACATCGGGGCCGGCGGCTGCAGTCTCGCAAGCCTCGGCGACGACCGCTGCACCGAGCACCGCAACGACGTGCTGGCGGTGCGCGACGGCGCGATCATGCGCGCGCCCGGCCAGGAGTCGGTGTGGCTCATCGTCAATACGGCGAACGAGCACATCCGCTTCCGCTACCTGCACATGCGCCCCAAACTGCTCGACGCCGACGGCGTGGTGAGCGGCCGCGTCGTCAAGGCGGGCGAGGTGATCGGCCCGATCGGCAATTACAGCGGCCACGAGAACGGCACCTCCTATCATCTGCATTTCGACGTCCAGGTGCCGACCCGCGTGGGCTGGATCTACGTCAATCCCTACATGACGCTCGTCGCCGCCTACGAGCGCCTGATCGGTGGCCGCGGCGCCGAGCTGACCGACGACGTGATCGCGAGCGCCGCCACCACGGTGAACGACGCCTCCGTCGGCGGCGCGATGATCACCCTCGCATCCGTGCGCCACGCCATCCTCGGCGCCGCCCCCGTCGCGCCCGTCGTCGAGGCCACCCACCGCGCCGCCACGCGCTGCGGCTGGCGCCACCACTGGCGCGGCTGCGCGATGCGGCAAGTGGCCCGCGCGCATGGCCTGCACCGCCACGCCTGGCACTTTCGCCGGCATCATATCTAAGATCATCGTCATGGCCGGGCTTGTCCCGGCCATCCACGTCTTTCTTGCGAGCGGCCAAGGCGTGGATGCCCGGGACAAGCCCGGGCATGACGGATTGCCAATCTCACCACGCCTGCCCTATCTCAGGCAGCATGAGGCCGCCTCACCTGAGTCGCCGCACCTTCCTCGCCGCCGGCGCGGCGCCGCTGCTCGTCGCCGTCCACGCCCGCGCCGAAACCTCGTTCGAGCGCTGGGTCGCGGCTTTTCGCCCGCGCGCCCTCGCGCGCGGCGTCTCCGGCGCAACCTATGACCGCGTCATGGGCGCCCTCAAGCCCGACACCGGCGTGCTCGCGCTCATCCGCCACCAGGACGAGTTCCACGAGCAGCTCTGGCAGTACCTCAACCGCCGCGTCTCCGACTGGCGCATCATCACCGGCAAGGCGCGCGCCAAGGAGCATGCCGGGCTGCTCGCGCGCATCGAGCGCGATTTTGGCGTCGAGCGCCACATCATGCTCGCGCTCTGGGGCATCGAGTCGAGCTACGGCGACGTCGTCACCAACCCGAAATACATGCGCCCGGTGCTTCCCGCGCTCGCCGCGCTGGCGTTCGAAGAGCCGCGCCGGCGCAGCTACTGGGAGGCGGAGCTCATCAACGCGCTGATCATCGTCGAGCGCGGCTGGGGCAAGCCCAGCGAGATGATCGGCTCGTGGGCCGGCGCCATGGGCCACACCCAGTGGATGCCCGAGGTCTGGCTGCATGTCGGCCTCGACTACAATCATGACGGCCGCATCTCGCCCTTCGGCCCGCCCGACGATGCGCTCGCCGGCACGGCCAAGTTCCTCGTCGAGCGCGGAAGGTATCGCCGCGGCGAAGCCTGGGGCTGCGAGGTCACGCTGGCGTCCGGCGCCGACGCCGGCGAGGGCGCGCGCAGCTACGCGCAATGGGCCGAGCGCGGCGTCGCGCGCGCCGACGGCCAGCCGTTCGCGCGGCCCGGCGACAAGGCGCACCTCGCCCGCCCGGTCGCCGGCGGCCCCGCGTTCCTGACGGGTCAGAATTTCAATGCCGTGAAGGCCTACGACCCGGCCTTCAGCTACGCGCTCGCGGTCGTCCACCTCGCCGACCGCATCGCCGGTGCCGGCCCCTTCGTGCACCCCTTCCCCAATTCCGAGCGCCTGCCGACGCTCGCCGAGGTGCAGGAGATCCAGCGCCGCCTCACCGGGCTTGGCTACGACACCGACGGCACCGACGGCCGCGTCGGCCGCGACACCATGCGCGCGGTCGCGGCCTACCAGAAGAAGATCGGGATGGCGCCGGCGGACGGATATGCGGGCGTGCGGCTGCTCGCGAAGCTGCGGCAGGGCGGTTGAGACAATCGTCATGGCCGGGCTTGTCCCGGCCATCCACGTCTTGCCGACTCGATCACTGCAAGGAAGGAAGACGTGGATGCCCGCATGCGCGGGCATGACGTGGAGAGGTGTACCCCATGCCCTGGCCCAACCAGGTCGCCATCGTGACCGGCGCCGCCCGCGGCATCGGCCGCGCGGCGGCAAAGCTTCTCGCGCAGCGCGGCGCCGCGGTCTGCATCAACTTCGCGTCGCATGCCGATGCCGCCGACGCGCTCGCGGCCGAGATCGCCGCCGCCGGCGGCCGCGCCATCGCGCACAAGGCCGACGTCGGCGACGCCGCCGCGGTCGACGCCATGGTCGACCGCGCGCAGGACGAGCTCGGCCCCCTCACCATCCTGGTCAACAACGCCGGCGTGTCCTGGCAGGGCACGCTCGACACCTACGACGCCGAGCAGGTCGCCCGCATGCGCCGCATCAATGTCGAGGGCGTGATCAACACGATCCGCGCCGTGACGCCCGCCATGCGGCGGCGCCGCTACGGCCGCATCGTCAACCTGAGCTCGATCGCCGCGATCGGCACCGCGCTCCCCGGCAATGCCTTCTACGCCGCCACCAAGGCCGAGGTCGCGATCCTCACCACGCGGTTCGCGCTCGAGCTCGGGCCGCACGGCATCACGGTCAACGCCATCGCGCCCGGCTTCGTGCGTACCGACATGACCCGGGGCGGCCGCGGCGCCGCCGAATGGTCCGCCACCGAAAAGAACATGGCCGGCCGCACCATGCTGGGCCGCATCGGCGAGCCGGAAGACATCGCCAACGCGGTCGCGTTCCTCGCCGCGCCCGAGTCAGGCTGGATCACCGCGCAACTGCTCACGGTCGACGGCGGCCGGATGGATTACATCGGGCATTGATGCACATTCGTCATGGCCGGGCTTGTTTTGGCCATCCACGCCTACTTGCCGACGTGCAGCCAAGACGTGGATGCCCGGGACCTGCCTTCGCTTGCTTCGCAAGCTGCGGACGCGCCAAGCAAGCCCGGGCATGACGGCGAATGCGGTTGATCAGCGTTTCGCCCCCAACTGCGCCCGATACTCCCAGCTCCCATCCGTCCCGCGCACCAGCGCGCGCTCGTAGAGATAGGCCGCCGTGCACGCATGGCGCGGCACCAGCGCGACGCGCTCGCCGACGCGCAGGCGATCGCTCGCGACCACCACGTGCTCCTCGTTCATGAACCGGATCGCACCGGCGCCGGCGAAGCGCTCGGTCATCGGCTTGTCGGGCGAGATCGCCTTGGCGCCCGCGTCGAGCGTCGCGCTGCCGGCGCGCACCGAGATCACCGTCGCGACCACGTAGCCGGCGATGCGCCAGCCGAGATCCGCGAGATCGGCGGCGTGCTCCGAGCTCGAATAGGTGAAGCTGCCCGGCGAGACGCGCGCGACGAGATCGGCCGGCCACAGATTGAACGAGTAGCTGCCGCCCGCGATCACGTCGCCGTCGAGCCCGGCCTGCCGCGCGCCCGCGAGCAGCGCGCGCAGGCGCGCCGCGATCTCGGCGACGCGGCGGGCGCGCGTGGCCTTGTCGGCATCGTGGATATGTCCGTCGTAGACGTGCCAGCCGCCGAACACGCCGGCCTCCTGCACGCCCCGCGCCAGCGCGATCGCCGCATCGCTCATCGCGATGCCGGTGCGCCCG
This sequence comes from Xanthobacteraceae bacterium, assembly GCA_036491235.1. Lineage (GTDB taxonomy): Bacteria > Pseudomonadota > Alphaproteobacteria > Rhizobiales > Xanthobacteraceae > JAVDCA01. The sequence goes on along the minus strand of DASXCK010000005.1, from coordinate 1,170 downwards.
AGCCCGGGATCGAGGTCGACCCGCAGCCGCACGTTCGCGCTTGATTGCACGCCCGGCCGCGCCGCGAGCTCCGCGGCCCACGCCGCGAGACCCTCGTCCGAATCGACCAGCCCCGTCACCGTCGCGCCGGGATGCGCCGCCGCCGCCCGGATGACGCGCGCGATCGCGGCGTGGTTGACCGTCGGAAAAGCCCACACCACCTGCGGCGCGCCGGCCGCGAGCGCCATCTCGATCTCGGCCGGCGTCGCCGTCTTGAAGCCGGTGACGCCGCGCGCCAGCATGCGCTCGACCAGCCACGGCGCCCGGTGCGTCTTGACGTGCGGCATCAGCCGCGCCATCCCGCCCGCCGCCGCCGCGGTGCGCTCGAGGTTCGCCATCACGGCATCCTCGAGGATCACGAAGCACGGCGTCTCGATCGCGAGCGGCGGGATGGGAAGATCGGTCGTCGTCAGCGGGTGTTTCGCGGTGATGTCGAGCATCATGGCCTCCATGGCACTGCGCCCGCGCTCCTTCTCCCCGCACGCGGGGCGAAGGAGCGCTGAGGCAGGGGCCATCTTACAATCATCCGATCCGCAATACTAAGATCAACCAGGATCGTTCGCATTCACGGAGCCCTCCCCCATGCGCACCCTGATGGTCGGCGCCGCCCAGCTCGGACCCATCGCGCGCCGCGACAACCGCGCCGGCGTGGTGGCGCGCCTCGTCGCGCTCATGCGCGAGGCCGGCGCGCGGCATTGCGACCTCGTGGTGTTCCCCGAGCTCGCGCTCACCACCTTCTTCCCGCGCTGGTACATGCAGGACCAGGACGAGATCGACGCCTTCTTCGAGCGCGCCATGCCGTCGAACGAGACCGCGCCGCTGTTCGAGGAAGCGCGCCGGCTGCGCATCGGCTTCTATCTCGGTTTTGCCGAGCGCGTCGACGAGGGCGGCCGCACCCGCCGCTTCAACACCTCGATCCTGACCAACCGGGATGGCGAGATCGTCCTGAAATACCGCAAGATCCACCTGCCCGGCCACGCCGAGCACGACCCGCGCCGTTCCTTCCAGCATCTCGAGAAGCGCTATTTCGAGGTCGGCGATCTCGGCTTTCCGGTCGTGCGCAACATGGACGCCCGCATGGGCATGTGCATCTGCAACGACCGCCGCTGGCCGGAGACTTATCGCGTCATG
>DASXCK010000004.1:0-18104 GCA_036491235.1 Xanthobacteraceae bacterium | reverse complement strand
TGTTGTAGGCGCGCCGGCCGGCCGCCGTGTCGTTGTCACGGCCCGGGACCGGGTAGCCGAGGCACTGCTCGCCCTCGATGTCGCAGAAAGCGTAGCACTCACACACCTCGGCGCGGATTTTCTCCGGGATGTCACGCTCGTCGATCATGGCGCGCCACGCGATGTAGCCCGCATAGACGGGCTGCGCGTCGGGCAAAAACTGCGCGCGCACTGTCGAGCGGATGCCGTCGGCGCCGACGAGGAGATCGCCGCGCTCGCGCATGCCGTCGGCGAACACGGCCGTGACGCCGTCCGCATCGGCCTCGACGCGCACGAGCGCATGGCCTAGCCGATAGCACGCCGCCGGCAGGATCTCGCGCAGCGAGCCGTAGAGCCGCGCCCAGCCGCTCATCACACGCACGGTGTCCTTCGCCAGCACGACCGTGCCGGCGCGATCGAGGCAGAGCACTCTTGCGACCCGCACGCCCACCTGGTCATCGAACGCGATGCCGATGCGCCCGAGTATGTCGATCAGGTACTGGTGCGTGCCGAGGCCGGCGCCGCGGCTGATGAGATCGTCGGCGTTGCGCTCGAACACCACCGCGTCCCAGCCGACGCTGCGCAGCAGATGCGCCGCAATCATCCCGCCGAGCGAACCGCCGATGATGAGCGCGCGCTTGCGCATGATCTATGCTCGGCGCTTCGACTCCCCTTCCCCCGCGCGCGCAGCGCGTGGCGGGTAGGGGTCGGGGGCGGGGGGCGCTGAGCCAGCCACGCCGCGCAACGCCGCGTAGATGACACTCATCACGCCATCGATCTCGTTGAGAACTTCGTTGTTCCAGAATCGAAGCATGCGATAACCCTGCGGGCGGAGATACGCTGCTCTGTGCGCGTCCGCCGCAATCTGCCGATCCTCGCCATGTCCACTACCGTCGACTTCGATCACGAGGCGGCATTGGTGGCCCGCGAAGTTCGCGAAATAATGCTCGATCGTGCCTTGGCGACGAAGGTGCCCTTTCTCCATCGGGAGTCGGCGCAGATGCCGCCACGGCTTTCGCTCCGCATCGCTCATTTGCCGACGCAGGGTGCGCGCACGTGCGACACGGCGATGCGGCTGCGAAGGTCTTTGCGGCACCGCCGCACCCCCCACCCCTAACCCCTCCCCGCCACTCGCTCCGCTCGCGGGGGGAGGTGAACCGATGCGCATCACGTATGGCTTACGCCAGGGCCCACGACATCTCGTCGTGGCCGGGCTTGTAGTCGCGGTTGGTCTGCGCGGGATTACGGTTGATCAGCGGGCGGCCGTACATCGGGTGGGTCAGGGCGCGCGTCTCGTGCTCGATGGTGAACAGCACCTCGCGCGTGTCGAGGTCGACGATGTCCTTGAAGCGATACTGGTAGGCATCCGACTCCTCGGTGATGAGGCCGAGGTCGAGGAGCTTACGGTGCGGCCCGGAGAAATCGGTAACGTAGACCTGCACGTGATGCCCGTCGAAATCCGGCTGTGGCGCCTCGGTCTCGCGGAAATAGAAATATTGCCGCTCGCCGACCTCGACGGCCGCTTGCGGCCCCTTGCCGTTCTCCGCCACTTGCGCCTTCCCACCCAGGATCTCGCGGTAGAAGCGCGCAATGCCCCGCGCGGTGCCGGGGCGCACGTCGAACGCCACATAGGGCATGCCGAGTTGCACGCGGCCGAAGTGCCCAGGGTCGGGCTCGTGCACCGTGATCCGGTTGCCCCACGGGCATGTGGTTTCGACGCCGTCATTGGTTTCGCGGAACGAAAACTTGGTCCCCTCGAGCGGCTTCTTCGCCCGCGCGAGCCGGTCTAGCAGCGCCTCACGGCCCGGAATCACCAGGCCGGTGACGCCGCGCAGGCAGCACGGCGCGCCATCCGGCAGATGGAACTGGCTCATCCCGACGTTGACCCACATGTTCCTCACGCCGGTATTGAGGAAGGGATCGCGGGTGAGCCCGAGGCCGCTGACATAATAGTGTGTGCTGAGCCGCTGGTCCGTGATGTTCACGTTGACGTGGCTCAGGTTGACGATGTTGCCGAGGTCGGCCTGCGTGCGGTCGAATGTTGGCTGCGCCATGGGTTGCGGTCCTGATGTACGAGGACTCGTAGGGTGGGCAAAGGCGGCCCCAACCGTTCGTCGTGGCACGACGCTTGATCCGCCGTGCCCACAGCTGCGCCCGTGTGGCACGGCGGATCACGCGCCGTGCCACACTGCCGACGTCTCGGCCGCCGTTGCCCACCCTACCAATCCGAGCCAGCATCGCACAGGCGGCCCACGACCGTAAGCCCTTCGTCCACTGTGGCAAAATCGTCGCTCGCCGAATCCGCCCGCGCCGGGTTATGCTCATCGTCGCCAACATGGAGACGCGATCGGGGCGAGCCATGAAAACCATCCTGATTCCGACCGAAGACCACGACGCCATGCCGGGCGTGCTGGAGGCGGCCCGCCTCATCGCACGCATCTTCGACAGCTACATGGAAGGCTTTGCGGTGCATCCGGCCGCGGGCACCTATGTGGCGGTCGAGCCAGTGTCGAGCCTCGCGATCTCGGGCGCCTTCGAGCACGACGCCGAGCTTGCGAGCCAGGCACGCTCGCTGTTCGAGAATTTCATGCGCACCCACGAGGTGCCGCCGGCCGGCGCCGACACCGCGACCTATTCGTACGCCTGGCCGCGCCAGGACGCCGAGGATGATCTTTTCATCGGCAGCTACGGCCGCGTGTTCGACCTGATCGCGCTCGGCCGTCCGGGGCGCGCGGCGCAAAACCCGCGCATGCCGCCGCTCGAGGCAGCGCTATTCGACTCCGGGCGTCCCGTGCTGATCGTGCCGCCGGTCGCGCCGAAGGCGATCGGGCGCAACGTGCTGGTCGCCTGGAACCGCAGCACCGAGCAGGCGAACACCAACGCGTTCGCGCTGCCACTGCTGCGGCTCGCCGAGCGCGTGACCGTGTTCGAGGTTGAGGGCGGCGCGGTGCCGGGCCCCTCCGCCGAGGAAGCGGCCATGCATTTGCGTCGGAACGGCGTGAAAGCCAAGGCGTTGACGATCAAGCGGGGCGCGCGTACGACCGGCGAGCAGACCGGCGAGGCTACTCTCGAATTCGCGATGAAAGAGGGTTGCGACCTGCTGGTGAAAGGCGCCTACACGCAGAGCCGCTTGCGACAGATGATGTTCGGCGGAGCCACGCGTCACATTCTGGCAAATGCGGGGTTGCCGGTCCTGATGGCGCATTGACGAGCCCGTGCGCGATTCAGGACCGAATCTTTGCTCGAGAATCCCGACAAACCAAAGGCCGCGGCGGCAGCAGGCGACGCCGTCGGGGCGGCTGAAGGCGCCGTCACGCAGAAGCCCGCATTCCTCGCCGTCTTTCCCTCGATCATGCTGCCGATGTTCCTCGCGGTGGTCGACCAGACCATCGTGGCGACCGCGCTGCCCGCGATCGCGGCCGCGCTCGGCAATGTCGCGCGCGCGTCCTGGATCGTCGTCTCCTACCTGATCGCCTCGACAGTCGCGGCGCCGATCTATGGGCGCCTTGGCGACGCGTTCGGCCGGCGCAAGCTCATGTACGTGGCGCTCGCCGTGTTCATCGCAGCGTCGCTGCTGTGCACGGTCGCCCAGACGATCGAGCAGCTCACGCTCGCGCGCATCCTGCAGGGCCTCGGCGGCGGCGGCCTGATGACGCTGTCGCAGGCGCTGATCGGCGAGGCGATCCCGCCGCGCGAGCGTGCGCGCTACCAGGGCTATCTCGCCGCCGTCGCGGTATGCGCCAACTCGTTCGGCCCGATCGCGGGCGGCGCGCTCACGCAGCATTTCGGCTGGCGCTCGATCTTCCTCGTGAACGTGCCGATCGGCCTCATCGCGGTCGCGCTCACCTTCCGCCTGCCGAGCCGCACCGTCGAGCGCCTCGCGTGGAAGGCCGACCCGATCGGACTGATCCTGTTCACGGCCTTCGTCACCTTCGTCCTGCTTGCGCTGGAGCGGACCCAGCACATCGACATGGCGGCGCTGCCGCTCGCGGGCGGGCTCTTTGCGGCCGGCATGATCGCGCTGGTGCTCCTGGTGCGGGCGGAACTGCGCGCCCCCACGCCGCTCATCCCGATCGGCCTGCTCAGGCAGCCGGCGATCTGGCACAGCGACGCCATGGCGGCCTTCCACGGTGCTTCGCTCGTCTCGCTGATCACCTTCGTGCCGGTCTATCTCGAGGTGGTGCGCGGCATGTCGCCCTCGGCGGTCGGCGTCCTCCTGGTGCCGCTCACGATCGGCATCGGCACGGGCTCGCTGATCACCGGCCGGCTGGTGAGCCGCACCGGGCTCACCATGGTGTTTCCGATCTACGGCCTCGTGCTGGTCACGGCGACACAACTCGTGCTCGCCTTCTGGGCAGGCTCGCTCGGGGTCACGGCACTCGCGGTCCTGATGCTGTTCGACGGCCTGTTCTTCGGCACCGTGATGGGCGTCGTGCAGGTGACGGTGCAACAGGCCGCCGGCCCGCGCCGCCTCGGCGAGGCTGCCGCCTCGGTGCAATTCTCGCGCTCGATCGGCGCCGGCTTCGGCACCGCCATCGTGGCGACCGTGCTGTTCGCGGCGCTGTCGCTGAAAAACCCGGACGCCGCGCGGGCCTTCGCATCCATGGTGCAGCATGGGCACGGGCTCGGATCGACGATCACGGCGGAGCAGCGCGTCGCGATCCAGGCAGATATCGCGGACGCGTTTCGCGCGGCGTTCCTGACCATCGCGGCATTCACGACGGCGGGGTTTTTCCTCGCGCTGACGAATCCGCTGCGGAAGATTTGAGGGCGGGGCGAAGTATAGTTTCCGACCTCGTCCTGCATTTCACCCTTACGGCGTCGCCTCGATGCTGAGGTCGATCGCGGCGATATCTTGGGACGCGATCACTCACCCAATCACATCGCTGACGTTCGACACCTCGCCGGTGCGCGAGGAAGCGCGGGCATGACGCGCAATTACATCGGCACCTTTTCGCGCGCGGGCGCGCCCAGCAGCTCGCGCATCTTGCGCACCAGCTCGGCGGCGGTGACCGGTTTCTGCAGCATGTGGATGCCGGGATCGAGGCGGCCCTGGTGCACGATGGCGTCGCGGGAATATCCGGTCATGAACAGGATCTTCATGTGCGGCCGCTCCACCTTGAGCTTGTCGGCGAGCTCGCGCCCGTTCATGCCCGGCAGGATCACGTCGGTGAGCAGCAGGTCGAAGTCGCTCCCCGCCGCCACCGCGAGCGCGCGCATCGCATTGGGCGCCTCGACTACCGCGAAGTTGAGCCGGCTCAGCGCCTCGACGATATAGTTGCGCACGTCGTTGTCGTCCTCGACGACGAGGATGCGCTCGCCGTGGCCGGTCTCTGCGGCCTCGGGCGCGACAGCTTCAAGCCGGTTCTCGGTCGCGACGTCGCCGACGAGCCGCGGCAGGTAGATCTTGACGCTCGTCCCCTGCCCGAGCGCACTCTCGATCTTCACGTGGCCGCCCGACTGCTTGACGAAGCCGTAGACTTGGCTGAGCCCAAGCCCGGTGCCATGGCCGGCCGGCTTGGTGGTGAAGAACGGCTCGAACGCCCGCTCGATGGTCTCGCCCGGCATGCCGGTCCCTGAATCCGTCACCGCGATGAGCACGTATTGCCCGGGCCGGACGTCCGCATGGGAGCGGCAATAGGCGTCGTCGAGATCGGCGTTGCGGGTCTCGAGCAAAAGCTTGCCGCCCTCCGGCATGGCGTCGCGGGCATTGACGGCGAGATTGATCAGCGCCGCCTCGAGCTGCGACTGATCGGCCGACACCGGCCAGAGCCCGGGAACGCCGGCAACATCGAGCGTGATGTTCTCGCCGAGCGTGCGGCTCAGGAACGCCGACAAGTCGTGGAGCAGCCGGTTGACGTCGAGCGGACGCGGATCGAGCGGATGCAGTCGCGCGAAGGCGAGCAGCCGCTGGGTCAGGGTGGCGGCGCGCTTGGCGCCCGCCATGGCGTTGCGGCTCGCGCGCTCGAGCCGCGCCTTGGCGCCGCCGAGACCGCCATCGACGATGCGCTGGATGATCTCGAGGTTGCCGATGATAACCATGAGCAGGTTGTTGAAGTCGTGCGCGACGCCGCCGGTCAGGCGGCCGACCGCGTCGAGCCGCTGGCGCTGGCGCACGGTCGCCTCCGCCTCCTCGCGCAGATCCTGCTCGGCGTAGAGGCGGCGTGTCCGTTGCAGCACGACGAGCAGCGCGCCGAACAGGAACAAAGTCGCCGGAACGCCGAAGATCAGATGCGGCGCCATGCCGGCGATCCACTCGGTCCGCACCTGCGCGATCTCGACGCCGGCATTCACGTAGACCGGCAGATCGGGCAGCTTGCGGTAGGCGAAGCGTCGCGCCCGGCCGTCGCTGTGCCCCCGGCTGGCGTAGAATCCGTCGTCGGGATGCGCCGCCCTGGCGAGTTGAAAGTGACTGGTCGCGGCGAGCCGGGCGATGTCGGGCTGCACCGGAAAGCGCGCCAGCACCGTGCCGTCGGCGCGCACCAGCGAATACGTTAGGCCGGGCGCGTTGGCGAGGTGGGAATAGAAGCGGCTGAAGTCGCCCGGCAATAGCGACATCTCGATAACGCCGACGAAGCGCCCGGACGCGTCATGGCGCGCCTTGCTGAAGGTGAAATACGGCTGGCCGCCCGAGATGGACGGATGGATGCCGCCGATATAGACGCCGCCCGGCGGACCGTTGCGCGGCCCGGTGAAATAGTCCAGGTCGCTATAGTCGAGGTTGGTGAGCGCGGGCGTCTCGCGCGTCATCACCTGCGGATGGCCGTTCGGCCCAAAGATCCAGATCGACTGGACCTCCGGTAGCGCGCCCTGGATTTGCTTGATCTCACGGTGCAGCCGCGGCTCGTCCGCCGCGATCTCGGCTTCCGACTTGTCCGCCAGCAGGTTGTCGATCGCATCGAGCGCGAGATGCATCGACTGGAAGACCTTGAGCACGTGCTCCTGCATCACGTCGAGCGAGCGCTCCGTGCGCTCGTCGGCGAGGGCCTGGGTCGCCTGGTAGCTCCGCCAGCTCGCGAAAGTGAACAGCAGGAACGGCAGCAGGAGCGCGGCGGCCGCCAGCATCTGCAGCAGCCGGATGGTGGTCGCGCGCGCCTGCGCGTCCCGCGGGCGCTGGTCAGACGGGCCTTCCGACGCGGCTTCGAGCATGCGCGATCAGGTTCCGCGAGTTGCGCGTGGGCTGTGCGAATCACAATTTACCGCGCGGCGTGCCGCGATAAAAGAGGACCGCCCGTGCAGTGGACAGCCCGAATCGACCGTCGTCGTTCCCCCCTCACGCGGACAACGAGGCGACACTCGCCACAATCGGCTCACCGGCTTCGCCGACCCGTAAGCGGCCCGCGCGCAATAGCGCGAGGCGATCCGTTTCCGATTGTACCGGCCGCCTCCCGCGCACAGGCTACGAACCGTTCGGCGATCGGGTTGGGCGAGCGTTGCCTCATCGCGACGATGGCAACCGGCCACGCCGGCTCCGGCAGATCGATCGGCAGCTCATACAGGCCGTCGGCATTGAACCGTAGAACAGAGGCCGGCAACACGGCGACGAAGCGCGCACGGGCCGCGAGCTGCGTGCGCAGGTGAATCGAATATGTCGTCACCGCGATGGGCGGCGGCGCAAGTCCACGATCGCGGAAAGCCTGTTTGAGCACCACCCCGCCGATGTCGTCGGTCGGCACCGTGATCCACGACGCGTCGACGAAGTCCGTTAGTTCGATATTGCGCCGCCGCGCCCACGGTCCATTCCTGGCGACGGCGAGACGAATACGATCGTTGAACAAGGTCTCGACGGTGAATTCGGCTGCCCGCAAAGGAGCGGTCGGTCGCGTGATGACGAGATCGACCTCGCGGTTCTCCAACTGCGGAAACAGGGGACGCGCGCTGAGCACCAGCGGCTCGACGAACACACGAACGCGCGGATATCGCTCGGCCATCAGCGCGATCGCGGGCACCAGAATTCCGGCTGAAACCGACTCGGGCGCCGCGATCCGCAAGTCGCCGGCATCCGGATCCGACAGAAGCTCGATACGCCCGATGCCCCGGCGCAGCTCGTCGAAGGCGGCGCGGCCGGCGTCGAGCAGCACGGCACCGTAGGCATTGGCCGAAACGCCGCGCGGGCCACGATCGAGCAGCCGCACCTTCAGGGCATGCTCGAGGGTGGCGATCGCCTCCGACACGGCCGGCTGCGACACGCCGAGCTGGCGCGCGGCCTTCGCCATGGTGCCGCACTGGACGACCGCCAGCAGGATGTGGAGGTCGCGCAAACGAACGCGGCTGCCGATGCGCGCGTCCCAGTCGAGCCCCTTAGCCATAGGATTCTCCCTAAGTATTGATAATAAAATATCGCGTTTACTTAATCCATCGACCTGCTCTCATCCGGCCGGAACGCGACGACGATCCCTTGCGATGCGGAGAAGGTGCGCGGCAATGACAGGACGCAGGCCATATCTGTGGATCGCGATCGGGGCGCTGACGCTCGCGGCGCTGACCGATGCGCACGACCGCGCGCTCGCGCAAGCCTATCCCTCGCGTCCGATCACGATGATTGTGCCATTCGGGGCCGGCGGCTCGACCGACGCGATCGCGCGCCTCGTCGCCGACCGCATGCGTGTCTCGCTCGGCCAATCGGTCATCGTCGAGAACGTCAGCAGCCCGGCCGGGACACTCGGCGTCACCCGCGCGGCGCGTGCCGCGCCCGACGGATACACGCTGAGCCTCGGCACTTGGCCAACCCACGTGCTCAACGGCGCCCTCTTCCGCCTACCCTACGACCTGCGCACGGCCTTCGCGCCGGTCGCGCTCATCGCCGCCAACCCGCAACTCGTCATCGCGCGCAAGGACTTGCCCGCGAACGATCTCGCGGGCCTCATCGCCTGGCTCAAGGCCAATCCCGGCAGGGGGCTACAAGGCGCCACCGGCCGCGGGAGCAGCGGGCACGTCATTGGCCTGCTCTTCCAGCAGATGACGGGCACGCGCTACGAATTCATCTTCTATCGAAACAACCCGCAGCAGCTTCAGGACCTCATGGCCGGCCGGATCGACCTGATGTTCGATTTTGCCGGCAGCGCCCTGCCCTATGCGCGCACCGGCAGCATCAAGGTGTTCGCGATCGCGCAAAAGACGAGGCTTGCGACGGCGCCCGACATCCCGACGGTCGACGAAGCAGGGCTGCCGGGCTTCCATTTCACCGGCTGGCACGGCTTGTGGGTGCCAAACGGAACGCCGCAGGCCATCATCGCCAAGCTCAATACCGCGGTAACCGACGCGCTCGCCGATCCCGGCGTGCGTCAGCGGCTGGCCGGGCTCGGCCAGGAGATCTTCCCGCGGGACCAGCAGACGCCCGAGGCGCTCGCCGCCTTTCAGCAGGCCGAGATCGACAAATGGTGGCCGATCATCAAGGCTGCAGGTATCAAGCTCGACGAATGATCCGATCACAGCGACGATGGCCATGAAGCTCATACGGTTCGACCGGCCGGGGCCGCCCGCCGTGATGCAGTGCCTCGACGTGCCCGTCCCGGACCCGGGCCCGGGCGAGGTGCTGATCCGCGCGCACGCGATCGGCGTCGGCATGCCGGACGTGATGATCCGGGCCGGGATCTACCCGTGGATGCCGCCGCTGCCGGCGACGCCTGGCACCGAGCTTTCCGGCACCATCGAGAAGGTCGGCGCGGGCGTCACGGCCCGCCGGGAAGGCCAACGCGTCTACGTCACGGCGCGCGAGCGGCCACAGCGCGGCGGCCACTATGCCGAGTATGTCGCGGCGCCTGTGGACGCGACGTTCGTGCTGCCGGATGCCGTCGGCCTCGACGCCGCGGCGGCGCTCGCCAACTACCAGGTCGCGTACCACATCCTGCAGGACGCCGTCCGCCCGCGCGCGGGCGAGCGCATCCTGATCTACGCTGCCGCCGGCGGCATGGGGAATGCGCTGATCGATCTCGCCAAGGCGGCACAGCTCAGGGTGATCGGCGTCGTGAGCAGCGCCGACAAGGTGAGCTTTGCCCGCGCGCTCGGCGCCGATGACGTGATCGACCGCAAGACGGAAGACATCAGTCGACGCGTCGCCGAGATCACCGGCAACCACGGCGTCGACATCATCATCGATCCGGTCGGCGAACCGAGCATTCCGGGCAACATCGCGCTGCTCGCGCCCTTCGGCACGCTGGTCATCTATGGCGGCCTCGGCGGCAAGGCGCAGCTCGATCTCATGCCGACGCTGCGCGCGAGCAAGAACTCGCCGGCGGTGCGCCAGTTCATCATCCATACCTGTGATGGTCTGATCGAGGAGCGTCGCGCCGGCATCCGCGCTCTCATCGACATGCTGGCCGCCGGCAGGCTCAAGCCGCGCATCCATGCGCGAGTGCCGCTCGCCGAGGCTGCACGAGCGCACGAAATGCTCGAGCGCGGCGCCGTCATGGGCAAGCTGCTGCTGACGCCGTAAGCGTGCACGCGCGGGCGTGTCAGTCCGCCGAGATCTTCGCGAACTCGATCACCTTGCGCCACTTGGCGATATCGGCGCGCACGAAGGTGTCGAGCTCGGCCGGCGTCATCGGCATCGGTTCCCCGCCGATGCCGGCCATGCGCGCCCGCATCTTCGCGTCGGACAATCCCGCATTGATCTCCTTGTTGAGGGCCTCGGTCACCGCCGTCGGCGTACCCTTGGGTGCGAACATGCCGTACCAGACGAGAACCTCGTAGCCGGGGACGGTCTCGGCGACCGCCGGCAGATCGGGCAACGACGGCCAGCGCGTCGCCGTCGTCACGCCGAGCGCGCGCAGCTTGCCCTCGTGGATCAGGCCGAGCACGGACCCGCTGAGATTGTCGAAGAACACCTGCACGCGCCCGCTCACGAGGTCCGGGTAGACGGCCGACGAGCCGCGGTAGGGCACGTGCAGCATCTCGACGCCGGCCATCGACTTGAACAGCTCGCCGGCGAGATGCGGCGAGGCGCCGACGCCCGAGGAGGCCATCGTCAGCTTGCCGCGATTGGCCTTGGCGTAGGCGATGAACTCGGCGACCGAATGCACCGGCAAGGACGACGGGACCACCATGATGTCGGGGATGCGCATCATGGCACCGACCGCGACCGTATCGCGCAGAAGATCGTAGGACAGTTTCTTGTACAGCGACGCGCTGATAGTGACATTGGGCCCGGTGAACATCAGCGTGTAGCCGTCGCCCGGCGCCGCAACCAGCGCCTGCGCGGCAAGATTGCCTCCCATCCCGGTGCGGTTCTCGACGATGAACTGCTGACCGAAATGCTGCGAGAGCCATTCGGCGAGGATGCGTGCCGCCGTATCTGTCGGGCCGCCCGCCGCGAGACCGCACAGGATGCGGACGGTGCGCGCCGGATAGGCCTGCGCGTAGGCCCCGCGCGGTGCCGCCGCAGCCGCGCCGACGGCGGCGGCAAGTTGCAGAAAACGACGGCGGCCGAATGTGTGCTTGAGCATTACGATTTCCCCCCTTGCATTCCGAGCGTTGCATCCTTGCGGATCGTAGGACGGCGGGCCGAGGACCGGCAAACGCTTTTACACTCGCCATTTGCTGCATCATTGCCCGCGCAAGCGGGCGCTGATGGCGGTGGAGTTGACATGCCGGCGATCGTGTAAGATGCAACCGTGCGGCATCATGGGGACCAAGGATGACGTGGGCACTGATCCGCTTGATCACGCTCGGCGTCGCTGCGAGCGCTGGGCGACCTATGCCAATCCGCGCTTCGGCACGACGGTCGACTATCCGGCCGACATCTTCCCGCAACGCGATCCGCCGCCCGAGAACGGCGACGGCCAGGCGTTCCGCAGCCGCGACGGCCATGCACGTCTTCTGGTCTGGGGATCCTTCAACGCCCGCGAGGACACGCCGGAAGCTACGTGCAGCAGTTCATCGAGCCGCGCGGCGTCACCTATCGGCAGATCACGCGGCGCTACTTCGCGGTGTCAGGGCTGCGCAACGGCGACATATTTTACCAGCGTTGCAATTTTCCGGCGAAGCGCGACGGCGTGGTCGATTGCTTCGAGACGACCTATCCGGCCACCGACAAAGCCACGATGGATCGCGTCGTGACGCGCCTCAGCCGGTCCGTGCGCAACAGTCCCGGCCGGCACCCGCGATAGCGTGCGACGCACGCGGCGATCCGCCCATCCCTTCGGCTTGCGCTGCGCCCGCGTGAGCGCCTACGCTTCCCCAAAATAGTCTCGGGAGGAGCACGATGACGCGGCGCATCGCACTGGCAGCTCTCGCGGTCGCGGCATGCCTGGCGTTCGTCGGCGAGGCGGCGGCGCAGGATTTTCCGGCCAAAACGGTGCGCTTCATCCTGCCCTACGGGCCGGCAAGCGCGAGCGACATGACGGCGCGCCTCTTTGCGGACCGCCTGTCCAAGCTGTGGAACAAACCCGTGGTGGTGGAGAACCGACCGGGCGGCGACGGCCTCGTCTCGCTTGCCGCCTTCGTGCAGGCGCACGACGATCATGTGCTGTGGTTCGGCCCGGCCGGCGCTTTCAACGTGCTGCCCTACAACCACGACACGCTGCCGTTCGACGTGAAGCGCGACCTTTCCCCCATCGTCAGCGTGTCGCAGGTGGTGCTCGCGGTGTCGACGCCGGCGTCGATGCACGTCGACACGATCGACCGGCTCGTCGCGCTCGCGCACCGCGAGCCCGGCAAGCTCAATGCCGCCGCGGCGCAAGGCATCTCGGACTTTTTGCTGTTCGGCTTCATCAAGAAGACCGGCCTCGACATCGTGCGGGTGCCCTACCGCGACATCATGCAGGCGCCGAACGACCTCGTCGGCGGACGGCTGCAGGTGCTCGCCACGTCATATGCGGTGGTGCAGCCGCTCGAGAACGCCGGCCGCATCAAGGTGCTGGCGGTATCGAGCCGCCAGCGCGCGCCGAGCGCGCCCAATGTGCCGACCGCGATCGAAGCCGGCTATCCGGACCTGACCTTCGAGAGCATCGGCGGCGTTTTTGGCCCGCGTGACATGCCGCTCGAGATGCGCAAGAAGATCGCAGCGGATTTTCAGAAAGTCGCCGCCGACCCGATCATCCCCAAGCGGCTCGCCGACACCGGGCAGATCATCACGCTGCTGGGGCCGATCGAATTCGCGAAGAGGGTCCAGGAGCAGCGCGACAAGCTTGCCGAACTCGCCAAGATCCTGGGCGTGAAAGCCGCCCAGTAGGAAATGTGCCATAGGAAGTTCATGAGAAGCACAGTGAAGACCGTCATCGCCCTGGTGGGCATCAGCGCCATGTCGAGCACCGCCGTAGTTGCCGCACCGCACGTGCATCACGTCAAGCATCACCGCGCCCGGCACCTGCACGCCCGTCACAGGACCCCTGGCCAGCCGTTGATCCTCGTCCCCGCCGCGCATCAGGGCTACCGCTACGGCGGCCCGCTCTACTCGACCTGCGACCGCATCAATGCCGATCGGATGCTGGTCGGCACCTGCCGGTAGCGCAGCACGCGGCACTTATTTGGCGGCCGCAATGGGCTAATCTGGTCGGCGCAGAGAGTTGGGGGAGGAAAACATGCCACGCATAGCCATCGTTGAGCGCGCCGACATGAATGCCGAGCAAGCGCGCGTCTACGACGCCGCCAAGCAGGCGAGCGGCATCGTCGGGGGGCCGTACTTTGCCTACATTCGGCTGCCGAAACTATTCGAGGCCTGCCAGAGCCTGCGCGAACTGCTCGCCGAGAAGGGTCTCGCGGACGCGACCTACGCGGCCGCCGAGAAGACGCTGGGGATCGAGAGCCTCGTCGCCGTCGTCACCGCGACGGGAAATTTCTCGATGACCTGCACGACAGCGAACTCGTTCGGCGTCGAGCCGCCGGCCGACAATCCGACCCCGCTCCGGGCATAACGGAACCGCACCGCCCGCTTGCGCGGGTCACGACGGACGTGCTCCAAAGCACCCGCCAAAGGAGAAAGACACATGGGTCGCAAGATTGTCTTCATGGGCGCAGGCGCGGTCGGCGGATACACCGGCGCCCATATGGTGAAGGCGGGGGAGGACGTAACCTTCATCGATCCATGGCCCGCCCATGTGGAGCACATGCGCAAGCACGGCCTGCGCGTCACGCACGCGATGACCGAGCCCGAGTTCACCGTGCCGGTGCGCGCCCTGCACGTGACCGACGCGCAGCAGCTCGCCAAGGAGAGGCCGATCGACATCGCCTTCGTGTGCATGAAGTCCTACGACACGGCGTGGGCAACCATGCTGGTCCGGCAATATCTCGCGGCCGACGGCTACGTGGTGTCGCTGCAGAATTGCATGAACGAGGAGACGATCGAGGGCATCGTCGGCTGGGGCAAGACGCTCGGCTGCATCGCGTCGAGCATCACGGTCAATCTTCCCGAGCCGGGGCTCGTGCACCGCGGCGCCGCCAAGCATGGCGCCAAGCACACGGTGTTTCGCGCCGGCGAGCCGCACGGCCGCATCACGCCGCGCGCCGAAGAGGTCTGCCGGCTGGTTGCCCACTCGGACAGCGCCAAGGTGACCAGCAACCTGTGGGGCGAGCGCTGGTCGAAGCTCGTCGCCAATTCGATGCAGAATGGACTTTCCGCCTGCACCGGGCTTGGCGGCGGCGACATGCTCAAGAACGACTCGATCCGCCGCTTCTCGACTCGCGTCGGCGGCGAGGCCGTCCGCGTCGGCCAGGCGCTCGGCTTTCAGCTTGAGGAGATCCTTCACATCGAGCCCGAGACCATTGCGCGCGCCGGCGAAGGCGATGCGGACGCGATCCGCGCCTGCGACGAGCAGCGCTTCAAGGACTCCGGCCGCACCGCCGCGACGCAGCGCCCCTCCATGGGCCAGGACATGCAAAAGGGCCGGCGCACCGAGATCGAATTCCTCAACGGCTTGGTGGCGCGCGAGGGCGAGAAGCTCGGCTTGACCGTGCGCGCCAACGCGATGCTCACCGACATCGTCAAGCGCGTCGAGCGCGGCGAGATCAAGGCCGCCCCGAATCACATCGAGGAGCTGCGGCTCAATTGAACGGGCCCACACCGGGAAACGGCGCCGAACAGGTTGATCTCGACGCCGCCGCACGGACAGCGGCGACGGATTTCGCCCGTGATCTCGCGGACGTGTGGTTCGCGGCGCCCGATCTCGATGTCCTCGGCGTCTATATCATCGGCAGCCTGGCAATTTCGCTGCGAGGAAAAATCGAAGATCGAAGCCAGGACGGATGAGGCCTTTGCTGCGCTCAGCTATGCTGACGGAGAACACGAACTCGAAGCGATGGCTCATCGCCGCAACAGCCCGAGCGCCTGTGGAATACCTGGGTCAATGTCGGCGGCGGCGGTTTGAGGGTCGATGATACGAGCGGCTCCGGCAATGACGCCCGGGCCAACCTGGCCAGCGCAACTGCGGGTGTTGAGCGCAAGAATCAGCCCCACCACGCTGATCGGCATGTTGGTGGGATACGAACACCTCAATTACAGCGTGGCCGACCAGGGAGCCCTCGGCCAAGTCCGATGGCGATACGATCGGCGGCTATTTTGCCCACATGTTCGGTAACGTGCGCTTCGACGCCGCGGTCGGCTGGACCTATCTGAATTACGGTTCGGCGGTCGGTGCAAACAACGGTTCTTTCGTCGGCAATCGCTGGCGTGTGTCGACGGGGTTGACCGGCAATTACACGCTCGGCGGCCTCGTGCTGCAACCGTCGGCCAGCGCCTTCATGTCGTGGGAGCGCGACGCCGCCTGGACCGACAACGGCGGCAACGTGATGGACGCCAACAGGAGCTCCGCGGGTCGCACGTCCCTCGGCACGCTCGTTGCACGACCTTTCGTTCCCTCGGGCGGTTGGGTCATGCTCCATATGCGGCTCTTTATGGCGACTGGGTGTTTGCATCGACGTCCAACAACACGCCCTCGTCGATGACGGCTGGTCGGGGCGGGTCACGACGGGGTTTTCAGCGTGGCCAATGCCGAACGTCATGCTATCGCTTGGCGGCGATTACGGCGGCCTGGGCGCGAACTATAAAATCTGGAGGGCAACGTTCGCGCTGCCGTGCGGTTCCTGAGAGCGCCGCGACAGCTCGCGGGATGGCTTGAGCCCTCGGGTCCTGCCGAAGGCAAGAACCTGGGGCTCAGCCTATCCTACGACGGCGCCTTCCACGCATCCACGGCGGGCCGCGGCAGGCCCAGGTTCTCGCGCAACGTCACGCCGGCAAATTCCTTGCGAAACAGCCCGCGCCGCTGCAGCTCGGGCACGACGTGGTGCACGAAGTCCTCGTAGGTGCCGGGCACGTGCGTTGCCGACAGTACGAAGCCGTCGCAGGCGGGCGCCGTGAACCACTGCTCGAGCTGGTCGGCAACCTCTTTCGGTCCGCCGACGATCGGGTTGTGCACGCGCCCGCGCCCGCTGATGCGGATGAAGTCGCGCACGGTCGGATTCTTCTTCACATTGACCACCCGGTCGCGGATCGCCTGCAGGCCGGACATCGACGCGAGCTCCGCGTCGGTGAACGCCTCGTCTATGCCTTTCTTGGCAAAATCGAAGTTGAGCGCCTCAGACAGGAGCGAGAGCGCGTCGATCTCGAGCGGCAGCTTCTCGATCTCGGCCCACTTGTCCTCCGCCTCGCCTTTGGTCGCGGCCGCGACCGTATTGACGAGGTGCGTGAGCTTGACGTGATCGGGATCGCGACCAAAGCGCGCCACCGTGGCCTTGAAATCCGCGTAGTCGCGCTTCCCGACCTCGATGTTCGGATAGACCACGAAGATCACCTCGCCCCAGCGCGCGCCGAACGCCTTGCCGCGCCCGCTTGCGCCCGCCTGAATGATGACCGGGTGCCCCTGCGCCGAGCGCGGCACCGTGAACGGACCGCGCGAGCGGAAGAAGCGGCCCGCATAATCGAGGCGTTGCACCTTGTCAGAATGCGCGAACAGGCCAGTCGCCTTGTCCTGGACGATCGCGTCGTCCTGCCAGGCGTCCCAGTGGCCGAGCACGATCTCCATGAACTCTTCGGCGCGGTCGTAGCGCAGGTCGTGGCCGATCACCTCGTCGCGGCCCATGTTTTGCGCCTCGCCGTCGTTGAGCGAGGTGACGACATTCCAGGCGGCGCGCCCGTTAGTCATCAGGTCGAGCGTTCCGAACACGCGCGCGACATGGAACGGCTCGTAGTAGCTCGTCGAATAGGTCGCGCCGAGGCCGAGCCGCTCGGTTGCCATGCCGAGCACGGTGAGCACCGTCACGGCATCTAGCTTCACGCAGCGGATGCCGTGCGCGACCGTGTGGCCGTGGTCGCGCCCGTACATGTCGGGCATCGAGAGGCGATCGTCGAAGAAGCCGAGGTGGAATTTTCCCTCCTCGAGCACGCGACCGATATGGCGGTAGTACTCCGGCGACCAGCTGTCGGTGCGCGAGGCCGGATGGCGCCAGGAACTTGCGAGGTTGGTGCAGTTCTGCGCCTGCAGGAAGCCGACCATGATGATCTGGCGCATGGGCGGCGGATCCTTGGTGCGGCACCTCGGACGTTGTCGACCCCGGCGCCATGACTGCAAACAGGCGCGACTCTACGACGAAGGGACGGCGATTGCCTAGCGCAGTACCTGCGGCCGCGCTGCTCCTGGTCGGCAGCGCGTTATTCACACATTGGTGTAGCCACTGATTGGCTAACCGATACCCATGCCGCGGCGATTTGCGCTAGTGTCACGCCGCAAACGGCATCGTCTGCCGATCCGGGGAGGAGCTGCACCATGAGTGGAACGGGAAGTGACACCAGGCTGGTGTTGCCAGGACTGCGAGGGTTCTACGATTCGTTCTTCGATGTCGCCTACACGCTGATGCGTGTCGCGATCGGCTGCATCCTGTTCGTGCACGGCTGGAACAAGCTTCAGATCGGCGCGGCCGCGGTGGCGGGCAGCATGGCCAAGAGCGGCCTGGAGCCGGGAATTGTCTTCGCCTACGCCGCGATGATCCTGGAGACGGTCGGCGCCGCCTGCGTTGCGATCGGTCTCTTCACCCGCTTCTTCGCCCCCGCGCTCGCGATCGAGATGGCGCTCGCATTCGCGTTCGTACATGGGCCGAAGGGTTTTCCGGTGGGCAAGGGCGGCTTCGAATACGTCCTGCTTCTCGGCATCGTCTTG
>DASXCK010000003.1:0-40159 GCA_036491235.1 Xanthobacteraceae bacterium | reverse complement strand
GCACCGCATGACGGCCCGCATCCTGATCGTCGAGGACGAAGAGCCTCTCACGATGATCCTGCGCTACAACCTCGAATCCGAGGGTTACGCGGTCGACGCCTCGGGGCGCGGCGACGAAGCCGAGCTGCGTCTCAAGGAGATTCCGCCCGACCTCGCGGTGATCGACTGGATGCTGCCCGGCCTCTCCGGCATCGAGCTGATCCGGCGCCTGCGCGCCAAGCCCGAGACGCGGCGGCTGCCCATCATCATGCTCACGGCGCGCGGCGAGGAAGGCGAGCGCGTGCGTGGGCTCGCGACCGGCGCCGACGACTATATCGTCAAACCGTTCTCGGTGCCCGAGCTGCTCGCCCGCATCCGCGCGCTGCTGCGCCGCTCGCGCCCCGAGCGGGTCGCGGCGCTGCTCTCGGCCGGCGATATCGAGCTCGACCGCGACACCAAGCGCGTCTCGCGCTCCGGGCGCGAGGTGCCGCTCGGGCCGACCGAATTCCGCCTGCTCGAATTCCTGCTGGAGAACCCCGGCCGCGTCTTTTCGCGCGAACAGCTGCTCGACCAGGTGTGGGGCCGCGACGTCTACATCGACGAGCGCACCGTCGACGTGCATGTCGGCCGCCTGCGCAAGGCGCTCAACCGGGGCCGCACGCCCGATCCGATCCGCACCGTGCGGGGCGCCGGCTACGCGCTCAACGACCGGTTCGGCAAGACGGCGTGATTTTGCCGATAACGCGCGGCAATCTCGTCACTCGCCGTCAGTCGAAGGTCCTCGCGCGGCGTAACCTCAAACGGCCTGCCTGACCTGAAAGATATTACCTTCGGGGTCGTGGCCATCGCAGACTTTGGCGCCTTCAAATTCCCATTCGCGCTCGACGGCGTTCATGGCGCCACCCCGCTCCGCCGCCCTGCTTCGAGCGATGACAATATCCTCGACGGAGAACACGAGCTTGACAGGCGTGTCCTCACGGCGCTCGGGCGGCGTCGAAATATCGATCGAGTCCGCAATGCGCTTGGGAATCCGTACGATCACGAGTTGTGATGGCTGCTGGCCGAGCACGGCAAATCCATGTTGCACTGACTGTACATCAAGACTCGCCACAGCCGAGTAGAATTCCACCAGCCGCTGCGGATCCTTTGCGTACAAGACGGCACCTATCAGTCCGCGATGTGTCATGCGCCAAATACCAAAGGGGATTCATCGATGCCTTCCGGCTTCCGACTATCGAAAGCTATGACGCTCCTGCCTCTTTCGCGAGGCGAAGCCACGTTCGCGCGACGGCAGCCGCAGCCTTGTCTCGCGCAATGCCTGCTTTTTCCGCGGTCCGAACGCTGTCGTCGGCAAGCTTGCGATACTCATCCGCGCTCCGCAGGTAGAACGACTGGCCTTCTTCGCGCACGATCGCCATCGAGAGCTCTACGCATTCATCACAGATGAACGCCTGAGGACCCGCGACAAGCTTGCGCACGTCGTACTCGCTCTTTCCGCAAAATGAGCAGTGCGCGACGGTCCTTGCCTCGCTGTGATCAACCTCGCTCACTCCCGACCTCCAGTTCAGGAAGGCGTCCCAGCGACCATGTAGGTGCCGGCTTTGCATCCGGCAAGCAATCGGCGCATGGAACCTCGCCGTGCCGCCGGGTCGCATCAAGGCATCGGCCAAGCCGGTGATGATGGTAGGCCGATAATAGCCGACGCGATCGGGAAGGATGTCGGGAATGCCTTCCCTCGAGCGTCCTTGTGGGGTCTCTGACACGTTTCTGAAAGGACAATCCGATGGGGAAGACTATCGCGGTTCTGATCGCAAGGCTGATCTTTGGCGGCATTTTCGCCATGGCGGCGACTTTCAAGTTTCTCGGGATGAGCCAGACCGCGGGCTATATCGCGACGGCGGGGTTTCCGCTCGCGCTGGCACTTGCCTGGATCGCCGCCTTCTTCGCGACCGCGCTCGCGATCGCTCTATGGACGGGCGCCTTCTTCTCCGAGGCGGCGCTCCTCGGCGCCACCTACGTCCTTTTTCTGGCCTTTGCGTTCCACGGCCCCTCGCACTGGAGCGGCAACCAAGCGGAATTCGGCTTCTTCGTAGATCATTTCACCTTCATCGCCGGCCTTCTGTTCGCGGCGGTTCATGGACCAGGCGACACATTGGCCGTCCACTGGAGCGCCCTGCAGAGGCCCGGAACGAACCGGTAAAAATGGAGATCACCCCAACGCCCGCGGCTGGCCACGTCAAGCCAGCTCGTAGAAACGCGTAGCGCAAGCGCCGAGTCCGATCCACGACCGTTCCCGGCCTGTCCCGCACCCGTTCATGCGGCCCGGAACAATGACGTTGCGGCAGACGGCCGCCGCGCGATCGGCACTGCGCCTCCGCTCCCTCTCCCCGCAGGGAGGCCGCAGGGAGGAGGGAGGCTTCAGCGGCCGACGCGGCGGTCGCGGCGCGCAGCGGCCGGCTGATAGGCGACACGCGAATGATAACTGCAGTAGGGCAGGCCCTCGAGCGGGGCGCCGCCGCAGAAGAAGAACTCGGCCGAGCCGGGATCGCCGATCGGCCAGCGGCACCTGCTCTCGCTCAGCTCGAGCAGCGAGCAGCGCTGCCCGAGCGGAATGATGTTCTCGATCAGCTCCGGCTCGGGCTCGACATCCGTCTCGTACATCGGCGCGAGCGCCGTGTTGCCCCGCATCGACGGCCGGGACAGCCGCATCATATGGCCGGGCGCGCGCGGCTTGCGCTGGCGCGGCGCGGCCGAGGACGGGCTTTTGGCGCGGCCGGACAGCCCCAGCCGGTGTACCTTGCCGATCACGGCGTTGCGGGTAATGCCGCCGAGCTCGGCCGCGATCTGGCTCGCGGACAGACCCTCGGTCCACAATTTCTTCAGAAGCTCCACCCGCTCATCAGTCCACATCATCGTTCCTCTAGCCCCTGTTGTGAGCGTGCCGAGGGGCGGACGGCCCGGCAGATGCTCGACAGAATCCCTCTCCGGCCTCCGGCAATGCGAAATTGCCGTCGGGAACGCAGGACACAGACCAAAACTCAGGAAGCTGTCCGCCGCACGAGATATCGTATCTTATGCGAAAAAACCTACTATATGGCGCGACTCGCGCGCAAGAGTCGGCGGGACTCGCTTCCACATGTTCCTAGGGTGATATCGCGCCACTTCCATCCCGCGTTGCAAAATGATCACACTTGCTCATGGCGGCCATCAAAATCGCCGTGTTGACACCCTATCGAGCCGACCTAAAATGCCGGATGTGCCGCCTTGAAAGGCGGCACATTTCATTTCGCCGCTACTTAACTGGCGCATGCTCTCGTCGGCGAGCCGGCGACCGCCCCGCGTTCCGGGGCCCGCCTTCGCCGCCACATGCACCCGAGCCATCAAGGCGGGCCACATCGTGACGTCGCATCTGCTGCCGACCTTCGCGCGCGTCGACCTCGGCTTCGAGCGGGGCGAGGGCTCCTGGCTTGTCGCCACCAACGGCGAGCGCTACCTCGATTTCACCTCGGGCGTCGCCGTGAACGCGCTCGGCCACGCGCATCCCCGCGTCGCCGCCGCGGTCGCCGAGCAGGCCGGCAAGCTCATCCACACTTCCAACCTCTTCCGCATTCCCGAAGGCGAGCGGCTCGCCGAGCGGCTGTGCGGCGCGAGCTTCGCGGACTACGTCTTCTTCTGCAATTCCGGCGCCGAGGCGCTGGAGGGCGCGATCAAGTGTGCGCGCAAGTACCACGCCGTCAACGGCGCGCCCGAGCGCGTGCGCATCATCACATTCGAGGGCGCCTTCCATGGCCGCACGCTCGCGACCTTGGCGGCCGGCGGTAACAAGAAATATCTCGATGGCTTCGGCCCGGTGGCGGAAGGCTTCGACCAGGTGCCGCTCGGCGACCTCGCGGCCGTGAAGAAGGCGATCGGCCCGGCCACTGCGGCGATCCTGATCGAGCCGATCCAGGGCGAAGGCGGCGTGCGCGTCGCCAGCAACCAGTTCCTGCGCGAGCTGCGCGAGCTTTGCGGCAAGAACGGGCTCCTGCTCGTTTTCGACGAGGTGCAGACCGGCATGGGCCGCACCGGCGATCTCTTCGCCTATCAGCACACCGGGGTGACGCCGGACGTCATGGCACTCGCCAAGGCGCTCGGCGGCGGCTTTCCGATGGGCGCCTTCCTCACCACCGCGGCGGCCGGCGAGGGCATGACGGCCGGCACGCACGGCTCGACCTTCGGCGGCAATCCGCTCGCCATGGCGGCCGGCAATGCGGTGCTCGACGTGATGCTGGCGCCCGGTTTCTTCGAGAAGCTCAAGCACAACGCGCTCCTGCTCAAGCAGCGGCTCGCCGAGATCAAGGACCGGCATCCCGGCGTGATCGCCGAGTTGCGCGGCGAAGGCTACCTGATCGGCCTGCGCGCCGTGGTGCCGAACGGACAGTTGGTCGATGCGCTGCGTGCCGAGAAGCTGCTCGCGGTGGCGGCCGGCGAAAACGTGGTGCGCTTCCTGCCGCCGCTCATCGCCGACGAGGCCGACCTCGCCGAGGGCATCGCGCGGCTCGACCGCGCCGCGAGCGCCATCGAGCGCGCCGCCGGCAAGGCCGTCAAGGAGACGGCGACATGAGCGCACCCGCGGTGCGCCATTTCCTCGACCTCGTCGACATCCCGCCGCAGGAGCTGCGCGGGATCATCGAGGCCAGCCGCGCGATGAAGCAGCGCGGCCGCGCCCGCGCCGCGAAGCCGCTCGCGGGCCGCACGCTGGCGATGATTTTCGACAAACCCTCGACGCGCACCCGCGTGTCGTTCGACGTCGCGATGCGCCAGCTCGGCGGCGACGTCATCCTGCTCACCGGCCAGGAGATGCAGCTCGGCCGCGGCGAGACGATCGCCGACACCGCCAGGGTGCTGTCGCGCTACGTCGACGCGATCGTGATCCGCACGCTCGACCACCGCACGCTGCTCGAGCTCGCGCAGCACGCGACGGTGCCGGTGATCAACGGCCTCACCCGCCGCTCGCATCCCTGCCAGGTGATGGCGGACGTGCTGACCTTCGAGGAGCACCGCGGCGCGATCAAGGGCAAGACCGTGGCGTGGACCGGCGACGCCAACAATGTGCTCGCCTCCTGGATGCACGCGGCGCAGCAGTTCGATTTCGCGCTCAAGGTAGCGACCCCGCCGGAGCTCGCGCCGAAGAAATGGCTCACCGACTGGGTCAAGTCGTCGCCGGCGGCCATCCGTATCGGCAACGATCCCGAGCAGGCCGCCAAGGAGGCCGATTGCGTCGTCACCGACACCTGGGTGTCGATGGGCGATCGCGACGGAACCAAGCGGCACAACCTGCTCAAGCCCTACCAGGTCGATGCGCGGCTGATGGCGCGGGCGCGGCGCGACGCGCTGTTCATGCACTGCCTGCCCGCACATCGCGGCGAGGAGGTCACCGACGAGGTGATCGACGGACCGCAATCGGTGGTGTTCGACGAGGCCGAGAACCGCCTGCACGCGCAAAAAGGCATCCTTGCGTGGTGCTTCCACGCGGGCGCCGAGTAATTATCTAGGCGGGGGCGCCGGGGCGGCCGCAGAACGTGGTATCGCCCCGGAGGCGCCTTCCCGAAAGTCCGCATGACCGAGACCGCGATCCCTTCCCGCATGCCGGCATCCGCGCCGATTGACGACGCCATCCTTCCGTTCGAGGTGGCGAGCCTCGATCTGCGCGGCCGCGTGGTACGGCTCGGGCCGGTGCTCGACCGCATCCTGGGCAGCCACGACTATCCGGCGCCGGTCGCAAAACTGCTCGGCGAGGCGATCGCGCTCACGGTCCTGCTCGGTTCCTCGCTCAAGTTCGAGGGCCGCTTCATCCTGCAGACCCAGACCGACGGGCCGGTGCGCATGCTGGTGGTCGATTTCACCAGCGACTTTGTCAATCCGGGCCGGGTGCGCGCCTGCGCGCGGTTCGACCGCCCGCGCGTCGAGGCCGCGATCGCGGCGCGTACAGTGTCCGCCGGCGAGCTGCTCGGTCAGGGCCATCTCGCGATGACGATCGATCAGGGCGCCGACATGAACCGCTATCAGGGCCTGGTGGCGCTGACCGGCGGCGGGCTCGAGGACGCGGCGCACGAGTATTTTTTGCGCTCCGAGCAGATCCCGACGCGGGTGCGCCTCGCAGTCGCCGAGGAGTTCAGCGCCGCCAAGATCGAGGCGGAACCCGACGGCAAATCGGAGAGCGGGCCGGCTTCATCGGGCGCCATGTCCGGCCCGCGCCACAACTGGCGCGCCGGCGGCATGCTGCTCCAGTTCCTGCCGAAGTCGGCCGAGCGCATGCGGGTTGCCGACCTCGATCCGGGCGACGCGCCCGCCGGCACGGCGCCGCACGTGGTGGCCGAGGACGACGCCTGGCGCGAGGGCCGCGCCTTGATCGACACGGTCGAGGATATCGAGCTGATCGACCCGGATCTGTCGAGCGAGCGGCTGCTCTACCGGCTCTTCCACGAGCAGGGCGTGCGCGTTTTCCGCTCGAATGCGGTCGAGGCCAAGTGCTCGTGCTCGCGCGACAACGTCGCGAACATGCTCAAGAGCTTTTCCCAGGACGACCGCGACCACATGGTCGAGAACGGCGTGATCTCGGTGACGTGCGAGTTC
The DNA here is from genome assembly GCA_036491235.1 of Xanthobacteraceae bacterium. Lineage (GTDB taxonomy): Bacteria > Pseudomonadota > Alphaproteobacteria > Rhizobiales > Xanthobacteraceae > JAVDCA01. Next base: position 33,565 of record DASXCK010000003.1, on the reverse strand, counting down.
TGCAGCTCGAATTATGTGTTCGAGCCGAGCGAGGTGGCGGGCAGCGAAGCCTCGCCTTCGTAGGGTAGGCAAAGGCGGCCGCGACCTTTGCATGGGGCACGAAAACTGATCCGCCGTGCCCACGCGGAGAGTCGCTTCCGCGTGGGCACGGCGGATCAGACGCCTCGGTATGCAAGAAGCTCTTCGGGCCGCCTTCGCCCACCCTACGGCGCGTCTCTCGCAACCGCCCGCGTCAATTCAGCGTGCGCTTGTTCTCGGGGCCGTCGAGCGAGAAGGCGGGAATCTGGATGTCGAAGCTCTCGCCGCCCGCCGACACCATGCCGTAGGTTCCGACCATGAAGCCCGACGGCGTCGGCAGCGGCACGCCGCTCGTGTATTCGTAGGACGCGCCCGGCTCGAGCACCGGCTCCTCGCCGACGACGCCGGCGCCGCGCACCTCCTGCACCCGGCCGGACGCATCGGTGATGCGCCAGTGGCGCGTCTTGAGCTGCACGGTCTTTTCGCTGCGGTTGCTGATCTCGATCGTGTAGGCCCAGAAGAAATAGCTCTTTTCCTGCGAGGAACGCTCGGGCAGGAACTTGGGCGTCACGGTGACCTCGATGTTGTGGGTAACCGTCTGGTACATGGCCGCTCTCCGCACGTGCTTCCCCTTATTGAATAGCGTCTTCGCGTGGCACGCAACTGCCCGACAAAAGGCACGGGAAATCAGCGGCTTGTCCTCAAAGCACCGGCGGCGGCCAAGGCCCCGCGGCCGGCGCGCGATTTAACGCCGACTTGATACCGATTTGATTTCCCCGCAGTGCAAAAAGGGCTAAAGCCTCGGTCATTCGCATTCCAATTAAACTTGTCATCCCCGGCCTTGTGCCGGGCATCCACGTCTTGGCGAGCCGGCAAGAAAGACATGGATGCCCGGGATACAGGCGAGCGAAGCGACGCCGTCCTTCGCACGTCCATGCCCGGCCATGACGAGGGTGGGAAAAGGACAGCCACGCGCGATGTCTTCCGTTACGCCGACCGGCCGCGACCTGCGCCTCGACCTCTTTCGCGGGCTCGCGCTGTGGCTCATCTTCCTCGATCATATTCCCTCGAACATGGTGAGCTGGCTCACCATCCGCAATTACGGCTTCAGCGACGCGACCGAGATCTTCGTCTTCATCTCCGGCTACACGGCCGCCTTCGTGTACGGCCGCGAGATGGACAACCGCGGCGTCGTGGTGGCGAGCGCGCGCATCCTCAAGCGGGTCTGGCAGATCTACGTCGCGCACATCTTCCTGTTCGTCGTCTACATGGCGGAGATCGCCTACGTGTCGGCGAGCTTCGACAACCCGCTCTACAGCGAGGAAATGGGCATCCTGAACTTCCTCAAGCAGCCCGACGTCACGATGATCCAGGCGATGCTGCTCAAGTTCAAGCCGGCGAACATGGACGTGCTGCCGCTCTACATCGTGCTGCTGGGCGGCTTTCCGCCGATGCTGTGGCTGCTCAAGCGCGCGCCGACGCTCGCGCTCGCGGTCTCGGCCGCGCTCTATGCGGCGACCTGGAAGTTCGGCTGGAATCTGCCCGCCTATCCGAAGGGAAGCTGGTTCTTCAATCCGCTGGCATGGCAACTGCTGTTCGTGTTCGGCGCCTGGTGCGCGCTCGGTGGCGCGGCGCGGATCGCGCCGTTCACCCGCTCGCGGGCGGCCTTCTGCCTCGCGACCGGCTACCTCGTTTTCGCGTTCGCGATCACGCTGACCTGGTACCTGCCGCGCGCGGCCGGGTACGTGCCGCACTGGCTGACCGACTGGATGTACCCGATCGACAAGACCAACCTCGACGCGCTGCGCTTTGCGCATTTTGTCGCACTTGCCGTCCTGACGCTGCGTTATGTCCCGCGCGACTGGCCGCTCCTGGCGTCCCCGTGGATGCGTCCCGCCATCGTCTGCGGGCAACATTCACTGGAAATTTTCTGCATGGGCGTGTTCCTGGCATTTGCGGGGCACTTCGCGATGGTCGAAATGTCCGACGGCATCGGCATGCAGATTATGGTTAGCGCGGTGGGTATCGTCGCGATGGTGGCCGTTGCGGCGCTGATTACATGGTATAAGAACGTCGAAGCAAGAAAGCACGGCCCGCGGCAGACACCTGTGAACGCGGATCTCGCTGGGGGCGAGGCATGAAAGTGCTGATGGCAGCCGTCGTGGCGGCAACGCTCGCGACACCGTGTTTCGCGGCCGACGAAGGCGCGTGCTTCGTCGCCTCGAACCTCGTCCAAGCGGATTTCGCGCTGCCGCACGCGGCAGCGGCGATCGCCGAGAAGCGGCTCAACGTGACGGTGATCGGCTCGGCGTCATCGACGCTGCCGCCCGCAGCCGGCGGCGCCGCCAAGGCCTATCCGGCGCGTCTGGAAGAGTCGCTCATGCGCCGGCTGCCCGGCATCACCGTCAAGGTCGTCGCCCACACCCAGGCGCGCGAGACCGCGGCCGAGATGGTGAAATCGCTGCGCGTCGCGCTCAAGGCCGACAAGCCCGACGTTGTGGTCTGGCAGACCGGCACCGTCGACGCGATGCTGAGCGTCGACCCCGATCAATTCCAGTCAGCGCTCGGCGAAGGCCTTGATGCACTGCGGGACGCGAAGGCCGACGGCGTCTTCATGAACATGCAGTACAGCCCGCGCACCGACTCGATGGTCGCGATGGGAGCCTACATCGAGGCGATACGAATTATTGCGGTGCAGCGCGAAATTCTGTTGTTCGACCGCCTCGCCGTGATGAATTCTTGGAACGAAATGAACGTTTTCGATCTATCGTCGGCAAGCAAGAAGAACGATGTGGCCGAACGGGTGCACGATTGCATCGGACGTCTGCTAGGCCGATTGATCGTCGACGGCGCAAAGCTCGGGCAGGCGAGCAACACGGGCGCCGGGACGGTGGATGGTCCGAGGAAGGAAATTCGCTAGCCATGGGGCGATCGAGATACGTGACGAGGCTGGCGGCGGGCTTGATCGCCTGCGCGCTCGCACCAGCGCTCGCCGGCGCACAGGAGCAGCACGACTGCCACGCGCCCAAGGAGCTCACCCTTCTCAGCCTGCCTCTGCCCCGCACCGCTGAACGGCTCGCCCAGCATCAGCCATTGACGATTGTCGCGATCGGATCCTCATCGACCTACGGCGCCGGCGCGAGCTCGCGCGACAAGTCTTATCCGAGCCAGCTGCAGGCCGATCTGCAGGCGCGCTTTCCGCAAAACGCGATCACGGTGATCAACCGCGGCGTCAACGGCGAGGAGGCGCGCGAGATGCTGGCCCGCTTCGGCGACAGCGTGCTCAAGCAGCATCCCGATCTCGTGCTGTGGCAGGTCGGCACCAACTCGGTGCTGCGCGACCGCGACATCAAGCCGACGGCGCCGCTCATTCTACAAGGCGCGCAGCAGCTCAAGAAGCTCGGGATCGATACCGTGATGATCGATCCGCAATACGCGCCGAAGGTGCTGGCGAAGCCCGATGCGGAGGAGATGGTCGACCTGATCTCGGCGGTCGCCAAGCAGGCAGACGTCGACCTGGTCCACCGCTTCGCGATCATGCGCTACTGGTACCAGCACGACCACATGACGTTCGACGACTTCATCTCGCCGGACAAGCTCCACATGAACGACTGGAGCTACGCGTGCCTCGCCAAGCTGATCGGCGCCTCGATCAGCGAGGCAGCGCAGCGCAGCGTGGCGTCGGCGCAGGTGCATGCGACCATGCGCGGCGCGACGCCGTAATGGCGAGCAGCGCGTAGGTTGGGTCGACCTCTTCGCGAGAGCCACAACCGCACGCACCGCCGCGTCTGGTATCGCGAGCGCTCGACCAGCCTAGCGCTAACGGCATTCGCCAGGGTCGCGAGGAAGACGTGGATGCCCGCCTTCGCGGGCATGACGCCGACTTCTGATCAAACCTTCTCCAGTGCGGACACCAGATCCTCGAGAATGTCGTCCGGGTGCTCGAGCCCGGCCGAGAAGCGCACCGTGCCGTCGCTGATACCGATGGCGGCGCGCTCCTCCGGCGAGAGCCGCTGGTGCGTCGTCGTCGCCGGATGGGTGACGAGGCTCTTGGCATCTCCGAGATTGTTGGTGATGCGTACGAGCTCGAGCGCGTTGAGAAAGCGGAACGTCGCCTTCTTGTCGCCGTCGATCTGGAAGCACACCAGCGTCGAGCCGCCGCGCATCTGCTTCTTCACCGTGGCGGCCTGCGGATGGTCGGCGCGCCCCGGATAGATGGTGCGCTTGATCCTGGGATGCTTGGCGAGCGCGTCGGCGACGATGGCGGCCGTCTGGCTCTGCCGCTGCACGCGCAGATGCAGCGTTTCCAGGCCCTTGAGCAGTACCCAGGCATTGAACGGCGACATCGCCGGGCCGGTCTGCCGCAGCAGCATGTGGAAATTGTCCTGGATGAATTTCTCCGACGACAGGATGACGCCGCCGAGGCAGCGCCCCTGCCCGTCGATGTGCTTGGTCGCCGAATAGACGACGCAGTCGGCGCCGAGTGCGAGCGGGCTCTGCCAGATCGGCGTCGCGAATACGTTGTCGACCGTAAGCGTCGCGCCGGCCGCGTGCGCGATCTCGGCGATCGCCGCGATGTCGAACACGTCGAGAGTCGGGTTGGTCGGGCTCTCGAGGAAGAACGCTTTGGTGTTCGGACGCACCGCCTTTTTCCACTGGTCGAGATCGAGCCCGTCGACCAACGTCGAGGCGACGCCGAAGCGCGGCAGGAAGTCTTCGATCACCCAGCGGCACGAACCGAACAGCGCCTTGGCAGCGACCACATGGTCGCCGGCGCGCAGCTGGCCGACCAGCGCCGTGGTCACGGCCGCCATGCCGCTCGCGGTCGCGCGCGCCGACTCCGCGCCCTCGAACTCGGCGATGCGGCGCTCGAACATCGTGACCGTCGGATTGGAATAACGCGCGTAGATGTACCCCGGCTCCTTGTTGGTGAAGCGGGCCTCGCACTGCTCGGCGGTGTCGTAGACGAAACCTTGGGTGAGGAAGAGTGCCTCGGACGTCTCGCCGAATTGCGAGCGGAGCGTGCCGGATTGAACGAGGCGGGTTTCGGGGCGGTATTGGCGGGTAGGCGCGGACATCCTTGGACTCCTTTTCGGCCGCATGGATTGCCATGGGCCAATAAAAAACCGGCCGAGGGAATATCCCTAGCCGGGTCCAAGCGTCCCCGGCCTTTTAGCGATTTATTTTACGTGGCTGCAAGCCGGCCGGCTCAAATGACCACGGGATAACGCGGACGTTTAAGCGGGCGCAGGCTTTCCGTCAAGGTGGCCTTGCGATACACGTCGCCGCAGTCAGTGCCGCGAACCCGACGTTCGCATGATTTATCGGCGAACTCGGTTGCGAACGCCGGGTTCAAAAGCGGCACTGGAATCATAAGCTTGCAAGTGTCCTTTTCGATTCCGAAGTTCGCTCCGAGATTGCCGAGAGGTTTGCGAACTTCGGAATCGGGACACTTGCCCTCTGGGGGACCACAGTGGCGCTGGCGTTCCGCAGCGACGACAAGGGCATCCTTCCCGACCGCATGATCGCGACGCTCGCGGACGCGGGCGGCATCATCGCGGCGACGGAATTCGCCGACGATCAGATCCAGCCCGCGAGCCTCGACCTGCGGCTCGGCGAGGTTGCCTACCGGGTGCGCGCGAGCTTTCTCCCGGGTCCGGGCGCAACAGTCGCGGAGCGCATCGACGACCTCAAGCTGCACGAGATAACGCTCGGCGACGGGGCCGTGCTGGAGACCGGCTGCGTCTATATCGTGCCGCTGCAAGAGAGCATGGCGCTGCCCGCCGACATCGCGGCGGCCGCGAACCCGAAGAGCTCGACCGGACGGATCGACGTGTTCACGCGCGTGATCGCCGACCAGACGCGCGGCTTCGACCGCATCGAGGCCGGCTATCACGGGCCGCTCTACGCCGAGATCAGCCCGCGCACGTTTCCGGTGCTGGTGCGCGAGGGCTCGCGGCTTTCGCAGATCCGCTTCCGCCGCGGCCAGGCGATCCTCGATGGCGACGCGCTCGCCAAGCTGCATGCGGCCGAGGGCCTGGTCGACGACGACGAGGCCGACGTGCGCGCGGGCGTGAGCGTCGGCGTCGACCTCAAGGGCTTCGATGGGCGGATCGGCTACCGCGCCAAGCGGCATACCGGCTTGATCGACGTCGATCGCCGCGGCCGCTACGAAGTCGCGGATTTCTGGGAGACGATCACGGCGCGGCGCGACCAGAACCTCGTGCTCGATCCCAACGAGTTCTACATCCTGGCGTCGAAGGAAGCCGTGCAGGTGCCGCCCGACTACGCCGCCGAGATGGTGCCGTTCGATCCGCTGGTCGGCGAGTTCCGCGTGCATTATGCGGGCTTCTTCGACCCCGGCTTCGGCTATGCGGGCGCCGGCGGACACGGCGCGCGCGCCGTGCTCGAGGTGCGCTCGCGCGAGGTGCCGTTCATCCTCGAGCACAGCCAGACCGTCGGCCGCCTCATCTACGAGAAGATGCTGGCGCGGCCCGACCAGCTCTACGGCCAGGGCATCGGCTCGAACTACCAGGCACAGACGCTGAAGCTGTCGAAGCATTTCCGCAGCTGACGCGACGCGCGGGCGTGATCTCATTGCGCCGATTTGGCGGATATGCAACCTTCGAGCGCAGGGGCGCTTCGGGGGACATGCCATCACATGAAGACGATCGTGGCGGGCTGCGTGCTCGCGTTGCTCGTGGCTGCCTGCGCGCCGATGTCGGTCGATCCCGGGCAAATGCAGGCGGTCAAGCGCATCGCGGTGTTCTCCACCTTGGGCGACCGGTTCACGATCAAGAAGATCGGCATCACGGTGTTCCAGAACGAGCAGAAGGAAATGCCGATCCAGTCGTGGCGGATCGACGACTTCGTGGTCGGCAAGGTCCGTAGCGTACTCAACGGGCGTTTCGAGCTGCGGCCGGCCGCGTTCCAGCGATCCGCGTTCGCGGCCGCGCGCGACGCGTCGCAGATCGCCGCGGCCGTGCGCGCGCAGGCGACGGCACGGGACGTCGACGCCTACATCATCGTCACAGCAGCGAGCAGCCGGTTCGGCGATTCAAATCAGATCCTCGACGGCCTCGGCATCCTGCAGACCTCGAACCTGATCGCGACCAACGCTTATGTCTACGCGCTCTACTGGTTCACGGTGATCGACGGTCACAATTTCTCGGTCGTCGCCGGCACGTCGGCCTACGCGCTCGGCGAGAACTTGCTGACCATGAAGGCGATTCGCGGCCCCTCGCGCGAGGTCGCCCCGTCGTGGATACCGCAGACCCTCGATGCTGGGCAGAATCAGCGCCTCAAGACCGTCGTCACCGAGCTGCTCGATCAGAACCTGGCCGGAACGGTCCAGAACCTCAAGCTGCTGCAATAAATGGCAAGACGCGACAGCCGCGGCGTAACATCATTACGACAAGTCCGGGCGTGCACGCTTGCGCCAAATTGCCGACACGAGTGCGTCGGCGAATTAACTCTCACGCCTTGTAGCGTTTGAGCCATCGGTAACGATCTCGGCGCTAGAGCAGTGTCCGTTTCGGCGGGGGCGGAACAACCCGTTGGATTTCCGCATATCCTCGCGACCGGCGGCCACGCCGGCTAAAGCTGGGGCAGGCTTTCACCAGTAACCGGGGACATGCGCTGGATGCGCATCCGATCGGTCGATAGGCGCGCGAGGAGATTGTCGATGGAAGAGCGCAGGGCGATCGTGCGCACGCGCGTACGGCGTGAGGCCGAGATCATGCTGGGCGGACGCGCGGGCGAGAGGGTTCAATGCATGCTGCGCGACCTCACCAGCGCGGGGGCCTGCATCGCGCTCAGCAGTCCACACGAGATGCCGGACACGTTCGAACTGACACTGGACCACGGGCGCTCGCTACGGCCATGCCGCGTGCGCTGGCGGGCGCAGGACCGGCTCGGTGTGTCGTTCGAGATGCCGGCGGGTTAAAGCGCACTCGAGAAGGCAACGCGGCCGACGTCGCGTGGACAGCCGGCCGTGTCGATCTAAATTACGCCCTAAATTACGCCGTCATGCCCGCGCTGGTCGCGGGCATCCACGTCTTTCTTGCAGAGCGCGCAGACGTGGATGGCCGGGACAAGCCCGGCCATGACGCACGTTGATGGATCACGCTACGATCGTATCAGCCCTGCGGCGGCGACGGAGGCTCGGGGCGATTGCGCCGGTCGGCCATGAACTGGTCGAACTCGGCCTTGTCCTTCGCGGCGCGCAGACGCTGGAGGAAATCGCGAAACTCGCGCTGCTCCTCCTCGAGGCGGCGCAACGTCTCGCTGCGGTACTCGTCGAACGCTCGATTGCCGCTCGATCCACTCCAGTTGCCGCCCCAATTGCCGAAGCTGTCCATCTTGGCGCGCACGCGGTCCATCTTGTCCTGCATGCGGTCCTGCCAGCGATCGTAGCCGTGTCCGCTCCAGCAACTCATCTTCCTGCTCCCGATCACCATGCCGAGGATGAGGAGCCCGACCGGCCACCAGAAGATGAACCCGAGGATCATCAGGATGATCCAGCCCGGGTGCCAGGACCACATGGACCACGGAGGCGGCCCGTAGCCGCGAGAGGCCGAGTCATGCGCCGCATAGGTCATCGGAATCCTCCGACATGAGGTTAACGTGAATGTTAATTACATTTACATTTCGGTCTGACTGATGTCAACGGCAGCCAAAAATTAATTTGGAGGTCCGCCGCTCTCGGGCAGGCCGAGCCCCCGCAGATAGACCAGCATGCCGGCCTCAAGTAGTTCCTCGGGCGACATCGGCAAGGTGCGGCGGCCGGCATCGGCGCGGCCGAACAGCGACGCGATGCCGTGCGACAGCGACCACACGTGCAGTGCCATCATGAGCGCGGGCGGACGCCGCCCGGCGGGCAACCGCGCGATCAGCGTTTCGGCGGCGGCGCGCAGCACCGCGAAGGCGGCATCGCTTGCCTCCCGCAGCTCGGCACTCCCATCGAGCGGAATGCCGGCCTCGAACATGGCGGAATAATAGGCGGGCTCGCTGCGGGCGAATTCGAGATAGGTGCGACCGACGCGCTCGAAGGCGGTCATCGGCTCGGGGCGGCCGTCATCCCAGGCGCGCGTGAGGGCCTGCGTGAACTGATCGAAGCCGCGCCGCGCCACGTCAATGAGGAGCTCGTCGCGGTCGCGGAAATGCCGGTACGGCGCCGCCGGGCTCACGCCCGCCCAGCGCGCCGCCTCCGCGAACGTGAAGCCGGCCGGCCCCTTCTGCGCAATGAGATCGAGCGCCGCCTGGATCAGCGCCTCTTTCAGATTGCCGTGGTGATATCCGCGCGGGCCGCGGTCGCGGGACCAGTTCATGTGAATGATGTTTACATGAGCCGCGGGCGGGCGTCACTGTGCGTATGTATATTGTCCCCGTCATGCCCGCGCACAGCCGTTCGAAGAAACGGCGGCGCTTTCGCTCGCCCATATCCACGTCCTTCTTGCGGAACATCAGGAAGCAAGCCGTGGATGGCCGGGACGAGCCCGGCCATGACGGGTTTACCCTGCGACCGTGGGAGTCGGCCTCAGCTTCCCAGCGTGCCGTTCATGATCGGGCCGAGCGCGACCCAGCGCTCGCCATCGAAGCGCTGCATCTGCATCTGCTCGATCGGATAGAAGTCGTTCGCACCGGTATTGATGGTGATGCCGGGCAGCAGCGTGCCGAGCTTGAGGTCGTGCAGGTTGGCGGCTTCCTTCATCACGTTGGCGCGCGTGAGGTTGTCGCCGGCCTGCTTGAGCACCTGCACCAGGGTCTGCGCGACCGTGTAGCCATAGACCGGGAAGCTCGAGGTCTTGTCGCCGTCCGGGTGATACTTGTCCATGAAGGCGACCCACTCCTTCATGCCGGCATCGTCCTTCCACTGCGGATCGTTCCCGTCCTTGAGGTAGTAGGTCGAGAGGATCCCCTTCGAGTATTCGAGCCCCGCCGGCTTGAGCACCGCGCCGACCGACTGCGAGACGTTGTTGAGGAGGTGCACCGGCTTCCAGCCGATCTCCCCCGCCTTCTTGATCGCCTGGGCGGCGAACTTCGGCGTCGTCACGTTGAAGAAGACGTTGGCGCCGGACTCCTTGAGCGTGATGATCTGAGAGTCGACGGTCGCGTCGCTCGTCTCGTAGGGTTGCTCGGAGATGATCTTGAGCTTGCCGGCGAGGCCGTCCTTGAGCCCCTTCACGTAATCCTTACCGTAGTCGTCGTTCTGGTAAAGGATGCCGATCTTCGCGTCGGGGTGCTTCTCGATCAGATATTTCGCATAGATGCGCCCTTCCGATTGATAGCTCGGCTGCCAGCCCATGGTCCACGGGAAGTGTTTTGGGTCGCCCCACTTGGTGGCGCCGGTGGCGATGAAAAGCTGCGGCACCTTCTTGGCGTTCATGTATTTGTGGATGGCCGTATTGCACGGCGTGCCGAGGCTCTGGAAGAGGAGGAGAACCTCGTCGCTCTCCACGAGCTTGCGAACCTGCTCGACCGTCTTGGGCGGGCTGTAGCCGTCGTCGTAGGAAATGAAGGTGATCTTGCGGCCGTTGACGCCGCCTTCGGCATTCACCTTTTTGAAGTAGGCTGCGATCGACTTGCCGATCTGGCTATAGGCCGAGGCCGGCCCGCTGTACGGATTGGTGTTGCCGATCTTGATCTCGGTATCGCTCGCGCCGGTGTCGTATGTCCCTTTCGCCCAGGCCCGGGTGGCAAGCGTCGCCGCGGCTGCGGCCGACGAGACCAGGACCGTACGTCTGTCAACGTGTCTCTTCATCGCTTCCTCCTTGCCAAATGGCCGCGATCTGCGGCGTCGTGATCCGCCCGCGCCGGTGCTCACTGAGCCGGCACGCCGGATTTATCTCCTCCGAGCCGTAAGAGCTCCGGTTTCGTCTTCGTGTCCGGCTTCTTGCCGTCGCGCGCCGCCGCGGGCCGCTTCATCAGCTTACCCGTCACCCAGCGCACGAGCCCGGCAATGCCGGTCGGCATCAGATAGATGAGCAGAATCAGGATGACGCCATAGACCGCGCCGGCGAGGCCTTTCGACACCTTCTCGGCGATGTTCGGCACGAACAGCACGAAGGCGCCCCCGAACAGCGTGCCGGGAACCGAACCGACGCCGCCGACCACGAGGCCGACGAACAGCGCGATCGCGAGCGTGAACGTGAAGCTGTCGGGCGCCACGAACTGGATCGCGATCGCGCCGAGCGCGCCCGCCACGCCGGTATAAAGTGCGCTCACCCCGAAGATGAGCGCCTTGTAGAGCGGCACGTTGATCCCCATGGCGCTCGCCGCCACCGGATGGTCGCGGATCGCGACCAGCGCGCGCCCCGTCCGGCTCTTCACCAGATTGACGGCGCCGAGATAGAGCAGTGCCGCGACCGCGACCGTGAAGAAGTAGAGCCATTGATCGGAATTGAGCGGCAGGCCGAACGGCGCATCCGGCTTGATGATGCTGATACCTTGCACGCCGCCGGTCCAATCCTCGAGGAAGTTGACCTTGAGCAGCTGCGGCGTCGCGACCGCGAGTGCGAAGGTCGCGAGCGCGAGATAGATGCCCTCGAGCCGCAGCGCCGGCAAGCCGAACAGGAAGCCGCTGACGAAGCACACGAGGCCGGCGGCCGGCAGCGTCCAACCGTAGTCGATGTCCGCGTTCATCATGATGGCGGCCGTGTAGGCTCCGATCGCGTAGAACGCGCTGTGGCCGAGCGAGAACTGTCCGTTGACGCCGGTCAGGAGATTGAGACCGAGGATGGCGATGGCGTAGATCACGGCGAGCGTGATCTGGAAGGTGAAGAAGTTCTTCACGGCGAACGGCAGCCCCAGAACGAGGATGAGGCCGCCGACGAGCGCAAGCGCGCGCCAGGTCGTAAGCGAGCACGTCGCCGCCGGCGGCGCATTTTCGCCCAGGCTTGCGGGCCGCGGCATGTCGGGCGCGTGCTGCATGGCTACACCCGGCTGACCACGCGGCGGCCAAACAGGCCGCCGGGCTTGAAGACGAGCACCGCAACGATGATGAACAGCGCGATGGTGAGCTTGAGCTCGCGACCGGCGCCCGGGATGTAGGTCGCGGCGAGGTTCTCGATGACGCCGACCGCGAACCCGCCGAGCACGGCGCCGCCCGGGCTGGTGAGGCCGCCGAGCACCGCGCCGGCGAAGCCGTACAGCAGGATGCTCACCATCATGTTCGGCTCGAGAAAGACCACCGGCGCGATCATCATGCCGGCAACGGCGCCGATCGCGGCCGCCATGCCCCAGCCGAGTGCGACCATCCAACCGACCCGGATGCCGGCGAGCCGCGCCGAGTCCGGGCTCGCGGCAGCCGCTCGCATGGCGAGCCCGATGCGGGTGTGGCGGAAGAAGAAATACAGCGCCATGAGCATCATCAGCGTCACCGCGATCATGCCGGCGTCGTGGCGGCTCACCAGGTTCTGGCCGAAGAGATCGCCGGTGCCGAACGGGCTCGGAAATGACTTGATCTGATAATCCCAGATGTAGCCGGCGCCGCTGTTGAAGATCGAGAGCATCGCGATGAATACGACGACGTGGCTCAGCACCGGAGCGCCATGGATCGGCTTGAACACGATGCGGTCGATCGCGACGCCGGCCGCGAACGAGATCGCGACGGTCGCGAGGAACGCGATCCAGTAGGGCGCGCCCCACTGGATGAGCTGCCAGGCCACGAAGGTCGAGAACATCGCCATCTCGCCTTGCGCGAAATTGAGATGGTCGATCGCCTGGTAGATCATGACCACGGCGAGGCCCATGCAGGCATAGATGCCGCCCGTCGCGATGCCGGCGAGGATCTGATGCAGAAAGAGACTCATCTCCGCGCCTCGCTCGCGTGCCTCAGTAGCCCAGATAGGACCGGCGGATGTTCTCGTCGCCGCCGACTTCTTTTGCCGAACCCGCCATAACCAGCGAGCCGGTCTCGATCAGATAGGCATGATCGGCAAGCGCCAGCGCCAGCGCCGCGTTCTGCTCGACGATCAGCATGCTCATGTGTTCGCGCCGGTTGAGCGTACCGAAGATCCCGAACATTTCTTCGACCACCATTGGCGCGAGGCCGAAGGACGGCTCGTCGAGCAGCATCAGGCGCGGCCGCAGCATCATGGCCCGCCCGACCGCGAGCATCTGCTGCTCGCCGCCCGACAATGTGCCGGCTTGCTGATGGCGCCGCTCCTTGAGGCGGGGGAAATAGCCGTAGACACGCTCGATATCGGCCGCGATGCCGGCGCGGTCGCGCCGCGTCATCGCGCCGATCTGCAGGTTCTCTTCGACGGTCTGGCGCGCGAAGGTACCGCGACCCTCGGGCACATGGGCGATGCCGCGTCGCACGATCGTCTCGGTCGCCTGCCCGGCGATCGATCGGCCGGCGAAGCGAATCTCGCCGCGCGTGCGCACCATGCCGCACAGCGCGCGCAGCGTCGTGGTCTTGCCGGCGCCATTGGCGCCGAGCAGCGCCGTGATGCCGCCCTCCTCGACCGCGAGGTCGAGCCCGAACAACACCTGCACGTCGCCGTAGAAGGCGCAGAGCCCATGAGTTTCGATCAGCGCGGTCATGTCCGCGCCGTCCCCAGATAGGCGCGGATCACGTCGTCGTTGCGCTGCACCTCGGCGGGCGTGCCCTCGGCGATCTTGCGGCCGAAATCGAGCGCGACCACCCGGTCGCACACCGACATCACGAGGTTCATATGATGCTCGACCAGCAGGATGGTGACATGGCGCTCGTCGCGGATGCGGCGGATCAGGTTGCCGAGCTCCGCGACCTCGCCGTGGTTGAGGCCGCCCGCCGGCTCGTCGAGCAGCAGGAGTTTTGGCCGTGCCGCGAGCGCCCGCGCGAGCTCGACGCGCTTCTGCACGCCGAACGGCAGATCGGACACACGGCGCTGCGCGACCTCGCCGAGATCGAGGAAGTCGACGAGTTCGGCCGCGACGTCGCCCAGCCGTCGCTCCTCGCGCCCGGTCCACGGCAGCCGTAGCGCGTTGCTGAAGAAATCGCTGCCGCCGAGCCGATGGCTGCCGACCCGGATATTGTCGAGCACCGACATGGTGCGAAACAGCGCGAGGTTCTGGAACGTCCGCCCGATGCCGATCGCGGCCATACGGTGCGGCGGCGAGGCCAAAATGCTGCGCCCGTCGAAGACGATATCGCCTTCCCGCGGCGTGTAGAGCCGGCTCATGCAGTTGAACAGCGTGGTCTTGCCGGCGCCATTCGGTCCGATCAAGCCGAGGAGTTCGCCCGTCCGGATCGCGAAGGAGACGCGATCGAGCGCGACGACGCCACCGAACCGCACGCTAATGTCGCGCACCGCCACGAGCGGCGCCGCCGCAACCGCCGCGACGGCGTGATCGCGCTGCGGCTCAAACCCGACTGCACCCGATAACGCGGCCACGGAGCGCGACCTTCAGCGCCGGAGCGGCGTCGCGACGCGCCGGCGCCCGCCGCCGCGTCCCGTCATGCAAGTTCCCACACTCGCCTGCATTATCGCGTTCCTCCGCCTGTTGTCGGTTTCTTCTTGTCGTTCAGCGTCCGCTAAGTTCCACCTCGACGTTGCGCACCATGTTGACGAGCCGCGGGCCGATATCGCTCTCGAGCCGCTCGCGGGTGAACTGGAAAGCGGGAGCGCCGCAGTTGAACGCGAAAGCGCCCGAGCCGTCGGGCGCGATCAGCGGCACGCCGACCGCGTTGATGTCGCGTTCCCATTCGCCGAGCGCGAGCGTGAAGCCGCGCGTCGCGACGTCCTCCACCGCGCGCTCGATGCTGGCACGCAGCTTAGGCCAGCCCTTGCCGGCCTCGCGCCGCATGTAGCCGAGCAGCCAGTCGCGCTCGGCCTCGGGCAGACCCGCGAGCAGCGCGCGTCCCATGGCGGTGTTGGCGATCGGAATGCGCGAGCCGAGGCCGAGGCGCAGCATGACGCCGTGCCGGCTGCGGCAGTGCTCGACATAGATGATGTCGAGACGGTCGCGCGTGCCGAGCGCGACCGAGGCGTCGGCATAGTCGGCGAGCGACTGCATGGCGCCGCGCGCGATCTGACGGATGCGGATGTTGGCCAGCGCCGAATAGCCGAGCGCCAGCGCGGCCGGCGCCAGCTGATATTTGCCAAGTCGCTCCACATAAGCGAGGTAGCCGAGCTTGGTGAGCGTGTAGGTGAGCCGCGTCACCGTCGGCTTGGGCAGTCCGGTGCGCTCGACCAGTTCGCCGTTGCCAAGCAGGCCCTCGGTCGGCGTGAACGCGCGCAGGATGTCGAGGCCGCGGGCCAGCGCCGAAACGAACTTACGGTCACTGCCGCCGGCGGCGCGCGCGCGGTTCGCGGGCGTCGGCATCTCGCGCAGGTCGTGCCCGCTCTGCAGGGTCATCGACGCAACTCGGAGTAACAGCGTGGCGGTTGACACGCATGATCACCACAGCCTAGCGTTCCGGTCAACGTCGCAGAATTGAGTTCCGCATTGCGAAACGAGCTGGCGAGGCTTGTCGCGCCACGTGAATCCGCAACAATGCGGAGCCGTCGGAGGGGAAGTCGCGCCGGCCGCAGGCGCCCTGCGCCGCCGTGTCGCAAGGTCGGTTGGATCGCAAGCCAAGGGGATCGAGCCTTGAACCAACTCGTCAGCACCCATCGCGACGGCGGCATCGCGGTGATCACGGTCGACAATCCGCCGGTCAATGCACTCAAGCGCGACGTACGCGCCGGCATCCGCGACGCATTCGTGGCGGCGCGCGACGATGCGGCGGTCGACGCAATCATTCTCATCGGTGCGGGCCGCACGTTCATTGCGGGCGCCGACATCACCGAGTTCGGCAAGCCGCCGCAGGCGCCGGGCCTGATCGACGTGATCGGCGTGATCGAGCCGATCACGAAGCCGACGATCGCGGCAGTGCACGGCACGCCGCTCGGCGGCGGGCTCGAGATCACGCTCGCGTGCCATTTCCGCATCGCCGCGCCGGGCTCGCGGCTCGGCCTGCCGGAGATCAAGCTCGGGCTCATCCCCGGCGCCGGCGGCACCCAGCGCCTGCCGCGCCTCGTCGGGGTCGACAAGGCGATGGGCATGATCCTCACGGGCGATCCGATCGCGGCCATGGACGCGCTCGCGGCCGGCTTGATCGATGAAATCATCGAGGGCGATCTCGTCGCGGGCGCGATCGCGTTCGCGCGCGAGGTCGTCGCCGAGAAGCGGCCGCTGCGGCGGGTGCGCGACATGGACGACAAGCTTGCCGACGTGCGGCGCGATCCCAACAAGTTCGGCGAGATCGTCGCGGCACACACCAAGCGCTCGCGCGGCCTCGCGGCACCGGCCGCAGCCGTCGAGGCGGTGCGCTGGACGCTCGACGTGCCGTTCGACGAGGCGCAGAAGCGCGAGCGCGAGGCGTTCATGCGGCTGGTCACGGGCGACCAGTCGAAGGCGCAGCGGCATATCTTCTTTGCCGAGCGCGAGGCCGCCAAGGTCCCGGGCATGGCGAAGGACACCGCGCCGCGCGAGATCAAGCGCGCGGCGGTGATCGGCGCCGGCACCATGGGCGGCGGCATTGCGATGTGCTTCGCCAATGCCGCAATCCCGGTGACCGTGATCGAGACCGCCGCCGACGCGCTCAAACGCGGACAGGACACGATCGCGCGCAACTACAAGACCTCGGTGTCGCGCGGCAGCCTCAGCGCCGACGAGATGGAGCGCCGCCTCGCGCGCTTCACCGGCACGACCGACATCGGAGCCGTCGCCGACGCCGACATCGTCATCGAGGCGGTGTTCGAGGAGATGGACATCAAGAAGCAGGTCTTCGGTAATCTCGACCGGCTCGCCAAGGCCGACGCCGTGCTGGCGACCAACACGTCCTATCTGGACGTGAACGCAATCGCACATATCACCAAGCGGCCGCCATCCGTAGTGGGCATGCACTTCTTCAGTCCCGCGAACGTGATGCGGCTGCTCGAAATCGTGCGCGGCAAGGAGACGGCGCCCGACGTGCTCGCGACCGCGATCGCGGTCGGGCGCAAGCTCGGCAAGGTGCCGGTGGTCGTCGGCGTGTGCCACGGCTTCGTCGGCAACCGCATGCTCAGCGCGCGCGGCATCGAGGCCGAGCGGCTGCTGCTCGAAGGCGCGCTGCCGCATGAGGTCGATGGTGCACTCACCGAGTTCGGCTTCCCGATGGGGCCGTTCGCGATGAGCGATCTCGCCGGCATGGACGTCGGCTGGCGCAACCGCAAATCGCTCGGCGTCAAAGCCGTGATCGCCGACGCGATCTGCGAAAAGGGCGACTACGGGCAGAAGACCGGCAAGGGCTGGTACGTCTACGAGACTGGCGCGCGCGCCGGCCGACCCTATCCGGAGGTCGAGGCGCTGATCGTCGACACGTCGCGCAAGCTTGGCATCACGCGGCGCCCGATCGACAAGCAGGAGATCGTCGAACGGCTGGTCTATCCGATGATCAACGAGGGGGCGCGCATCCTCGAGGAAGGGATCGCGCAGCGCCCGGGCGACATCGACGTGATCTGGATCTACGGCTACGGTTTCCCGGTCTGGCGTGGCGGGCCGATGTTCTATGCCGACACGGTCGGGCTGCGCGTCGTGCGCGACCGGCTGGCGGCACTGGCGAAGAGCTCGGGCGACAAGCGGCACGCGCCGGCGGCGCTGCTCGATCGGCTGGCGAACGAGGGCGCGACCTTTCCGTCGCTGGGCCAAGGCAAGGCGTGAGAAGTCCACTCAGATGCGGTTCTCGACCCTGACCTATACCCGTCACCCTGAGGCGCGAGCGAAGCGAGCCTCGAAGGGCGACGGCCCGTGCAAAACTCCTCGCACGATCGCGGCACCGCCTCGACCGATTATCCTTCGAGGCTCCCCCGGATCAAGTCCGGGGTCGCACCTCAGGATAACGGGTTAAGCAATGGATCGGCGCCCGCACGCGTGGGAGAGATCCTACCCGCCCGGGGTGCGCTGGGATGCGCCGATCACGACCTCGACGCTGCGGGAATTGCTCGACACCGCGGTCGCCGCATATGGCGAGCGCACGGCCTTCACGTATCGTGACCACGCGCTGAGCTATCGGGCCTTCGCGGATCTCGCGGCGCGGGCGGCCGCCGGCCTCATGCGCCTCGGCATCGGCCGCGACGACGGCGTGGCCCTGTTGCTTCCCAACACGCCCTATCATCCGATCAGCTTCTTTGCGACGCTACGCGCGGGCGCCCGCGTGGTGCATCTGAGCGCGCTCGACGTGGAGCGCGAACTCGTCCACAAGCTCAGGGACAGTGGCGCGCGCACGCTGGTGACGACCAACCTCTTCGGTCTCGCTGCCAAGGCGGAAAAATTGCTGGCCGCCGGACATGTCGACCGCGTCATCGTCGGCGACGATGCCGCGTGGGGCGCAGCGCCGATACCCGCAGATGCGTGCGCCGAGCGGGCAAACGTCATCGCTTTCGCGCGACTGCTCGACGCGCCCGCGCCGGCGCGCTGGCCGGATGTTTCGCGCGACGACGTCGCGCTCTTGCAATACACCGGCGCGACCACCGGCCTGCCCAAGGCCGCGATACTCACCCATGCCAATCTCACGGCCGCGGTCGCGAGCTATCTCGAGTGGATTCGCGCCTATCGGCGCCCGGATGCGGCGCCTGATCGCGTCATCCTGGTGCTGCCGCTGTTTCACATCTACGGGCTCTGCAGCGTCATGTTGCGGCACCTCGCCTGCGGCAACGAACTGATGCTGCGGCCGCGCTTCGACGTCGAGGCGGTGCTGCGCGACATCGAAGTCGGGCGCGCGACCTCTTTCCCGGGCGTGCCGACCATGTGGATCGCCCTGATCAATCATCCCGGGATCGAGGCGCGCGACTTCTCCTCGCTGCGCGTCGTCGGCTCGGGCGGTGCGCCGCTGCCGATCGAGGTGGCGGATCGCGTCAAGCGCGTCGTCGGTCTGCCGCTGCCGAGCGGCTGGGGCATGACCGAGACGTCGCCCGCCGGCATCTCCCCGCCGGCCGGCGGCTTGCCCAAGCCTGGCACGATCGGCATTCCGCTTCCCGGCATCGCGGTCGAGATCGTAGCGCTCGACGATCCACGCCGCGTGCTCGGTGTCGGCGAGATCGGTGAACTGCGCATCAAGGGCGCGAACGTCATGCAGGGTTACTGGAACCGGCCGCAGGAGACCGCCGCCGTCATGATCGACGGCTGGTTCCTCACCGGCGACATCGGCAGCATGGACGAGGACGGCTACTTCTTCCTGGTCGAGCGCAAGAACGACGTGATCATCTCGGGCGGTTTCAACGTCTATCCGGTCGCGATCGAATACGCGATCTACGAGCACCCGCATGTCGAAGAAGTCATGGTGATCGGCGTGCCCGACGCGTACCGGGGCGAGGCTGCCAAAGCCTTCGTCAAGCTGCGCGCGGGCGCGCCGACGCTGACCCTCGACGCGCTGCGCGCTTTTCTCGCCGACAAGCTCGGCCGCCACGCGCTGCCGAGCGCGCTCGAGCTGCGCACGAGCCTGCCGCGCACCAGCGTCGGCAAGTTCGCGCGCCGCCAACTGATCGAGGAAGAGCGGCGCAAAGCCGCCGCCGACCGACAACCTGAGCTGACCTCCGGGAGGACCTGATGCCCGATGCCGTCATCGTCTCGACCGCGCGCACGCCGATCGGCAAGGCGTATCGCGGCGCCTTCAATACCACCCACGGCGCCGTGCTCGGCGGCCATGTGGTAAAACATGCCGTCGCGCGCGCCGGGATCGAGCCCGGCGAGGTCGACGACGTGGTGCTGGGTTGCGCCATGCCGGAGCGCGCGACGGGATCGAATATCGCGCGGCTCGCCGCGATCCGCGCCGGTCTGCCGGTCACGGTCGGCGGCATGACGATCAATCGCTTCTGCTCGTCGGGGCTGCAGACCATCGCGGTCGCAGCGCAGCGTGTCATTGCGGGCGAGGCGGACGTCATCGTCGCGGGCGGGCTCGAGAGCATCAGCCTGGTGGCGGACGGGCGCGAGCCGGTCAAGGAAGAATGGCTGCTCGCGCACAAGCCCGAGGTGTGGATGCCGATGATCGAGACCGCCGACATCGTCGCGGCGCGTTACGGCGTCACCCGCGAGGCGCAGGATGCCTACTCGCTCGAAAGCCAGCGCCGCACCGCGGCCGGCCAGCAGGCCGGACGCTTCATGGACGAGATCGTGCCGCTGCCGACGCGCAAGAAAGTGGTCGACAAGGCCACCAAGGTCGAAAGCTTCGAGGACGTGACGCTCAAGAGCGATGAAGGCAATCGCCCGGACACCACGCTCGAAGGCCTTGCGGGGCTCAAGCCGGTACGCGAGCGCGGTTACATCACGGCCGGCAATGCGAGCCAGCTCTCCGACGGCGCCTCGGCTTGTGTCATCATGAGCGCCAAGGCCGCCGAGAAGCGCGGACTCAATCCGCTCGGCACCTTTCGCGGATTCGCGGTCGCGGGCTGCGAGCCGGACGAGATGGGCATCGGCCCGGTCTTCGCGGTGCCAAAGCTGCTTGCGCGCACCGGCGTCAAGATGGACGACATCGATCTGTGGGAGCTCAACGAGGCGTTCGCGAGCCAGGTGCTCTACTGCCGCGACCGGCTCGGGATCCCGCAGGAGAAGCTCAACGTCGACGGCGGCTCGATCTCGATCGGGCATCCGTTCGGCATGAGCGGCTCGCGCATGACCGGCCATGTGCTGATCGAGGGCCGCCGCCGCAAGGCGAAGCATGCGGTGGTGACGATGTGCATTGGCGGCGGCATGGGCGCCGCGGGTTTGTTCGAGATCAATTAAAAAACTGGTCATGCGCGGGCTTGTCCCGCGCACCCACGTCTTGTTCCTATCGCGAAACGGCAAGCAAGACGTGGATGGCCGGGACAAGCCCGGCCATGACGGAAAACCGGGGACCGATCATGGACCTGCGCTTCACGCCCGACGAAATCGCGTTTCGCGACGAGGTGCGTGCGTTCATGCACGAGGCACTGCCGGCGGCGATCCGGCGCAAGATGATCGAGGGGCGGCACCTCGTGAAGGACGACATCGTCACGTGGCAGCGCATCCTCAATGCCAAGGGCTGGGCGGTGCCGCATTGGCCGGTTGAGTGGGGCGGCACCGGCTGGACGCCGGTGCAGCAATACATCTTCCGCGACGAGCTGCAGCAGGCGCCGGCACCCGAGCCGCTGCAGTTCGGCACCACCATGGTCGGGCCGGTGATCGCGCATTTCGGCAGCGAGGCGCAGAAGCAGCGCTTTTTGCCGCGCATCGCCAACATCGACGACTGGTGGTGCCAGGGATTCTCGGAGCCTGGCTCGGGCTCCGACCTCGCCTCGCTGCGCACCTCGGCCAAGCGCGATGGCAAGCACTACGTGGTCAACGGGCAAAAGACCTGGACCACCATGGCACAATATGCCGATTGGATCTTCTGCCTGGTGCGCTCCGACCCGGCGGCGAAGAAGCAGGAAGGCATCAGCTTCCTGCTGATCGACATGAAAACGCCGGGCGTCACGGTGCGTCCGATCCAGACCATCGACGGCGGACACGAGGTCAACGAGGTCTTCTTCGACGACGTGCGGGTGCCGAGCGCAAACCTCGTCGGCGACGAGAACAAGGGCTGGGACTACGCAAAATTCCTGCTCGGCAACGAGCGCACCGGCATCGCGCGCGTCGGCATCTCGAAGGCGCGCATCCGGCGGCTCAAGGAGATCGCGGCACTGGAGCGCATCGGCGACAAGCCGCTGATCGCGGACGAGCGCTTCGCAATGAAGATCGCCGCCGTCGAGGTGCAGCTCAAGGCACTGGAGATGACGCAGCTGCGGGTGGTCGCGGCGGCGCGCAACCGCGGCGGCAAGCCGGATCCGGCCTCGTCGGCCCTGAAAATCCGCGGCTCCGAAATTCAGCAGACGATCAGCGAATTGGCGCTCGAGGCGGTCGGCCCCTACGCGCTTCCCGACCAGATGCCGCACGACGAAAGCGAGCGCTGGAACGAGCCGCCGATCGGACCGGAGTGGGCTGGGCCGCAGGCGCCGTATTACTTCAACATGCGCAAGGTCTCGATCTACGGCGGTTCGAACGAGATCCAGAAGAACATCATTGCGAAGGCGATCCTGGGGCTGTGAGGCAAGGCAAGAGAATGTTTGTGCACAGCGCCTGCGCTCCCTCTCCCCGCAGGGGAGAGGGCTGGGGTGAGGGGCTCTATGCGCCAGTAATCGGATTCCGAGCTCCCCTCACCCGGCTCGCTTTGCTCGCCACCCTCTCCCCAGCGGGGAGAGGGGAAGAGGGGCCGTAACCCATGGACTTCGAGCTCACCGAGGAGCAGCGGCTGCTGCGTGAGAGCGTCGAGCGGCTGATGGCCGATCGCTACGACTTCGCGGCACGCAAGCGCTTCACGCAGGAGCCGGGCGGATTCAGCGCCGAGCTGTGGCGGCAATATGCGGAGCTCGGCCTGCTCGGACTGCCGTTTGCCGACAACGACGGCGGGCTCGGCGGCGGGCCGGTCGAGACCATGATCGTGATGGAAGCATTCGGGCGCGCGCTGGCGCTCGAGCCGTATCTCGCGACGGTCGTGCTCGGCGGCGGTTTGCTGCGGCTTGGCGGCAGCGCCGCCATGCGCGCGGCGCTCGTGCCGGAAATTGCAAGCGGCGCGCTCAAGCTCGCGTTTGCCCATGCGGAGCGGCAAGCGCGCTACGATCTCGCCGACGTGGCGATGACCGCGCGCCGCGACGGCACGGGCTACGTGCTCGACGGCGCCAAGGGACTAGTGCTGCACGGCGACGTCGCCGACAAGCTCGTTGTGTCCGCGCGTGTCTCCGGCGGCCGGCGCGACCGCGATGGCCTTGCGCTGTTTCTGGTCGACGCGGATGCGGCCGGCGTGACGCGGCGCGGCTACCCGACCGTCGACGGCCTGCGCGCAGCGGAGGTGACGCTTGCGGGTGTGCGGGTTGAAGCGAGTGCGACGATCGGCGCGCCGGCCGAGGCCTATCCGCTGATCGAGCGCGTGGTCGAGGGCGCGATTGCGGCGTTGGCCGCCGAGGCCGTCGGCGCCATGGCGGCGATGCACGAGATCACGGTCGAGTATCTGAAGGTGCGCAAGCAGTTCGGGGTGCCGATCGGCAATTTCCAGGTGCTGCAGCATCGCGCCGCCGACATGCTGGTCGCGCTCGAGGAGGCTCGCAGCATGGCGCTGCTCGCCTCGATGATGGTGGACGAACCGGACGCGGCAGAGCGCAAAAAGGCGCTCGCAGCCGCCAAGGTGCAGATCGGGCGCTCCGGCCGCATCGTCGGCCAGGGCGCGATCCAGCTGCACGGCGGCATCGGCATGACCATGGAGAGCACGGTCGGCCACTACTTCAAGCGGGTCACCATGATCGATACGCTGTTCGGCGACGCGGACCATCACCTCGTCGCGCTGGCGCGTATGGGGATGGCGGCGGCGTAGACATTCTCGTCAAGGCCGGCCTGTCCCGGCCATCCACGTCTTGCCGAGAAGAACGACGTGGATGCCGGCACAAGGCCGGGCATGACGGCAAAAATGGAGTCGCATCATGCTTCCCCCGCCCTCCCCGCGCAGCGCCGACCTCGCCCAGCGCATCATTACCTTCATGGAGGCGCACACCTATCCGGCCGAGCCCGTGTTCGAGCGCGAGCTGCGCGCGGGCAACCGCTGGGACGAGCCCCCCGTGATGGGCGAGCTCAAGCGCAAGGCGCGCGCCGCGGGCCTGTGGAACCTGTTCGTGCCGAAGAAGCACGACGCCGACGGGCTCTCGGTCGTCGAATACGCGCCGCTGTGCGAGATCATGGGCCGCTCGCCGCTCGGCGCCGAGCCGTTCAACTGCTCGGCGCCCGACACCGGCAACATGGAAACGCTGATGCTCTACGGCAGCGACGAGCACAAGCGCCGCTGGCTGGCGCCGCTGATGGCGGGCGAGATCCGCTCCTGCTTCGCGATGACGGAGCCGGCAGTCGCCTCGTCGGATGCGACCAACATCCGCTCGGAGATCCGGCGCGAAGGTGACGTTTATGTGATCAACGGGCGCAAGTGGTGGACGTCGGGCGCGATGGACAAGCGCTGCAAGCTGATCATCTTCATGGGAAAGACCAACCCGGAAGCGCCGGCGCACAAGCGGCAATCGATGATCCTGGTGCCGATGGACGCGCCCGGCATCAAGATCGTGCGGCCGCTCACCGTGTTCGGCTACGACGATGCGCCGCACGGGCACGCGGAGGTGATCTTCGACAACGTGCGCGTGCCGGCGACGAACATCCTGCTCGGCGAGGGGCGCGGCTTCGAGATCGCGCAGGGGCGCCTCGGCCCCGGGCGCATCCACCACTGCATGCGCATGATCGGCATGGCCGAGCGCGCGCTGGAGACGCTGTGCCGCCGCGCGGCGTCGCGCATGACCTTCGGCCGCACCATTGCGGAGCATGGCGTGACGCGGCACTGGATCGCCGAGTCGCGCATGGAGATCGACCAGGCGCGGCTGCTGACAATGCATGCCGCCCACATGATGGATACGGTCGGCAACAAAGCGGCACGCGCCGAGATCGCCATGATCAAGGTGGTGGCGCCGAATGTCGCGCAGAAGGTGATCGACCGCGCCATTCAAGTGTGCGGCGGCGGCGGCGTGTCGCAGGAATTCCACCTCGCCTATGCGTATGCGCGCGCCCGTGCGATCCGGCTGGCCGACGGGCCGGACGAGGTGCACCGCGAGGCGGTGGCGAAGGTGGAACTGCGGAAGTATGCGGCGCAGGGCGGGAATGCGGGGTAATACCTGATGCGGCGCCACCTCTACCCTGCCGCCCGTTGGCGGTGAGGGTCGTCCGCCGTCGCGGCAGCGACGGCGGACGGGGTCGGCGACTACACTTGTGCTGAATGGGCGAGGAAAGGACCACGCTTGCTCTGAGCGCGCGTCGGCCCCGCCCCGCCCCTCGCTTCGCTCGCGGGGGGAGGGGAGCGCAGGCGCCCTGCCCGCATCACGCGATCGTCACGCCGCCATCGGCCACGATGATCTGTCCCGTGATGAAGCTCGCGGCCGGCGACGCCAGGAACGCGGCGATCGGGCCGATCTCCTCGGGCAGGCCGATGCGGCGCAGCGGCGTGCGATCGGTGCGGCGCTTGAGCGCCTCCGGGTTCTCCCACAGCGCCTTGGCGAAGTCGGTCTTCACCAGGCCCGGCGCGATGCAGTTGACGCGCACGTTCTTCGGTCCCCACTCGACCGCGAGGTTGCGGGCGAGCGCGAAATCCGCCGCTTTGGAGATGCCGTAGGCGCCGATCACGTCGTTGCCACGCAAGCCGCCGATCGACGAGACGATGATGACGGCGCCGTCGCCGCGCTCGGCCATCTCGGGGATGGCGAGATTGCAGAGCCATAGGTTGCTCTTCACGTTGGTGCCGATGATCTTGTCGAACGCCTCGTCGGAAAGGTTGCCGAGCGGACCGTAGGCCGGATTGGTCGCCGCGTTGCCGACCAGGATGTCGATGCGGCCAAACGCCTTGCGCGTCCCGGCGACCAGCGCCTCGACCTCATCGCGGCGCGAGACGTTGCACGGGATCACGGCGACGGTGCCGCCGGCGGCGCGGATGCCGGCCGCTGCCGCCTCGCAAGCGTCCGCCTTGCGGCTCGAGACCACCACCTTGGCGCCCTGCTCCGCCATCGCGTGCGCGATCGCGAGCCCGATGCCGCGGCTCGAGCCGGTGATGAGGGCGACCTTGTCGTCGAGCCGAAAGGATGATGCCATGCGCTTCTTCTCCTCGCCGCGAGTGGTGTCTCGCGCCCATCGGCTCGCATTGTGACGCGCAGCGAGGGAAGCGCAATGGACCGGTGCCGCCTGTTGCGATGGCGCGAGGTCGGCCGGTCGCCGGCCAAAGCGCCGTTCGGCTCCGCCGCGGGCAAGTTGTTTACCTTTCGTCCCTATGGTGGCGCTCACCTCACGGGAACAGCGGTGCAGCCGCGGCGCGATCGTCGATGATCCTGCCGTGACATCGGGCTTGGCGCCGACGCCGATGCGGCTGCGTTTCAGTTCGGGCGCTTCACGTCCCCTGAACGCGGCTGTCCTCCGACGTGACGGCTGCGGCGACATTCGAGGAGAGCGTCCATGCGCAAGGCCCTGCCCGACGAGATGTTCACGCAACCGGAAAACAGCCGGATCACCATGTTGCGAAGCTGGGTACTCGACCACGCGGTCACCGAGATCGAGATGAAGGAGCGGCAATTCTGGAACTTTGCGGCTCTCCAGCCGGTCGCCGAGAAACCGTGGACGACGTTCATGGGCCGCACGATCAACGTGCCTGACATGCCGGAAGAGGCCCAGAAGCAGATCGGCGTCTTCAATAAGAAATTTGCCGGCATGATTTGATGGTCGCGCGCCGCCGCGGCGCCACCGGTCGGATCGTCGCGGCGCGCGATCGATCGCGGCTTACGATCTGCGCATGCGGCGGTTGACGATAAGCACGACCATGCACGACACCGCGGCGAGGATTCCGGCCACGCTGTAGTTGTCGACGAAGCTGCTCGCTTCATACCAGAGAACGAGAACGATGGCCGTTGCGGCCGCCAATCCCCATATCAGATAACGCATGGATTGCTCCGCCGCGGGCCGATTTCTTCGGATGGCTCGAACGCAGGCCAGCGCGCGTGGGTGCCACAGCGGAGGAGCAGGGTTCAGCGATGTCTTGATTGAACGATATTGATCGATCGGTCTCGAGCGAACGAGCTTGATCCAACGAGCTTGATTGAACGATGTCCTGGCGACCCGGCCTCGCGCAGGCAAGACAAAGCGCGAACATGATCTCGTTACACGCTATTGCGGCCGGTGGCAAAGAGAAAAGAGGCGCGCGAAGCGACTTGCCGACGAATTGACCGCATCGGAACGACAAATCCTGTACAACGGTCACACACTGGTTCCGGCGGCGCGCGGTTCGATTCGCAATATGGCCGTCCGCTTGGCACACCGCGCCTCCGCGTATCGGCGTGCGCCAGTGAGGCGGGCTCCATCTCCGCCGGAAAGAACGCATGACAAGCAAGATCAGGCTACGCGCGCAGGTGGACTCCGGATTCACGGAGGAAGCGATGAACGGCGCGGAAAGCCGACCGGAATGGGCGCTTCATGATGTATCGAGCGCCGCCATCAAGGCCGTGATCGACGGCGCCAAGAGCCGCGGCTACGTCACCCACGATCAGGTCGGTGCCGCCTTGTCGGCGCGGGACGTCACCTCGGAACAGATCGAGAGTGTGCTCGCATCGCTCAGCGAGATAGGCATCAACGTGGTCGATCACGACGACGCCCGCGGCGAAGACGAGACGGCCGCAGAGCCCGAGATCCACGCAGCCGACGCCGCGATCGTCGGCATCGCCGACGATCCTCCCGCCGCCACGACGACGCCGCGGCCGGGCGATCGCACCGACGATCCGGTGCGCATGTATCTGCGCGACATGGGCACGACCGAACTGTTGTCGCGCGAGGGCGAGACGGCGATCGCCCGACGTATCGAGGCGGGCCGCGCGGCGATGATCGCCGGCCTGTGCGAGAGCCCGCTCAGCTTCCAGGCCGTCGTGCTTTGGCGCGACGAGTTGACCGACGGGCGCGCGTCCTTGCGCGATATCATCGACCTCGAGGCGACTTACGCGGGTCCCGGCGCCAAGCCCATGCCGGCGCCGGCCCTCGACGCCGCCGAACAGACAACCGCACCGCTCGCACCCGATGCGGCGGATAGGACCCTTCATGTACTGCCACCTGCCGCGGCGCCCGCCCTGGCGCAGGTCGAGGCGGATGACGGCGGGAAGCGGCCCGACGGCGACGCGCTCGAACTCGACGAGGATGATCAGGACGGCACGATCTCCCTCGCCGCGATCGAGGCGGAGCTCAAACCCATCGTCCTCGCAACGCTCGACCGCGTCGCCAATCGCTACAAGCACCTACGCCGCCTGCAGGACGAGGCGGCGGCGCGCAAGCGCGATCATGCCGAACTGTCGTGGTCGCAGACGAGCGCATGCAAGAAGCTCAAGCAAAGCATCGCCGCCGATCTCAAATCGCTGCGCCTCAAGGAGACGCGCATCGACACGCTGGTCGATCAGCTCTACGACATCAACAAGCGGCTCGTCGGGCATGAGGGCCGGTTGATCCGGCTCGCCCAGAGCCACGGCATCGCGCGCGAGGATTACCTTGCGCAGTACATCGGGTCGGAGGTCGATCCACGCTGGCTTACCCGCATCGCGGACCTGCGGGGCGGCGACTGGAAGACATTCGCCGCCGGCGAGAGGGATCGGATCGAGGAACATCGATCGCAGATCCAGGAGCTTTCCAGCTTCGTCGGACTCGATATCGGCGAATTCCGCGAGCTCGTGCGGATGGTGGAGAAGGGCGAGCGCGAGGCGCGCAAGGCTAAGAACGAGATGATCGAAGCCAATCTGCGGCTCGTGATCTCGATCGCGAAGAAATACCGCAACCGCGGCATGCAGTTCCTCGACGCGATCCAGGAAGGCAACATCGGCCTCATGAAGGCGGTCGACAAATTCGACTACCGACTCGGCTACAAGTTCGCGACCTATGCGACCTGGTGGATCCGACAGGCGATCAGCCGATCGAGAGCCGAGCAGGCGCACACGATCCGCGTGCCGACGCACATGGTCGATGCCGTCAACCGCATAATGCGCACGAGTCGCCGGCTGCAGCGCGACATGGGGCGCGAACCGACGCCCGAGGAGATCGCCAAGAAACTCGGAATCCCGGCCGAGAGGGTGCGCAAGGCGCAGAAGATCGCTCGCGAGCCGCTTTCGCTCGAGACCCCGGTCGGCGACGAGGATGGCTCCCGGCTCGGCGATCTCCTCGAGGACACCGATGCGGTGCAGCCGATCGACGCCGTCATCCAGTCGAACCTGCGCGAAACCACGACCCGCGTCCTCGCCTCACTCTCGGCACGCGAGGAGCGCGTCCTGCGCATGCGCTTCGGCATCGGCCTCAGCAGCGACAACACGCTCGAAGAGGTCGGTCTGCAATTCGCCGTGACGCGCGAGCGCATTCGCCAGATCGAGGCGAAGGCGCTGCGAAAGCTCAAGCACCCGCACCGATCGAAGATATTGCGAACATTCCTCGACGGATGAGACGGCACAGGCGCCGGCTCGCTGCGCCGCCCGTCATCGCCCCGCTCGATCAGAACTCCGCAGCGGTCAGCTCGTAGGACCCCTTGCGGCCGCGCGCATAGACCTTCGTGGCGGCGGCGTAGATCGCGTTGCGATGATGATCGAACGCGAGCAATGCGGCGACCTGGTCGGGCATGAGATCGGGCTGCAGCCGCTTGAGGGCCTCGCAAGTCACGAAAAACGAGGTCTCCATGGCCGAATCGTAACCCCAGAATCGCACCGCCCGCCGCGTCGCGTCGTAGCTGCGGCTGTCGTTTGGAAAAATCAATGACATGGCGCCCCTGCGGTCGAGCAGGCGGGCGCGCCGTTCCCTGTCCTCGTCACGGGGAACACGGAAAATCCTTTCGTCCGAAATGCTTCGAGACAGAGACCGCGAACACCTGACGGGCGCCGGTCGGATGAGTGAGCGCGACGGACCGGCCACTTTGATCTGGCGTTTCGCTCAACCAAGTCCTTATGCCCTTATGATTGCAATGTCGAGGGACAATGCCATCCACCAAGTCCCGCCTGTGCGGGTATTCGAAGGGCTGTCGGCCGCAGCGAGCGTCAATTCCCGATGCGACGGCGCTGCCGGTAAGGGACTTCGCGCGTGTCGAATGTAGCAGGCGTCCCCTTGTTTGCGCGGCCGCACGCCCCAAGTACGAGAGGTAGATTGAAAAAGTTTCTTTAATCTTTGATCGAGGAGTTCATGATGACGAACGAAGAGCAGAAGCCTGTCACACCGACCACCAATCCCGCTGTCGCTCCGCAGAAGCCGCAACATAATCAGGCCGACGGCAAGCCGGGCAGCGACAAGTCCGACGCACAACCGCAGCAGAAGTGAATCGCGACCAACCGTTTACACGCCGGACTTCGAATCGGGCGTGGTGAGTGATGCGGGGGCCGTCTGAACGGACGGCCTCTTTTTCATGCTTGTGCTCAAGAGGACACCTCGCCAACCGGGAGACTCGATGACCACCGTTTTCGATTACGACACCGCAGCGGGCCTGTTCGGCTACGGCAGCGCGGCGGAATTGTCCTCAAATAAAGGTGGGAGAGTCAGGCGCCAGCCGCTCAAGTATAGGCGGTTCGACCACGCCGCAGATGCCATTCGGTTCGCGATCGAGGAGATGCCTCCAGAAATGCTCCTCGGCATATGTCTGGAAGCCGATGAGATGCGTTTTAACGGCGACGGGATCCGGGAATTGTATGAAAGCGCCGCGTATCCGCTGTCGCGGCCGGCGACGGCCGGCATGTCATGACCCTGCGAACGCAGCGGACGGCCGTTTCGTTTGCGCGTCCCTTTCTGCTCAAGGGCGTCGATCGGGTGCTGGCGCCCGGAACGTATGAGGTCGTCACCGAGGAAGAGCTGATCGATGGGCTCTCCTTTCCGGTCTATCGGCGCTTGTCGACGGTGATCTTCGTGCCCGGACAATCCGCCTCGTCAATCGAGATGATAACAATCGATCCGGCCGACCTCGCAGCCGCACAGGCCAAAGACGTTCCACGCGAGAGGCAGCAGGAGAGCCATGTGCCCGGTCGGGAATGACGACGGTCGCGGCCGATGCGAAGAGCGAAGCGAGTCTATCGACGGTGACCGGCGCCCATGAGCAAATTCAAGATCAAGATGGCGCGTATCGAAGCGGCCACGGGCGGCCGGGTGAATTCGCAAGTTTCCATCACGTTTCAGATCAGTCGCGAGACGGTCAGCTTCGAGGTGCCGGTCCGTCTTAGTGTCGAAGATTACGACGATACCGAAATGGTCGAAGTCGCCCGAAACATCCTGCATCGAACCTTCATCGAACTCGCGACCCAAAGCCGGCATTGGAAGCTTTCAGCCAAAGAACTGCGGCTGCTGTCAGGCCTGAACACCCGGGCGAGGTAATGAGGGCGCGGCCAGTTGAACGCATTGATCTACCGCCGATCGGGTGGCGCCAGGAGGTGCGCCGCCGTTTCGGCAGACACGGCCGCAAAACCTCTCGCCGCAGGCGGAATGAGGCGATAAAAGAGCGGTCATGCGCCTCGCTTTCAGCTTCATTCTCATCGCCGCCGTCTCCTGCGCGGCAGTTTCCGCGCGTGCCGCCACGCTACGCATCGGGATCCTGGCCGATCCGGCCACGCTCGACCCGGCGCAAAGCTCGAGCGTCACCGATCGCGTCGTCTTTGCGGGCTTTTGCGACAAGCTCATCGATCTCGACGACAAGCTGCACTACGTGCCGCAGCTCGCCACTGCGTGGACATGGGGCGCCGATGGACTCTCGCTCACGCTGAAGCTGCGCGAAGGCGTCATCTTCCAGGACGGCACGCCGTTCGACGCCGAAGCCGTGCGCTTCAATCTCGAGCGCGACCAGACCGCGCCCTATTCACGCCGCAAGACCGAGCTCAAGCCGGTGCGCGCGGTCACCGTCGTCGACAGCCACACGGTGCGGCTCGACCTCTCCGAGCCTTATGTCCCGCTGCTGGCCCAGCTCGCGGACCGCTCCGGCATGATGGTGTCGCCGAAGGCGGCGCGCGAGCTCGGCGACAAATTCGGGTCCCACCCGGTCTGCGCCGGGCCCTACCGTTTCGTCGAGAGGGTCGCGCAGGATCGCATCGTCTTCGACAAGTTCGATCAGTACTGGAACAAAGGCGCCATCAACATCGACCGTGTCGTCTATCTGCCGATCCCCGACGACACGGTGCGGCTCACCAACCTGCGCGCCGGCGGCTTGCAGATCATCGAGCGCGTGGCGCCGACTGACATTCCGACGGTGCGCAACGATGCGCGCGTGCGCCTGAGTGCGGCGCCGTCGGTCGGCTATCGCGTGCTGTCGATCAACACCAATAAGGGCCCGGCGGCAAAGACCTCCCTGGGCACGAGCGCGACGCTGAGGGAAGCCTTCGAGCTTTCGCTCGACCGCGCGGCAATCAATCAAGTCGCTTTCGATGGCGCCTTCGTTCCGAACAACCAGCCCGAGCCGCCGGGCTCCACGTTCTACGATCAGGCGCTGCCGGTGCCGCCGCGGGACATCGCCCGCGCCAAGGCGATCGTCGCGGCGAGCGGAAAGAGCAAGGTTCCCGTTACGCTGCTGGTGAGGCACCGACCCGCTCGATGGCCGTGTGGCCGAGATCATCCAGGCCATGGCGGGCGAAGCGGGCTTCGACGTGAAGATCGAGGTAACCGAGAGCACGAGCCTGCTCGCCCGGCTCAAAAGCGGCAACTACGAGATGGCGCTCCTGATCTGGAGCGGGCGACCGGACCCCGACGCCAACATCGCGATGTGGGTCGCGTGCGACGGCTTCATCAACTGGGGGTCGTTCTGCGATCCGAAGCTCGACGATATCCTCAAGCACGCACGCTCGGCCGCGGACACGAACGCGCGCGCCGAGCTTTATGCGCAGGCCGCCGCGATCTACCTCGCCGCACGACCCTACATCTTCCTCTATCACCTCAAATGGTACTGGGGCCTCTCCGCCAAGCTCGACGGCTTCGTGCCGCATCCCGACGGGATCGTCCGGTTGACGGGATTGCGTCTGCGGCCGTAGGCAATGTGCGGCGATCAACTCGCGCTTCCATCGCGTAGCGGCGTCCGATATAGAGGACGCGGGGTAATGCACTCCGCAAGCGTAAGTCATTGGATTCGCGGGCGTAGTTCAGTGGTAGAACGACAGCTTCCCAAGCTTTTTCTGCGTTTCCGCACCATTCGCCATAGCTCCACAAAATAGCGATTCCGCCGAAGCTTTGCCGTGATACGATGAGCATGGTTGCTCCTCGTTACCCCCTGCTACCCGCCAATTCTGGTGCCTCAGCGGTGCCTGGAAGTGCCTTAAAACGGCAAGGACCCACAGATGAAAAAGACGCTCACGGACGCAAGTCTGCGGGCGCTGAAGCCCGCGGAGAAGCAATACACGGTCTGGGATGCGATCTCGCCCTTGGGCGTGCGCGTCTCGAAGACCACCAAGACCTACATCGTCATGGTCGGCTCCGGGCAGCGAAAGATGCTCGGCCAGGTCGGCATCCTCGAGCTCAAGGACGCGCGCCAAGAGGCAAAGAATACGATCGCCCACAAGACGCTCGGCACGCCCAAGAAGAGCTCGCCCAAGAAATTCTCTGAGGGCGCTCACCGACTTCCTGAACGACAATTACAAGGGGCGCCGGCCGCGCTCAAAGAAGGAAGCCAAGCGGCTTCTCGAGTGTCACTTCCTGCCGCCCTTCAAGCGCAAGACACTGGGTGAGATCGCTGACGAGAACATCACCGAGCAGCTCGCCAAGCTCAAAAATACGCCGAGCGAGCAATTGCACGCCTTTAGAACCCTCAGAACGATGCTGCGGTGGTGTACGAGGCCCCCGCACCGCTACATCCCACACAGTCCCCTAGTCTTACTGAATCAGAAAACGCGACAAGGAGAGAGGGAAAGCAAGTCTCTGATATGATGAGCGATTCGGATTTCAGCGGAGGGGGCTGGGATGATGCGTAGCAGAGAGGGCGCCGAATCGCGGTTTACGGCCTTTATCG
>DASXCK010000002.1:0-12351 GCA_036491235.1 Xanthobacteraceae bacterium | reverse complement strand
GCGAGAAGGCGCAGATCCGGGTGATGATCGGCGTGCTGCTGCCCAAGGCCGACCCGAAGACGCACGACGCCGCCGACGCGCTGGCGATCGCGATCTGCCATGCGCATCATCGGCAGAGCGTGCTGCACAGGATCGCGGCGGGATGAGCGCAAGGCGGAGCAATCAATCCCTGTCGATCCGCACACGCTTGGGGCACGGTTTGCCCCTTACTTGGCCGCGACGGCTATCCTCCCGCCCGTTGGCGGGGAGGGTCGGCGGCGTGAGCGTAGCGAACGCGGACGCGGTGGGGGGGCTGCGCTTGCGCCGAGCAAGTGGCGTCCCCCACCCCCGACCCTTCCCCGCCACGCGCTGCGCGCGCGGGGGGAGGGGAGAAGAGGCTGCCCCATGATCGGCAAGCTCAAGGGCACGATCGACAGCTACGGCGAGGACTTCATCGTCGTCGACGTGCACGGCGTCGGCTACCTCGTGCACTGCTCGGCACGCACCCTGCAGGCGCTGCCGGGCGAGGGGCAGGCGGTGACGCTCGCGATCGAGACGCATGTGCGCGAAGACCAGATCAGGCTGTTCGGCTTTCTCTCCGACCTCGAGCGCGAGTGGTTCCGCCTGCTGCAGACCGTGCAGGGCGTCGGCACCAGGGTCGCGCTGTCGATCCTCTCGACGCTCAAGCCCGCGGATCTCGCGAGCGCGATCACGCTGCGCGACAAGGCGATGATCACGCGCTCCCCCGGCGTCGGGCCGAAGGTGGCGGAACGCATCGTGACGGAGCTCAAGGACAAGGCGCCGGCCTATAGCGCGATCGACCCCGCGGTGGTGCGCCTCTCGGGCGCAATCGAGGAGAAGAGTGCGCCGCGGCCGGTCGCCGACGCAGTCTCGGCGCTGATCAATCTCGGCTACGGCCAGCCGCAGGCCGCCGCGGCGGTCGCCGCCGCGACGCAGGCGGCGGGCGACGGCGCCGATACGGCGCGGCTGATCCGCGCCGCGCTCAAGGAGCTTGCCCGATGAGCGGGGCCAAGCTCACCGCCAAGGACAAGGCGCTGATCGCGGCCGCGCGCGAAGCGATCAAGCAGCGCTATCGCAACGAATGGCAGGAGGTCGGCGCCGCGTTGCGCACGCGCGACGGCCGCATCATCACGGGCGTCAACATCGACGCCTACCTCGGCCGCATGGCGGTGTGCGCCGAGGCGGTGGCGATCGGCCGCGCCATCACGGAAGCGGGCGATCAGGGCATCGAAACCATCGTGGCGGTGCGCCATCCCAAGCCGGACGAGAAGGACCAGACCATCACGGTGGTGTCGCCCTGCGGCTCGTGCCGCGAGATCATCCATGATTATGATGCCGGGGCGCGCGTGATCGTGCCGAACGGCGACGCACCGTCGGTCGCGACGATCGCGGAACTGCTGCCGAACAAGTACGTGCGCGGGTCGGGGCGATGGTGATAGCATGACGACCACGCCGCGCAAGCTGGTGTCGCCCGAGCGCCGCGATGAGGACGCAGCGGAAGCCTCGCTGCGTCCGCAGAAGCTCGCCGAGTTCATCGGCCAGGAGCAGGCGCGCGCGAACCTGTCGATCTTCATCGCGGCGGCGCGCTCGCGCGGCGAGGCGCTCGACCATGTGCTGTTCGTCGGACCGCCGGGGCTCGGCAAGACCACGCTGGCGCAGATCGTCTCGCGCGAACTCGGGGTCAATTTCCGCGCCACTTCGGGTCCGGTGATCGCCAAGGCGGGCGACCTCGCGGCGCTGCTCACCAACCTGGAAGAGCGCGACGTCCTCTTCATCGACGAGATCCACCGGCTCAACCCGGCCGTCGAAGAAATCCTCTATCCCGCGATGGAGGATTTCCAGCTTGACCTCATCATCGGCGAGGGTCCGGCGGCGCGTTCGGTCAAGATCGATCTCGCCAAATTCACGCTGGCCGGCGCGACGACGCGCGCCGGCCTACTCACCAACCCGCTGCGCGACCGCTTCGGCATCCCGATCCGGCTCAACTTCTACACCGAGGCCGAGCTCGAGCTGATCGTCACGCGTGGCGCGCGTGTGCTCAACATCGGCATGACGCCCGAGGGCGCGAACGAGATCGCGCGCCGCGCGCGCGGCACGCCGCGCATTGCCGGGCGCCTCTTGCGCCGGGTGCGCGACTTCGCCCACGTCGAGAAGGCGGCCGCGATCGACCGCAAGCTCGCCGATCGCGCGCTGATCGCGCTCGAGGTCGACGGCGCCGGCCTCGATGCCATGGATCGCCGCTACCTGACCACGATCGCGACGAACTACGGCGGCGGCCCGGTCGGTGTCGAGACCATCGCGGCGGCGCTCTCCGAGCCGCGCGACGCCATCGAGGAGATCATCGAGCCGTTTCTGATCCAGCAGGGCCTGATCCAGCGCACCCCGCGCGGACGCCTGCTCACCGGCCACGCGTTCCGCCATCTCGGCCTCGCCGAGCCGGCGCGCGACCCGGCGCAATTCGGCCTGTTCGGCGAGGGCGAAGAGTAGCGCATGTTCCGCGAAGTGGACGCCGGTTCGCCGACAAGGACATGCGCCAAACGCAAAGGGATCCGATGAAGACGATGCAGGGGGGATGTCACTGCGGCCGCGTCCGCTTCCGCGTCACCGCCGATCTCGACGCCGTCACGGTGTGCAACTGCTCGATCTGCACCAAGAAGGGGATCCTGCACCTGATCGTGCCGCCCGAACGCTTCGAGCTTTTGAGCGGCAAGGATGATCTGGCGACCTACACGTTCAACACCGGCGTCGCCCAGCACACCTTCTGCAAGGTGTGCGGCATCCATCCGTTCTACGTGCCGCGCTCCGATCCGGACAAGATCGACGTCAACGCGCGCTGCCTCGACGACGTCGATCCCGCCGAGCTCAAGCTGAAGTATTTCGACGGTCGGCACTGGGAGGAGTCGATGCAGAAGGACGTGCCGTGGCGGTGAAACGCCGCGATGTGGTAAGCTGAGCAAGCGGAAAAATTCCGCGCCCTCAAAGCGCTCGTCGCGGAGGGTATGGCAGATGTCGAGGCCCGGTCGCGTTTCCGAGTGGAATTTCGAGGACTTTTTGCGTAAGGCCTGCGCGGCGCAGACAATGGTCGTCGTATTCGATGAAGATCGTCTGGTCGGATCGTGATCGTGCGGGTGATCGATGGTCGCATGGACATCGATGAAGAGTTCAAGCGATGACCGGAGCAGGCCAATTCAATCTCGACGGTGAGATCCGCGACGGCCGTCACGTCATGCCGGTGCGCGTCTACTACGAGGACACGGATTTCTCCGGCATCGTCTACCACGCCAATTACCTGCGTTTCATGGAGCGCGGGCGCACGAATTTCCTGCGCCTGCTCGGTGCCGATCAGCGCGCGCTGTTCGCGGAAGCCGCGAAGGAGGCGCCCGGTTTTGCCTTCGTGGTGCGTTCGATGACGCTGGATTTCCGCGCGCCCGCGCGCATGGACGACGTGCTCACCGTCACGACAATGCCCGCCGAGGTGAAGGGCGCCTCGATCACGCTCGCCCAGGCGGTGGCGCGCGGCGACGACGTTTTGGTCGACGCGCAGGTGAGAGTCGCGTTCGTTGCCGGCGGCCGGGCCCAGCGCATCCCGAGGGGGCTGCGGCTCGCCATGGGCGGCTAGATCAAACGCTGGCGGGAACCACGCGCGTCTCAGGGGGCTCATTGGCAAGCCCTTGTGGGACAAGGCCCTTTTCGGCCGCCGCGACGGTAACCAAGCGTTAACCATCCATCGTGCCTGTTGGGCGAACCAGTAATCGATGCTGCGCCCTAGTTTGGACAAGTTCGAGCGGAATTCGTGGCCCGTGGGATGGCCGGCTTCGTTCCGCGCACGAATTAGAGTGCCGGCGGAACGTTCTGCGATGCCGTCGGGGACTTTCCCGCAGGTCCAGCAATTGCGCCGCCTCGGTCCGAGTGCATCTGCGGGAAAGCCGGAAGGACGCTTATGGATCCCGTTTTCAACGTATTTCTGCAGTTCCATTGGCTCGTCAATTACGCGGTGATGATCGGCCTTTTGCTGGCGTCGATCTGGGTGTGGGCGATCGTCATCGACAAGCTCATCCTGTTCAAGCGGACGCGCAAATCGATGGAGCGGTTCGAGCAGGCGTTCTGGTCGGGGCAATCGCTGGAGGAACTTTATCGCACGCTGTCGTCGCGGCCGAATACGTCGATGGCGGCGCTGTTCGTCGCGGCCATGCGCGAATGGAAGCGCAGCTTCGAGACCCAGGCGCGCTCGCTCGCGGGCCTGCAGATGCGCATCGAAAAGGTAATGGACGTGACCATCTCGCGCGAGGTCGAGCGACTGGAACGCCGGCTCCTGGTGCTGTCGACGGTCGCCTCGGCCGGCCCCTTTGTCGGCCTGTTCGGCACGGTCTGGGGCATCATGACGAGCTTTCAGGCCATTGCGGCCTCTCAGAATACCTCGCTGACGGTGGTGGCCCCGGGCATCGCCCAGGCGTTGTTCGCCACTGCAATTGGCCTCATGGCGGCCATACCGGCGACTATTTTCTATAACAAATTCTCCGCTGACGTGAACAAGCAGGCCCAACGCATGGAGGGCTTCGCCGACGAGTTTGCCGCCATTTTGTCGCGGCAGATCGACGAGCGTGGGTGAGCACGGGGACCCGGTGGCATGGGGATGAGCGGAACCGCGGGGAACGCGGTCGGCAAACGCAGGCATCGCCGTCATGCGGTGATGAGCGAGATCAACGTGACGCCGATGGTCGACGTCATGCTGGTGCTGCTCATCGTCTTCATGGTGTCGGCGCCGCTGCTCACCGTCGGCATTCCGGTCGAGCTCCCGGAGACGCGGGCGAAGGCTCTGGCACAGACCCAGCACGAGCCCGTGGTCGTGTCGATCAACGACCAGGGGCAGATATTCATCGGATCGGAAAAGACCGAGGTGGCGGCCGCGCAGCTGGTGGAGAAACTCAAGGCGATCACGGCCGCGCGCGGCGGGGTGGAGGAGCGCATCTACGTGCGCGGGGCGCGGACCGCGCAGTACGTCGCGGTGGCGCGTGTGCTCGGAATGCTGCAGGCAGCCGGCTTCCAGAAGCTCGAGCTGGTGACGCTGCCCGAGCAGGGTACCTGACCGCGCGATGAGGACCGGCCTCACCATATCGTCCTGCGGCCACATCGCGATCGCGGTGCTGGGCCTGCTGATGATGTGGGGCGTGATCTCGTTCTCCAAGCCGCCGCCGCCGATGGTCGACGCGGTTGCGGTCGATACGATCTCGGACGACGACCTCACCCGCATGATGGCAGGTGTGAAAACGGCGCCCAGGGCGGAAGCGCCCAAGCCCGTCGTCGACAAGATCGGCGAACCGAGCCCGGTCAAGGATCCGGCCCCGAAGGTGTCCGACAAGCCGGAAATCAAGGCGAGCGCCGACGAGCCGCCGCCGCCCAAGCCTGAGCCGCCCAAGCCAGAGCCGCCGAAACAGGCGAAGGCGGAGCCGCCCAAGCCGGAGAAGACGGAGCCAGCGCCGCCGAAGCCCGATCCGATCGCCGAGGCGCTCAAGCGCGACGAGGCGAAGAAGAAAGAGGAAGCGAAGAAAGAAGCGGAAGTCCAAAAGAAGGAAGAAGCCAAAAAGAAGGAGGAAGCGAAGAAAAAGGAGGAGGCGAAGAAGAAGCAGCTCGAGGCCAAGAAGCGCGAGCAGGAGAAGTTCAACACGTCGTCGATCGAGAGCCGGCTCGCGCTGCTCGACAAGCGCGCGCCGCAACGCAATGCGACGACCGGCGCGACGCTCAATGAGGTTGCCACGCTCGGCACCCAGACGGGCACGTCGAACGTGCTCTCGCCAAGCGAGATGGCCGCGCTGATTTCGCGCCTGGTCGAATGCTGGGACGTGCCGGTGGGCGTGCAGAATGCGCGCGACCTCGTGGTCTCGGTCCGTATGCAGCTCAAGCGCGACGGATCGCTATCGGCCGAGCCGATTGTCGTGAACCGCAGCGCGGTGCCGCTGTTCCAGATCGCGTCCGAAAGCGCGTTGCGCGCGGTCCACAAATGCGCGCCATTCAGTTTCCTGCCGCCGGCCAAATACGCGAATTGGAGCGACATCATCATCGATTTCAATCCGCGCGAAATGTTCGGCGGATGAGGCGGCGGACGACATTAAAAGACGAAGATCGAAGCGATAGAGATCGAGGTAGCGATTCGATGCGGCGGGATGGATTTTTGATGACAGGCGGTCCGATCAGCAGGCGCCGGGCTTTGCTGACGGGCGCGGCCGCCGCGACCGCGGCCGGCTTGGGCGTCTTGCCGGCGCGCGCCCAGCTGCACGTTCCGGTGAATCGCGGCAACGTGGCGCCGATGCCGATCGCCATTCCGGAATTCCTCATCTCCTCGCAGGGCGACGCGGAACCGGCGCGCACCGTCACCGACATCATCACCAACAACCTGCGCCGCAGCGGCCTGTTCGCGCCGATCGACCCGAATGCGTTCATCGAGAAGATCACTAATTTCGACGCGGTGCCGCGCTATCCCGACTGGCGCACCATCAACGCCCAGGCGCTGGTGGTCGGTCGCGTCAACCGCGACGGCAGCGGCCGCATCCGAGCCGAGTTCCGCCTGTGGGACGTGGTCGCGGGCAATCAGCTCGAGGGCAAGCAGTACTCGGCGACGCCCGACACCGAGCGGCGCATCGGCCACATCATCTCGGACGCGATCTACGAGCGGCTGACCGGCGAGAAGGGCTACTTCGACAGCCGCATCGTGTTCATCGACGAGACCGGCTCGGCCGAGCGGCGCATCAAGCGTCTCGCGCTGATGGACCAGGACGGCGCCAACCTGCGCTATCTCACGCGCGGCGAGGATCTCGTGCTCACGCCGCGCTTCTCGCCGGCCGCGCAGGAGATCACCTACATGTCGTACGGGGAGGGGCAGCCGCGCGTCTATCTCCTCAACATCGAGACCGGACAGCGCGAGGTGGTCGGCAATTTCCCCGGCATGACCTTCGCGCCGCGCTTCTCGCCTGACGGCCGCAGCGTGATCATGAGCCTGCAGCGCGGCGGCAACGCCAACCTCTTCGCGATGAACCTCGGCTCCAAGGCGATCACGCGGCTCACCGACACGGGCGCGATCGACACCTCGCCGTCGTACTCGCCCGACGGCTCGCAGATCTGCTTCGAGTCGGATCGCGGCGGCCAGCCGCAGATCTACGTCATGTCGGCGGGCGGCGGCCCCGCGCAGCGCATCACGTTCGGCCAGGGCCGATATTCGACGCCGGTGTGGTCGCCGCGCGGCGACGTGATCGCCTTCACGCGCCAGGCGAACGGCCAGTTCGCGATCGGCGTGATCAATCCGAACGGTCAAGGAGAGCGCATCCTGACCGAGGGCTTCCACAACGAGGGGCCGACCTTCGCGCCGAACGGCCGCGTGCTGATGTTCTTCCGCGACCCAGGCGGCAATTCGGGGCCCTCGCTCTTCACCATCGATCTCACCGGACGCAACGACCAGAAAGAGCCGACGCCGAGCTATGCGTCGGATCCGGCCTGGTCGCCGCTCCTGCCGTCATAATGATAGTGCCCTCCCGCAGCGGCCGCGGAACCGCCGCGGGAGGTCGAACCACCGTTCCGCATGGGGGTGCCGTCGTTGACGGCCTATTAACCATTCGAAAAGCTTTCCGGCGTCACCGGGTAATTGCGGTATGTCGGAAAGGCCTCATCAAGGTTGACGGAACGTTCGCTTAACGAACGGGACGTAGACCTGAAGCCAAGCCGATGGACCGAATGGGCTCCCATCCGGTCTTGCGTGCAATCAAGAAGGAGCAACCGGGATGCTGACTGTGAAGCGGCTCATTCGCGGCGTGAAGTTCGCGGCGGCCATTGCGGCGGCGCTGACCATTGCGGCGTGCGCGAACAAGACGACCAACGACCTCGCCGGCGCGGGGTTGAATTCCGCCACCCCCGGAAGCCAGCAGGATTTCGTGGTCAATGTCGGCGATCGCGTGTTCTTCGACACCGACTCGACCGACCTCTCGCCGCAGGCACGGACGACCCTCGACAAGCAGGCGCAGTGGCTTTCGCAGTACAACCGCTACAGCTTCACGATCGAAGGCCATGCCGACGAGCGTGGCACGCGCGAGTACAACATCGCGCTCGGCGCGCGCCGCGCGCAGACGGTGCGCGAATATCTGGTCTCGCGCGGCATCGAGGCGCAGCGCATGCGCACCATCTCGTACGGCAAGGAGCGCCCGGTGGCGGTGTGTAACGACATCTCGTGCTGGTCGCAGAACCGTCGCGCCGTCACCGTGCTCAACGCGAGCTCGTGACGCACATCGTTGGCGCATGATCGTTGTCCGGAAACCGTATGCGCTTTTCGGCATCATGCGCTGAGTTTCAGTGGGAAGGGGAGCGACCGGCGCCGGTTGGCGCCGGTCGTGCTTTCGCGAACGTTTTCGGACGAAGGCCTGCCCCCGGCTTGATCGGTGGGCACCGGTTCGCCGATAAGAACCCGCGCCGGAAATAGAGCGTGCCTTGTCGACGAGTCGCATTGCCGTTGGCGTGGCGACCAGTCACAATTTGGACGCAGGGCCCCGTATGTTACCGGCCTCGGCGTTACAATTCGCACCATCGATCAGGCAGCGAGCGACCATCATGAGGCGTTCCGTCCAATTCGCTTTGTTGGGGGTTGCGCTCGCGGCCGGCCTCCTCGGCGCACCGGCGACCGGTCTCGCCCAGTCTTCGGATTCCGACATCGTCGTGCGGCTCGATCAGCTGCAGAGCGACATGCGCCGGCTCACCGGACAGATGGAGCAGCTGCAATACCGCAACCAGCAGCTCGAGCAGATCGTGCGCCAGCTGCAGGAAGAGCGCGCCGGTGCGCCGCCGCGCCAGGGTGCCGCGCCGCCGGGACCGCCCGCCGTTCCGGGCCGCCGCTCCGATGCCTTCGATCCGAATGCCAGCCCGAGCGCACCCGGCGTCCCGCACAATCTCGGCAGCGAGGCAGCCAATCGGGGCGGCGGCTACGTCGCGCCGCCCGCGCCCATCCCCGGACCGCCCGGGAGCGCGCCCGCCCAGGTCGGCGCGCCGCTCGATCTCGGCACCATGTCGGCGAATGCCGGCAATGAGCCGCAGGCCGCGCCGGGCGGCGGCAACCTCCCGCCGCCGCCGCCGAGCAATCCGAGCGCGACCGGGCCGCAGCTTGCGACGCTGCCGCCCTCGCAATCGCCGCGCGACGAGTTCGACCTCGCCTACGGCTATGTGCGGCGTAAGGACTATTCGCTCGCCGAGCAGGCATTCCGCGATTTCCTGCGCAAGTACCCGAACGACCGCATGGCTTCCGAGGCGCAGTTCTGGCTCGGCGAGAGTCTGTTTCAGAACAAGAGCTACCAGCCGGCCGCCGAGGCCTTCGTCGCCATGACGAAGAAATATCCGACCAGCCCGAAGCAGCCCGATACGCTGCTGCGGCTCGGCGAGTCGCTCGCGGCGCTCAAGCAGAAGGACCTCGCCTGCGTGACGCTTGCCGAGGTCGCCAAGAAATTTCCCCATGCCGCCGCGAACGTGAGGGCGGCGGTCGAGCGCGAACAGAAGCGTGTCCACTGCTGAGGCAGAAGCGAGCCAGGCGGCGATCTCCGACGCCGAGGCCGACCTGCTGCTTGCCGACCTGATCGATCAGCCCGCGCTCGTGCTCGCGGTTTCGGGCGGTCCCGACTCGACCGCGCTCCTGTGGCTCGCGGCGCATTGGCGCAAGCGCCAGCGGCGCGGGCCGAAGCTGATCGCCGTGACCGTCGATCATGGGCTGCGCCCCGAGGCGCGGCGCGAGGCCGCCGCCGTCAAGCGCCTCGCCGGGCGCCTCGGCGTGGTTCACCGCACCTTGCGCTGGACCGGCCGCAAGCCGGCGAGCGGCCTGCAGCACAAGGCCCGCGAGGCGCGCTATCGGCTGATCGCCGCGGCGGCCGCGCGAGCGGGTGCGACCTGCGTGGTCACCGCCCACACCATCGACGATCAGGCCGAGACCATCCTGTTTCGCCTCGCGCGCGGCAGCGGGGTCGTCGGGCTCGCCGGGATGGCGCGGGTACGCCCGCTCGTCATGCCGGCAACCGGCGTGTTCTTGGTGCGGCCGCTGCTCGAGGTCGCCAAGTCGCGGCTGGTGGCAACCCTGCTCGCCGCCAAGATCGCCGCCGCCGACGATGCATCCAACCGTGACCCGCGCTTTGCCCGCACGCGCCTGCGCACCTTGATGCCGGCGCTGGTGTCCGAGGGGCTCGATGCGCGAGTCTTCGCGCGGCTCGCGCGCCGCGTGCGACGGGCCGACGCGGCGATCGAATTCGCCGTCGCGGCGGCGGCATCCGCCCTGTCCGATGGCGCGGCTGACAGTGTGTGGCCCGAGCGGGGGCCGATTATGTTTCCGGCGCAGGACTTTGCCGGCCTGCCGGCGGAAGTCGCCCTGCGCCTCGTCGGACGCGCCATCGCGTGGGTGGGCGACGAGGGGCCGGTCGAGCTCGGCAAGCTCGAAGCGCTCGCCGAGGCGCTCGCGGCGGCGCTCGCGGGTCCCGTGCGGTTTCGCCGCACACTCGCCGGTGCCCTGCTGACCCTGGCCAACGGTCGAATCATCGTCGAGCGCGCGCCGCCACGCCGTGCGCGGGCCGCCGTCCGAGCACCGCGCGCCCGCCGCCAGGGCAAAAGAGCCCGAATCGGCAGCCAACGTTAAAATTAACGGAACGGGCCCCTTTCGCTTGGCATAGTGCGGCACCACACCTACATTATCGGCTCGGAAGCCGGTTTTGCGGGGGATACGACCGTGCCGGGACGCCAGCGGGTCAAGAGGACTTCGGGATGAACGCCAATCTGCGCAATTTTGCCTTGTGGGTGATCATCGTCCTCCTGTTGCTGGCGCTGTTCACGCTTTTCCAGCAGCCGGGCACGCGTTCCAATCCGACCGACATCTCGTTCTCCGAGTTCCTGGGCTATGTCGAGAACGGCAAGATCAATGACGTGACGATCGAAGGGCCGCAAATCCGCGGCACCTTCAGCGACAGCATCGGCGGCCGCCCGTTCGCGACCTATGCGCCGAACGACCCCGACCTCATTCCGACGCTCGTCAAGAACAAGGTGAAGATCACGGCGCGGCCGCAGTCCGACAACGTGCCCTGGTTCCTGCAATTGCTGATCTCCTGGCTGCCGTTCATCGCGCTGATCGGCGTGTGGATCTTCCTGTCGCGGCAGATGCAGGGGGCAGGCGGCAAGGCGCTCGGCTTCGGCAAGAGCCGGGCGAAGCTTTTGACCGAGGCGCATGGCCGCGTCACCTTCGAGGACGTGGCCGGCGTCGACGAGGCCAAGCAGGATCTGCAGGAGATCGTCGAGTTCCTGCGTGACCCCGGCAAGTTCCAGCGGCTCGGCGGCCGCATCCCGCGCGGCGTGCTGCTCGTCGGCCCGCCCGGCACCGGCAAGACGCTGCTCGCACGCGCGATCGCGGGCGAAGCGAAC
This sequence comes from Xanthobacteraceae bacterium, assembly GCA_036491235.1. Taxonomy (GTDB): domain Bacteria; phylum Pseudomonadota; class Alphaproteobacteria; order Rhizobiales; family Xanthobacteraceae; genus JAVDCA01. Next base: position 930 of record DASXCK010000002.1, on the reverse strand, counting down.
GTGCCGTTCTTCACCATTTCGGGTTCCGACTTCGTCGAGATGTTCGTCGGCGTCGGCGCCAGCCGCGTGCGCGACATGTTCGAGCAGGCGAAGAAGAACGCGCCTTGCATCATCTTCATCGACGAGATCGACGCGGTCGGCCGTCATCGCGGCGCCGGCCTCGGCGGCGGCAATGACGAGCGCGAGCAGACGCTCAACCAGCTTCTCGTCGAGATGGACGGCTTCGAGGCGAACGAGGGCATCATCCTCATCGCCGCGACCAACCGGCCGGACGTGCTCGACCCCGCGCTGCTGCGCCCCGGCCGCTTCGACCGCCAGGTCGTGGTGCCGAACCCGGACGTGGTCGGCCGCGAGCAGATCCTCAAGGTGCACGTGCGCAAGGTCCCGCTCGCGCCCGACGTCAACCTCAAGACCGTCGCGCGCGGTACCCCCGGCTTCTCCGGCGCCGACCTGATGAACCTCGTCAACGAGGCGGCCCTGATGGCGGCCCGGCGCAACAAGCGCATGGTTACGCAGATCGAGTTCGAGGACGCCAAGGACAAGGTGATGATGGGCGCCGAGCGCAAGTCGCTCGTGATGACCGAAGAAGAGAAGATGCTCACCGCCTATCACGAAGGCGGCCACGCGCTCGTCGCGCTCACCGTCATCGCCACCGATCCGGTGCACAAGGCGACGATCATCCCGCGCGGCCGTGCGCTCGGCATGGTCATGCAGCTCCCGGAGCGCGACAAGCTGTCGATGAGCTATGAGCAGATGACCTCGCGGCTGGCGATCATGATGGGCGGGCGTGTCGCCGAGGAGATGATCTTCGGCACCAACAAGGTCACGTCGGGCGCGCAGTCCGACATCGAGCAGGCGACGCGGCTCGCGCGCATGATGGTGACGCGCTGGGGCTTCTCCAAGGAGCTCGGCGCCGTGTCCTACGGCGAG
>DASXCK010000001.1:0-5968 GCA_036491235.1 Xanthobacteraceae bacterium | reverse complement strand
CGGAAAGAGCTCCTGGGCCGCGGGCATCAGCCGTCCGAACTGCACCGGCGTCGGCGGCGCATCGCGATCGGCGAACTCGGCGCCGGTGGTGAGGCGGATGCCCTGCTGCATCGGCGTGATGCAGTAGCCGTTGTCCGCATCGAGGATCGGCCGCGCCAGCGCGGCGTTGCCCTGGGGGCGGAAATGGAAGTGGTAGCCGCGCTTGACCGCCATCGGCAGCCGGATGCCGAGGGGGCCGAGCACATCCGGCGACCACGGGCCCATCGCCACGACGACGTCGGCGGCATCGATCGGCCCCTCGGCGGTATCGACGCGCCAGCGCGTGCCTTCACGGTGCAGCGTGCGGGCGTCGCCGGAGAGGATGACGCCGCCGAGCGCGGTGAACCGCGCCGCATAGGCGCGCGTGAGCGAGATCGAATCCGAGATGCTGACCGCGCCTTCCCAGTTGAGCGCGTGGCGAAACACCGGATTGAGCGAGGGCTCGAGCTCGCGCGCGCCATCGGTGTCGAGCGCGCGGATGGTGATGCCGAACTCCTCCGCCAGCGCGCGCTCGCGCGCGGTCGCGGCAAAGCTTTCATCGCGGCGGAAGAGCTTGAGCCAGCCGTTCTTGCGTATCAAATGGGTGGCGTTCGCCTCCCCCATCAGCGCCTCGTGCTCGGCAATCGCGCGGCCGAACAACGGGCGCATCACGCGGGCGGTCTCGACGAGCTTGTCGGGCTGCGACCAGTAGCGGAACGCGAGCAGCCAGGGCGCGATCTTGGGCAGAAAGGACACGTGATAATTGGCTTCCGGTGCCCGCTTGAGTGCGATCCGGGCGAGCGCGGCCAGACTGCGCGGAAAAGCGGCCGGAAAGATCGTGGTGCCTTCGATGATGCCGGTGTTGCCGTAAGAGGTCTCCTCGCCGGGGCCGCGGCGGTCGATCAGCGCCACCGCGAGACCACGCTTGGCGAGATGCAGCGCGATGGCGGTGCCGACGATGCCGGCGCCGAGCACGATCGCGTCAGTGCGTGCCATGGAGCTCCGTCCTCTCTTCACCCTCCCCTGCAGGGGGAGGGTCGCTCGGCGGCGCGTAGCGGCGGCGAGCGGGGTGGGGTGGCTCAGATGCCCACACCCCACCCCGTCGCGCATTTCGCTGCGCTCAATGCTCGCCGACCCTCCCCCTGCAGGGGAGGGTGAAGCGATCCAGCATATATGGCAGCGCGGCCATGAAATCAGTATCACAGGCGGGCGGTATGACAGCCATGCCGCCTCAAGCAATTGCCGCGAGATCTTGATGTCCTGGTTGATGCGACCGGCCGCCGTTCTCGCCTGGCTCGGCCGTCAGGGCACGCGCGCGGTCGCGCTCTCGGTCTTTGCCGGCCTCGCGTTGCCGTGGCTCGCGGCGCTGTTCAAGCCTGCCTTCGCGCCGAGCGTGTTCGTACTACTCGCGCTGGCGTTCCTGCGGGTCGATCCGACGGCCTTGCGCCGGCACTTCCGCCGCCCCGGCCTGGTGCTCGCCGGCGCGGCCTGGATGGTGGTCGCGACCCCGCTCGTCTGCGGCTATCCGCTGGCGGCGCTCGGCTTCGACCGCGGGCTGCTCATCGCCTTGATCCTCCAGTGCGCGGCGCCGCCGGTCGTCGCGGCGTCCGCGCTCGCAGCGCTGATGGGGCTCGACGCGGCGCTGGCGCTTGCCGTGCTCACCGTGTGCGCGATTGCGACGCCCGCGACGGCCGCGGTCTTCGCGGCGATGTTTCTCGGCTCATCAATGGGTCTGTCCCCGCTCGCGCTCGGCTTGCGGCTCTTCGCTCTGCTGGCGGCGGCGGCAGGGATCGCCGCGCTGGTGCGCCGCGCCGCCGGGCAGGCCTGGGTCGAGCGTCAGGCGGCGCGCATCGACGGGCTCAGCGTCATCGCGATGTTCGTCTTCGCGGTCGCCGTGATGGACGGCGTGATCGCGCAGACGATCGCCTACCCCTTGCTCGTCCTCGGGTTCCTCGCGCTCGCCTTTGCGACATCGCTGGTTTTCGGCGCCGCCACCGCGGCAATCTTCTGGCGCGCCGGCCGCACGGTCGCCCTGACGCTCGCGCTGTCAGCGGGCTTGCGCAATCTCGGCCTGATGGTCGCGGCCACCAGCGGCCGCGTACCCGCGACGACCTGGCTCTACATCGCGATGGCGCAATTTCCGGTCTATCTCTTGCCGCACGCCCTCAAGGCGGCGCTCGATCGGTTCAACGAAAAGCCTAGGCGCTGACCGCAACCGACTGACCGACCGACGTGCTCGCCAAGAGCTGCGCTTGGCGCTGGATCATCTGCTCGACGAAATTGTTGAGCGTCGCGGCCGAGGGCGCGCCGGAATTGCCGTTCTGGCTCGAGCTCGAGCTCGAGCTGCTGGCGCCCGGGATCGTCATCGTCACCTGCGATCCATCCGCATAGGTGACCGTGGTGGTGGTCGAGCCGTCCGAGTTGCTGACCGACTGCGTCGCATCGCCGGTCAAATCAGCGCCCAATCCGGCATTGGCGCCGATGCCCGTGTCGTCGCTCGCTCCCGCCCCGGCGTCAGCGCCGCTGGCGCCGCTGTCGTCGGATGCGCCGCCGAGCAGGCTCGCGATGTCGAAGCCGCCGCCGTGATGATGATGGTGGCCATGCACGCCCGATCCCTGGCTCTGCCCCTGACCTTGCGCCTGGTTTTGACCTTCAAGCGCGTTGGTCAATTCGTCCTGGCTGATCGAGCCGTCGCCGTTGGCGTCGATCTGCGCAAAGAGGTTGTTTGCCTGCGTCGTGTTGCCGTTCTGCCCAAACGCCGTGTCGAACTCGGACTGGCTGACGGCGCCGTCACTGTTGCCGTCGAGGAGGGAGAACATCTGCTGGCTCAGCGCGTCGCCGTTGACCATCATCAACGGCTGCTGCCCCTGGCCCTGCATCGAGAACATCGCATTGAGAGTCGAAGACGAGAGTGGGGAGGCGGGCGGGCTGGCCGCCGGGGCCGTCGCCGGCGTCTGCGCGGTGGCAGACGCTCCAGCCGTGCTCGTCGGGTCGAACGTTGTCGGCGACTGTGCCGCCGAATTGCCGCCCCCGAGGGCCTGCTGCAATGAGGAAATGAGACCGAGGGCGTCCGAGGCGGCCGCGCCAGCAAGGAAGAACATGACACTACTCCACTGAAATCTGGAACTTCCCGGGCTCCTCATTTGCAAAGGTTGTGCCGGACAGCGGGTATCGCTAAGTGCCTGAAGATTCAGGGTTGCGCGCCATGCCCGCCCGGCAAGAAACGCCCCCTGCGGCGGTGCGGCGGCAATTCCTGCCGGGCCCTTCCTGCGTTGCCCCTCCCGGCGCCGCCGTGTTACGCGAACGGTGAAATCTCGCGAGGAATCGGTGTCCCGCCCCCTGCTCATCGCCCCCTCGATTCTATCCGCCGACTTCGCCCGGCTGGGCGAGGAGGTGCGCGCCGTCGATGGCGCCGGCGCCGACTGGATCCATGTCGACGTGATGGACGGGCATTTCGTCCCCAACATCACGATCGGCCCGGACATCGTGAAGGCGCTGCGTCCGCACAGCCGCAAGCCCTTCGACGTGCACCTGATGATCTCGCCGTGCGATCCCTATCTCGAAGCCTTCGCCAAAGCGGGAGCCGACTCCATTACGGTGCACGTGGAGGCGGGTCCGCACATCCACCGCTCGCTGCAAGCGATCCGCGCGCTCGGGAAAAAGGCGGGCGTCACACTCAATCCCGGCACCTCCGAGAGCACGATCGAGCGCGTGATCGACCTGGTCGATCTGATCCTCGTGATGTCGGTTAATCCGGGCTTCGGCGGCCAGGCATTCATCCCGGGCACGGTCGAGAAGGTCGCACGGCTGCGCGCGCTCGCAGGCGGCCGGCCGATCGACATCGAGGTCGACGGCGGCATCACGCCGGAGACGGCGCCACTCGTCACGCGCGCCGGCGCCAATGTGCTGGTCGCGGGCTCGGCAGTGTTCAAAGGCGGGAAACCGGAGAACTACAAGGCCAATATCGCGGCGATCCGCAACGCGGCCGCGCAGGCGCGCGGCGAAGCGGCCTAGCGAACCTCATCGCCCCTGTTCGCCTGGCTCGACCGCGCTGTCGCCACGTGGAGATGCCCATGGCGAGCGAACACCGATATTGGTTTCCGGCGAAGCGCTACGGCTGGGGATGGGGCATTCCGGCAACCTGGCAAGGATGGCTGGTGCTGGCCGTCTTCGCGGGCTTCCTGGTCGCGGACGCGATCATGTTTCCGCCAAATCGCGATCCCGGAATGTTCATCGCCGGCGTCGTCGCGCTGAACGTTCTGTTGCTCCTCGTGTGTTGGCTCAAGGGCGAACCGCCGCGATGGCGGTGGGGCCGCGATCGCGGGTGAGCCCGCGCCGCATCACGCCGTCGAGCCGAGCAGCTCCCGCGCGCCGCGAACCAGAACGCCGTCGGGCTTGCGCAGCTCTTCCATGATCGTGAAGTGATCCGTCCCGTCGACCGGGATGAGCGGCCCGGCCGCATGGGCGGCCTGGCGGCGTGCATGCAGGTCGCGGCTGTCGTCGACCAGCGCCTGCAATTCCTTGGTGCCGTAGGCAATGGCCAGCGGCTTCTGCACCACCGGCAGCCGCAGCGGCGAGAGCGTCGCGACCTCCGCGTCGGTAAGATGAAGCGCGTCGTTGAGATAGGTTTCGCGGATCGGCGCAAGCTCATAGACGCCCGAAATGGCGAGGCCCGCGGCGACGCGCCGATGCGACAGCGCCATCGCGGTCAGATGCCCGCCGGCCGACCAGCCGGAGACGATGACAGGGCCGGCCGCGACGCCATGCTCCGGGCCATGCGCCGCGAGCCAGTCGAGCGCGCGACCGATTTCGCCGACGATCGCCCCAAGCGAGGCCGACGGCGCCAGCGTGTAGCCGGGCAGCGCCATCGACCAGCCGTGCGACATGATGCCCTCGGCGAAGCAGGCGAAATCCTCGCGCGCGTTGCGTTGCCAGTAGCCGCCATGGATGAAGACGAGGCAGGGCGCGGACGAATCCGCCGCGGCAAAGAGGTCCCACTTCTGGCGCGGGGCCGGGCCGTAGGGGACGTCGAGGCCCGCCGGATGCGCCTTGCGGAATGCGGCCGAGGCGGCATTGCGCCGTTCGACCAGCTCGGGACTGTTGGCGACCGCCTGGCTGTTGTTGTAGGCGGCGTCGCGCTCCGCCCGGCTCAGCGACGACCAACCGGCGATCACGACCGCCTCCGCGATCGGAGGACGAGGTGGTGAACGGTCGCTGCATTCATGGCTTGCTTCCCTTGCGGAAGGCGAATTGTATCATGCGGCACCGCTTGGCCAAGCGCGCCGACCTGACAACGCTGCCCGGAGTCCGACATGAAAAGGCTGCTGTCCACCCTGCTGACATTCGCCTGCCTGGTGCTCGGCGCCGCACCCGCGGGCGCGCAGGACAAGTATCCGTCGCGGCCGATAAAAATCCTCGTGCCCTACGCGCCGGGCGGGGCGACGGACATCGTGGCGCGCGTGCTCGGCGATCAACTGCGCCAATCGCTCAACGCGTCGATCGTGATCGAGAACAAGCCCGGCGCTTACGGCATCATCGCGCTCGAGGCGATGGCGCGCTCGACGCCCGACGGCTACACGCTGATGATCGGCAACGTGACGACGAATACGATCACGCCGATCCTCTACGCCAACAAGATGCACATCAATTACGAGCGGGACGTGATCCCGGTGATGCGACTGGTCGACATCCCGGAATTCCTGCTGGTCACCACCAAGAATTTCCCGCCGAAGACGGTCGCCGAGTTCATCGACTACGCCAAGAAGAATCCCGGCAAGGTGAATTACGGCTCGGTCGGCGTCGGCAGCTATCCCGACTACGACATGGCGCTGTTCGCCAAGCGCGCCGGCGACCTCAAGATGCAGGGCATCCCCAACAAGGCGGGCGCGTCCGGCGTGCTCACCGACATGCTGAGCGGCAGCACGCACGCGTCCTTCCTCAACGTCGCGAG